>JBKPLI010000171.1:0-22959 GCA_046731555.1 Actinomycetota bacterium | reverse complement strand
CGCCCGACCCGTCGCTCGAGGTGCCGTCGAACTTCAAGTACGACGGCGGCGAGCAAGCGGCCGGCGAGTTGCTCGACCGTTCCGACCGCCCGACGGCGATCTTCGCGTTCAACGACGAGGTCGCGGTCGGCGCGATGGTCGCCGCGCGCGCCCGCGGGTTGCGCATCCCGGAGGACCTCTCGGTCGTCGGGTTCGACGACACGCTCCAGGCACGTCTCTCGGTCCCGCCGCTGACGACGGTCCGCCAGCCGCTGGCCGAGATCGCGCGCATCGCGGTCAGCCTTCTGAACCGGCTCGTCGAGAACCAGCGCGTCGACGCGACGCGCATCGAGCTCCACACGAAGCTCGTCGTCCGCGAGTCGACTGCGCCGCCGGCCGCCTAGCCTGCCGGAACGGGGCCGGCGGGCGACTAAGGTACCGCCATGAGCACGCACGCGATCTCCAGGCCCCCGGCCGCCTACAACGAGCCCGTTCGCGACTACGCGCCGGGCAGCCCCGAACGCGCGAGCGTCCAGCGCCGGCTCGAGCACATGCGCAACGAGCGCCCCGAGGTGCCGCTCGTGATCGGCGGCAAGGACGTCACGACCGGCGACACGAAGCCGGCCGTCATGCCGCACGACAAGGAGCACGTCCTCGCCGACGTGCACCAGGGCAGCGCGGAGCACGTGCAGCAGGCGATCGACGCGGCGGCCGAGGCGTGGAAGGACTGGTCGCGCTGGCCGTGGGAGGAGCGCGCGGCAGTCCTCCTCCGCGCGGCCGAGCTGCTCTCCGGGCCGTGGCGCGACACGCTGAACGCGGCCACGATGCTCGGCCAGTCGAAGACCGCGCACCAGGCGGAGATCGACGCGGCGTGCGAGTCGATCGACTTCTTCCGCTTCAACGTCGAGTTCATGACGCGGATCTACTCGGAGCAGCCGCAGTCGTCGCCCGGGATCTGGAACCGCCTGGAGTACCGGCCGCTCGAGGGCTTCGTGTTCGCGGTCTCGCCGTTCAACTTCACGGCGATCGCGGCGAACCTGACGACGTCGGTCGCGCTGATGGGCAACGTCGTCGTCTGGAAGCCGGCCGGCACCGCGATGCTCAGCGCGCACTACCTCATGCGCCTGCTGCAGGAGGCCGGCCTGCCGGACGGCGTCGTGAACCTCGTCTACGGCTCCGGCGCGACGATCGGCGACACGGCGCTCTCGAGCCCGCACCTCGCCGGCATCCACTTCACGGGTTCGACACCCGTCTTCAACGGCATGTGGCGCACGGTCGCGTCGAACATGGAGCGCTACCGGAACTACCCGCGCATCGTCGGCGAGACCGGCGGCAAGGACTTCATCGTCGCCCACCCCTCGGCGGACGTCGACGCGGTCGCGACGGCGATCCTGCGCGGCTCGTTCGAGTACCAGGGCCAGAAGTGCTCGGCGGCGTCGCGCGTGTACGCGCCGTCGAACATCTGGCCGCAGCTGCGCGACCGGCTGGCGGAGGAGGTCTCCTCGATCCGCGTCGGCGACGTGACGGACTTCTCGAACTTCATGGGCGCGGTGATCGACGGCAGCTCGTTCGCGACGCAGCGCGAGGCGATCGAGGAGGCGCGCAAGCACGACCGGACCGAGGTCGTCGTCGGCGGCGGGTACGACGACTCGCGCGGGTTCTTCGTCGACCCGACCGTGATCGAGACGCGCGACCCGGACTTCCGGCTGCTGAAGGACGAGCTGTTCGGCCCCGTCGTGACCACATACGTCTACGACGAGGACCGCTGGGACGACACGCTCGACCTCATCGACAAGACCGCGCCGTACGGGCTCACCGGCGCGGTGTTCTCGGAGGACCGGAGCGCGATCGACGACGCGCAGGCGCGCCTGCGCTACGCGGCGGGGAACTTCTACGTCAACGACAAGCCCACCGGCGCCGTGGTCGGCCAGCAGCCGTTCGGCGGCTCGCGCGCGTCCGGCACGAACGACAAGGCCGGTTCGATGTGGAATCTGATCCGCTGGGTCAGCCCGCGCACGGTGAAGGAGACGTTCCTGCCGCCGCGCGACTACCGCTACCCGTTCCTCGCCGGGGACGACGGCGCCGGGACGTAGTGCGCGTCGCGCTCGTCGCGGCCCTCCTCGCGCTGACGCTCGCCCCCGCCGCGCAGGCGGGCGAGATCCTCGACCGCGCCGCGGCGGCACTCCGGAACGACCCGGTCTACGTCGATCCGCAGGCCGACCCGACGCTGACCGCGGCCGAGAAGCAGGGGCTCGAGGACGCGATCGCGGGGCGCGGCGACGGGCCGATCTACGTCGCGGTCCTGCCGGCCGCCGCGCGCAAGGAGGCGGGCGGCGACGCGACGGAGGCGCTGAGCGAGCTGGCGCACCAGGTCGACCGCCGAGGCGTGTACGCGATCGTCGCCGGCGGACAGTTCCGCGCGGGCGCGACGGGCAGCACCGGTCTCGACGCGGGCGAGGCGCCGCGCCTCGCGACGAAGGCGTTCGAGGCGCAGCACGAGAACGGGCTCGCCTCCACCCTCGTCGACTTCGTCGACCGTGTCGGCGCCGCGCGGGCGAACGACGACAAAGGCGGCGGCGGTGGCGGCATCCCGTGGTGGCCGATCGCAATCGTCGGCGCCGGCGTCTTCGTGCTCTACCGGGTGCTGCGCAGGCGGCGCGCGCAGAGCGAGGACCTCGCCGAGGTGAAGGAGGCGGCGCGCGAGGATCTCGTCGCGCTCGCCGACGACGTCTCGGAGCTGGAGGACGACGTCGAGCGCGAGCCGGCCGCGAAGCGCGACTACCTTGCCGCGCTCGAGCAGTACGGGCAGGCGTCGCAGGCGTTCGACCGCGCGCGGACGCCGGGCCAGCTCGAGCCGGTCGCGAAGGCCCTCGACGAGGGGCGATATCTGATGACGAGCGCGAAGGCGCGGCTCGAGGGACGCGCGCCGCCGGAGCGCCGGCCCGCGTGCTTCTTCGACCCGCGCCACGGCCCGTCGGTGCGCGACGTCGAGTGGGCGCCCGACGGCGGCACGCCGCGCGAGGTGCCCGCGTGCGCCGCGTGCGCGACGCGTATCGACGACGGGCTGGAGCCCGAGTCGAGGCACGTGCTCGCCGGCGGCCGGAGCGTCCCGTACTGGTCGGCGCCCGGCTACTTCGGCGGGTACTTCGGCGGCTTCCTTCCCGGGCTGCTCGTCGGCGAGCTGATCGGCGGCGGCTTCGGCGGCTGGGGCGCACCCGTCGGCGGCGGCGGTCTGGACGACGGCGGCGAGGGCGACGGCGGCGACTTCGGAGACTTCGGCGGCGGCGACTTCGGGGGCGGGGACTTCGGCGGGGGCGACGGAGGCGGCGGGGACTTCTAGCGCACCCGGAACGTCCACGCGACGGCCGTGCCGTTGCGCGCGGTGCGCGCGTAGGCGACCGCGGTGTGCGGGCCGGGCGCGAGGTCGCTCGCGGGCGCGCCGTAGATCGTCCCGCGCCGCGGCGTGCCGCCGCCCTTGACCTGCAGCGCGAGGCCGTCGACCCAGAGGCCGCTCTCGGCGAGCGGGTCGGGCGCGGTGACCTCGGCCGCGACCTGCGGCATCGGCCCGACGGTCGAGCCCGGATCGGGCCCGAGGATGCGGACGCGCACGCGCTGCGAGAGGTCGACGCGCCAGCGGCCGTCGACGAGCTTCAGCGCCGCCGCGTACGCGCCGCGCTCGCGCGTACCCTCCACCGTGCGGAGCCCGGACACGGCCGCGACCGCCCAGTCGCCGCCGAGGTAGAGCCGACGCGCGCGGTGGGCGGAGAACGTGCCGAGGCCCTCGCTCAGCTCGGTCGGCTGCACGCGCGAGTCCGCGGTCAGCAGCCGGCGCATCGCCGCGGCGTCGCCGTCCTGCGCCGCGCGCACGAGCGCGTCGAGTGCGCGCGCCGGGCTCGGCGTCGCCGCGGTCGTCGTGGTCGTGCCGTTCGACTCCGACGATCCGCCGCACCCGGCGAGCAGGGCGACGAGCGTCGCGAGGAGCAGGATCCTCTTCAGCTGGGCTCCCTTCCGAGAAACGTAAGCAGCGCGGCCGAGAGCGGCGCGACCCGGTCCGGCCGGAGACTGTAGACGACGTAATAGCCCTCCCGGTTGGCCTCGAGGACGCCTGCGTGGGCGAGCGTGCGGAGGTGCTTCGAGAGTCCGGCCTCGCTGATCCCGACGAGCGGCGCGAGCTCCTGCGTCGACCGCGGGCGCTCCGCGATGAGCCGCAGCGCGCGCAGGCGCGTGTCGTCGGCGAGCGCGCGCAGCAGGCGGAGCAGCTCGCCGTCGGGGAGGCGCGGCCGCGCGTCGTCGGCGGCGAACGGCGCCGGATAGACGACGGCGAGCGGCGCCGGCGCGTCGCAGTTCACGTTCACGTGCGGCCACACGTAGACGCTCGGGACGAGCACGAGCGGATTCCGCTCGGTCGGCTCGACCCGATGGTGGTGCGGCAGCGCGAGCACGAGCTCCTCGCGCTCCGGGAACACGCGCAGCCGGCGCGAGAGCGTGCCGAGCAGCCCGTAGACGCCGTCGCGCGCCATCGTCCGGCCCGCGTCGACGACCGCCCGCGCGAGGTGCGGCGCGATGCGCCTCCACTCGCGCGCGAACGCGGCCGACCAGTAGTCGGCGAGCAGCGCGGCCCGGTCGTCTCGTCGTCGCATAGTCCTCGGGGACGACGTGCAAATCGTTCGGGCGGCCGACGCCACGGCGGCCGCCCGACCGTAGCCTGCGCGCCATGGAATACGCACTCTCATCCTCGTGGCTCGGAGTCCGGCTCGGCCGCGATCCGCACGCGCTCGAGCGCATGCGGCGCGCAGGTCAGGTGCTCGGCGTGCGGCGGAACGGCGGCTACGCGTATCCGGCCTGGCAGTTCGACGACCACGGGCGCGTTCTCGACGGGATCCCGCAGGCGATCGCAGCGGCACGGTCGGCCGGGGTCCCAGACGAGCGCGTCGCCGAGCTGATGCAGGCGCGTGTCGGACTGGGGGGTGAGCGGCGGCTCGTCGACTCGCTCCGCGACGGCAACGTCGGCCGCGCGCTCGACGTCGTCTTCGCGACCCTCACCGCCTGAGCCTCAACAGGATCACGAGCGCCCCGAGCAGCGCGGGCAGCGCGAGCACGATCCCGGCGACGCGGACGCCGAACGCGGCGGCGAGCGCGCCGTCGACGATCGACGCGAACGGCCGCAGGCCGAGGAACGCGATCGACCACAGCGCCATGATCCGCCCGCGCTGGTTCTCGGCGACGCCGAGCTGGAGGCGCGACGTCGCGGACGTGTTCGAGGCGAGGTAGCCGAAGCCGGCGACGAAGAGCGGCACGAGAGCGAGCAGAAACCACGGCGTCAGGCAGTAGACGACGATGCCGCCGCCGCAGAGCGCGAGCGTCAGCGCCATGCGCCTCCGCGAGCCGGCGACGCGGCCCGCGACGAGGAACGCGGCCGTGACCGCCCCGGCGCCGAACGCGCCGATGAGCGCGCCCGCCCACGTGTCGGGCTTGCCGAACTCGTTCGCGAACGCCGGGCTTTCCGTGTTCACCGGGTCGGACGCGAAGCCGACGGCCATCACGATCAGGAGGTAGACCGCGAGCCGCGGGTCGTTGCGGACGAGGTGCAGGCTCTCGCGCACCGTCGCGTGCGCGGCGCGCTCCTGCGGCCGCGGGTGGACGAGCAGCAGCGCGACGACGAGCACGAGGTACGAGAACGCGTTGAGCAGGAACGCGGCCGGGATGCCGAGGGTTGCGATCGCGAGCGCGGCCATCGCGGGGCCGATCGCGCGCGCGAGGTTGAACGTCATCGAGTTCAGCGCGACCGCCTGCGGCACGTCCTCCTCGTCGACGAGCGAGCTGATGAGCGCGAGCTGCGCCGGCGCGGAGAACGCGGACGTGACGCCGGCACCGAGCGTGAACGCGATCGCGGTCCACTCGTCGACGTGGCCGGTCCACGCGAGCAGCGCGAGGATCGTGCTCAGCGCCGCCGCGACCGACTGGGCGACGAGCGTCACGACGCGGCGGTCGAGGCGGTCCGCGACCGCGCCCGCCCACGGAGACAGCACGAGTACCGGGATGAACTGGCCGAAGTTGAGGACGCCGAGCAGGAACGTCGCGTGCGCGCCGCCGCCGGCGAGGCGGAAGACGAGGATCGAGGCCGCGAGGTTCTGGAACCACGTGCCGCTCGCCGACGCCGCGTTGCCCGCGAAGTAGAGCGCGAAGTCGCGCTGGCGCAGGACGTGCCACGCTGCCGCGGGGCCGACGAGCTCGCCGGTGCTCAGGCCCGTCCGGCCCTGTGCAGCTGCGCGTAGATGCTGCGCGCGGTCTTCGCGGGGACGCCCGGCACGCCCTCGAGCTCCTCCTGCGACGCCGCGAGGATGCGCTCGGCCGAGCCGAAGTACTGCAGCAGCGCGCGCCGGCGGACCGGGCCGACGCCCTCGAGCTGGTCGAACATCGACTCGCGCGAGGCGGCGTCGCGGCGGCGGCGGTGGAACGTGACCGCGAACCGGTGCGCCTCGTCGCGGATGCGCTGCAGGAGCTGCAGGCCCGGCGAGTGCTCCGGCAGCACGATCGCGTCCGCCCTGCCGGGCACGAACACCTCCTCGATCCGCTTCGCGAGCGAGATGACCGCGACGCGCGGCAGGTCGTACGCCTGCATCGCCGCGAGCGCGGCCGAGAGCTGGCCCTTGCCGCCGTCGATGACGACGAGGTTCGGCGCCGTCGCGAAGCCCTCGTCGTAGTCCTCGGCCGTCGTGCCCGCCTCGAGCCGCGCGAACCGCCGCGAGATCACCTCGGCCATCGCGGCGAAGTCGTCCTGCCCTTCCTGGTCGCGGACCGCGAACTTGCGGTAGTGCGCCTTCTTCGCGATGCCGTCCTCGAAGACGACCATCGAGCCGACGATCTCCTGCCCCTGGATGTTCGAGATGTCGAAGCACTCGATCCGGATCGGCAGCGACTCGAGGTTCAGCTGCTCGCGCAGCTCCTCGAGCGCCTCGACGCGGCGCAGCCGCTTCGTCTCGGCCATGAACGTCTCCGACTGCAGCGCGAGCCCGGCGTTCTGCTGCGCGAGCTCCTGCAGCCGCCGCTTCTCGCCGCGCTCGGGCGCGCGCACCTCGACGCGCGAGCCGCGCAGCTCGGACAGGAACTCCTCGAGCGGCGCCGTGTCGCCGGCGCCGCGCGGCACGAGGATCTGCGGCGGGATCGACGGCGCCGAGCCGTAGTACTCGAGGCAGAACTGCTCGAGCACCTCCCCCACCTCCTCGCCGGCCGCGTTCTCGAGGTGGAACGAGTAGCGGTCGACCATCCGGCCCTCCCGCAGCGGGAACACCTGCACGGCGGCGCGGTCCGGCCCGACGGCCACGCCGATCACGTCGATCGTCCCGATCGACTTGCGCTCGACGGCCTGCCGCTCCGCGAGCCGGTCGACGGCGAAGAGGCGATTGCGGTACCGCGCAGCATCCTCGAACCGCTCGTCGGCGGCCGCGCGGCGCATCTCCTCCTCGAGCTGGCGCCGGATCGGCCTGTCGTTCCCGGACAGGAACTCGATCACGTCGTCGATCAGCTTCCGGTAGTCCTCCTTCGAGATGTAGCCGACGCAGGGGGCGTAGCAGCGCTCGATGTGGTAATCGAGGCACGGGATGCCGCTGTGCCGGCCGGGCTGCGGCCCCTCGCACGGGCGGTAGCGGAAGATGCGGTTGAGCGTGTCGAGCGTCTCGCGCACCTTCTTCGCATTCGCGTACGGTCCGAAGTAGACGACGCCGCGGCGGTGCCGCTCGCGCGTGAACATGACGCGTGGATAGTCGTCCTCGACGGTGACCGCGATGTACGGGAACGACTTGTCGTCGCGCAGGCGCACGTTGAACGGCGGCCGGTGGCGCTTGACGAGGTTCTGCTCGAGGTGCAGCGCCTCCACCTCGTTCTGCGTCACGATCGTCTCGATCTCGGCGACGCGGCCGACGAGCTGGTCGATCCCGGCGCGGGTGTCGCTACGGCCCGCCTGGAAGTACTGCCGCACGCGCGGGCGCAGCGACTTGGCCTTGCCGACGTACAGGACGTCGCCGCGGTCGTTCCGGAACAGGTAGACGCCGGGCCCTTGCGGGACCCGTTTCAGCTGCTCCGGAATCGCCGTAGCCGGCACCCGGCCAGCCTAGCCACGGCCCTCGGTACGCTGACCCGGTGAGGCGCGGGGCGGCAGTCGTGCTCACCGTGTGCGTGCTCGCGCCGGTCGCACGCGCCGGCGGGCCGTCGCTCGCGGTGGGCACGGCCGACGACGCGGCGCAACAGCCCGACTACGCGTTCGCGAAGGCGTACCTCGACAAGGTGAAGCTCGCCGGGCTCGACACGATCCGGCTGACCGTGACGTGGTCACCCGGACAGACCGTGGTGGCACCGGACGACGTGCTCGGCGCCGGAAACGCGGTTCGCGCCGCGCAGTTCACCGGCGTGCGGGCGGTGCTGGCGCTCGTGCCGGCCGACCCCGCGGCGACGCCGCTCGCGGACGCCGACCGTGCGGCCTTCGCGCGCTTCGCCGCCGACGCCGCGCGCCGCTGGCCGTACGTCGCCGACTTCGTCGTCGGCCACGAGCCGAACTCCGACCGCTGGTGGGTGCCGCAGGACGCGGGCTCCGCGGGTGCCTACGTGGCGCTGCTCGCCGGCGCGTACGACGCGCTGAAGGCGGTGCGTCCGAAGGCACGCGTCGTCGGCGGCGCGCTCGCGCCGCGGGAGCTGCCCGGGACGCAGTCGCCGTCCGCTCTCCTGGCCGGGATGGGAGCGGCGTACCGTGCCTCCGGGCGCGCGGCGCCGGTGATGGACGCGCTGTCGCTTCACGCCTATCCGCCCGACTCGTCGACGGCGCCCGAGCTCGCGGGCGCGTACGCCGCGACGGTCGCCGCGCTCGCCTCGGCGTTCGACGGCACCGCGCAGCCGGGTTCGACGCTGCCGATCGTCTACGACGAGCTCGGCGTCGAGTCGACGCAGCCGCGCGCGGAGGCCGCGCGCTACACGGGCGGCGAGTGGCCGGCGACGCGGCCGGTCGACGTCTCGACGCAGGCGCGCGTCTACCGCGATGCGCTGACGACCGCGTTCTGCCAGCCGAACGTCGCGGGCGTCTGGCTGTCGCGGGTGCAGGACGACGGCGACCGCACCGGCACGCAGGCCGGGCAGTTCTACGCCGACGGCGCGCCAAAGCCGAGCATGTACGCAGTGCGCGAGGCGGCGTCGGCCGTGCGGCGCGGCGTCGTCGCGCGCTGTCCCGGCATGCAGCTCACGCCGAAGGTGACCGTCGCGGTCGCCCGCGCGTTCCCGCGCGGCCTGAAGGTCGTCTTCACGTGCTCGCTCGACTGCGCCTACGCGCTCATGCTCGACGGGCGGGGCGCGCAGGGCCGCGCGACCGGCGGACGCAAGACCACCGTGCGCTTCCCGGCCGTGCCCCGCTCCGGTACGCACACGGCCACCGTCCGCGCGACGGCGACGATGAACGCCGGTCCAGCGGCGACGGCGACGGTACGCTCCGGCCGGTGACCGAGCTCCTCCCGCGGCGATTGAAGGAGATCTCGCCGAAGGCGTACGAGCACCCTGCCGACCGGGCGGCCACGGCCGCGCTGCAGTCCATCCCGGGCATCGACGCGGTCGTCCGGAAGCTGATCGAGTTCAGCTACGAGCGCGCGTACCGCCAGGGCTTCCTCGCGGGGTCGGTGCGCCTCGGCCCCGACCAGCTGCCGGACATCTGGTCGCGCTACGAAGAGGTGCTCGCGACGCTCGACATGCCGGAGACGTACGACGTCTACGTCTCGCAGGTGCCGTTCGCGAACGCCGCGGCGGTCGGCTCGGGCAAGCCGATGATCGTCGTCAACTCGGCCGCGCTCGGGTTGCTCGACGACGACGAGCTGCAGACGGTGCTCGCGCACGAGGTCGCGCACATCCTCAGCGACCACGTCATGTACCAGACGGCGCTCCTGATCCTGCTCCAGCTCATGCCGGTCGGACGCATCCCGCCGCTCGCGGGCCTCCCGCTGGTCGGCATCCGCTCGGCGCTGCTCGAGTGGTCGCGCGCGGCCGAGCTCTCGAGCGACCGCGCGTCGGCGCTCGTGAACCGTCAGCCGCTCGTGACGTGCCGGACGCTGATGGTGATCGCCGGCGGCCGCTCGTCGAAGGAGCTCAGCCTCGACGCGTTCCTGCGGCAGGCGCAGGACTACCACGAGTGGAAGTCGACGTGGGACCGCTTCGCCCGCCTGCGCGCGCAGCTCGGCCAGACGCACTCCGACCCCGTCCGCCGGGTCGCCGAGCTGCAGGACTGGGTGCGCTCCGGCGCGTACGACCGGATCATCTCCGGCGTGTATCCGAAGCGCGGCGACCCGGTCGACGCGAGCGCGCAGGCCGACGACGCGTACCGGCACTACCGCGACCGCTTCCGCAAGCTCTTCGAGGACGCCGGCGACACGCTCTCGAGCGCCGCGGACAAGATGGCCGAGTGGCTCTCCGCGCGGCGCTAGCCGTCCTCGTCCTCGCCGGTCTCCCCAGCTGCGTCGGCGGGGGCGGCGGCGAGCCGAGATTCGTCGTCGGCGCCGTCGAGGACGCCGCGAAGAGCGCGCCCGAGCGCGAGATGAAGCTCGCGCGCGAAAGCGGCATGCACGCGATCGTCCTGAGCGCCGTGTGGACGCGCGGCCTGCGCGAGCCCGTCGACATCGGTGCGCTCGGCGCCGCGGTCGACGCCGCCGTCGACGAGGACATCAAGCCCGTCGTCGCCGTCTACTCCTTCAGTCGCGACACGCCCCTTTCGGACGCTGACCAGGCGGACTACGCCGCGTTCGCGGCCTCCATCCCGCGGCGGCTGCCGGACGTGCGCGACGTGATCGTCGGCAACGAGCCGAACCTGAACCTGTTCTGGATGCCGCAGTTCGACGAGAACGGCGGCGACGCCGCCGCCGTCGCGTTCGAGCGCCTGCTCGGGCGCACCTACGACGCGCTGAAGGACGTGGACGAAGACGTGAACGTGATCGGCGCGGGTCTGTCCGCGCGCGGCAGCGACGACCCGGACGCCCCACGGCAGACGCATTCGCCGACGCAGTTCCTCCTCGACCTCGGCGCGGCCTACCGCGCGAGCGGCCGTGACCGGCCGATCATGGACATGCTCTCCATGCACCCGTACGGCGAGAACGCGCGCGTGCCGCCGACGCTCGCGCACCCCCGCTCGACGACGATCGGGCTCGCCGACTACGGGAAGCTCGTGCGACTCCTCGGCCGCGCATTCGGCGGCACGGCGCAGCCCGCGCGCCGCCTCCCGATCGTGTACGGCGAGTACGGCGTCGAGACGGCGATCCCGCCTGCGAAGGCGGCGCTGTACACCGGCACGGAGCCGGCGACGACGGTCGACGAGCCCACACAGGCCCGCTACTACCAGGACGCGATCGCCGCCGCAGCCTGCCAGCGGACCGTGCGGATGCTCTTCCTCTTCCACGTCACGGACGAGCGCGATCTACGCGGCCTGCAGAGCGGCCCGCGGTACGCGGACGGGTCGCCGAAGTCGAGCTTCGCGCCCGTCCGGGACGCGGCGGACGACCCGAGGTGCCCTCGGTAGCATGAGCCGCGTGGAGGGTCAGTACGTCGCGTACACGTTCTTCCGCGTCGCGCGCGAGTGGCGGCAGCTCCCGGTCGAGGAGCGCGCCGCCGCCAAGGACGCCTTCGCAGACGTGATCGACGAGTTCACGCCGCGCTTCGACACGCTCCGCACGTACTCGACCGCCGGCGTGCGGCCCGAGACGGACTTCTTCCTCTGGAAGATCACGAGCCGCTACGAGGACCTCGGCGAGCTCGGCGCCTCGCTGAACGCGACCCCGCTCGCCGCGTGGCTCGAGACGCCGTACTCGTACCTCGCGACGACGAAGGCGTCGGAGTACACCTCTGCGCGGCGTGCCCGCCGCATCACGCCGAAGGGCTCGCCGTACCTCGTCGTGTACCCGTTCGTGAAGGTGCGCCCCTGGTACGCGCTCCCCGAGGAGGACCGGCGGCGCGCGATGGACGAGCACATCCGCATCGGCCGCGAGGAGTTCCCGACGATCCACAACCACACGACGTACTCGTTCGGGATCGACGACCAGGAGTTCATGACCGCGTTCGAGTGCGACGAGCCGGCCGACTTCATGCACCTGATGCTCCGGCTGCGCGACTCGGAGGCCTCGCGCTACACCGAGCGCGACACGCCGATCTTCGTCGGCCAGCTGATGCCCGTCCGCGAGGCGCTCGACCGCCTCGACGGCCTCGGCACGCGCGTGGAGGCTAGGCGCCGCTCGTCGGCGCCCCTTCAGGACGCGCGGGCGTAGCCCGCACGTCCGTCTGCTCGCCGACCTCGAGCGCCGGTCCTGACACGTCATGCCGAGCCGCCGTAGGTCGTCTGCCGCCGCCAGACGCGCCACGCCGCGTACACGCACGCGGCGGCCACGAGGAAGAACACGAGCGCGTCCGGGCCGCTCGGATGGGAGTAGAAGAACCAAGCGAGGTCGACGAGGAAGAGGCCGCACGCGCCGTAGAAGACGTACTGCTGGCTCGTCGGCCAGAGCGCGATCTCGCGGCGGCCGAAGTCGCGCCACACGAGGTACGCGACGGCAGCGATCGCGATCACGAACGCGATCTGCAGGAGCCGCGACGCCGTCACCAGGGACGTCTCCTGGTTCAGCACCACGATCGCGACCGAGATCGCCGCGAGGATCAGCAGGTTCCGGACGAGCGGGCTCATGCGGTCATCCATGCGCGCACGGCGAGGGCGCCGGCGATCGCCGTCGCGCAGCCGAACCAGAGCAGCCGCGCGCGCGGGTCGTCCGGCGCGTACAGCCAGGGCGAGAGCACGGCGAGCAGCGCGAACGTCCCGTAGGCGTAGTGCAGCCGGTCGGGGGCGCGGCGGTCGTCCGACAGGAGCAGCAGGCCGAGGGCGACCTGCGCGACGAGGACCGTCTGCACGAGCGCGAGCAGCTGCGCGACGCTCCGTCCGGCGCCGCGGCGGCGCGCCCAGAACGCCGCGACCGCCGCGGCGACGCACGAGCCGATGACGAGGAATGCGTTGAGGTGATGCGCCGTTAGCATCGTCCGGCGCACCCTACCGAGAGGATTCGTCATCGCACCCGGCCAGCCGGCAGCCGATCTGGAGCTCGCGATCCGCCCCGCCAACGAGGCGAGCTGCGACGACCTCCAGACGGTGTTCGGCGAGCGCGGCGCCGCTGCCTTCTGCCAGTGCCAGCGGTTCAAGCTGCGGCCGAAGGAGGCCTTTCGGAAGTTCCCGGTGGAGGAACGCGCCGACCGGCTGCGCACGCAGACCGCGTGCGGACACCCCGGGTCGAAGTCGACGAGCGGCCTCGTCGCGTACCTCGACGGCGAGCCGGTCGGCTGGTGCGCGGTCGAGCCGCGTCCCGCCTACATCGGGCTCCTGCGCAACAACCGCGTGCCGTGGGAGGGCCGCGCGGAGGACAAGGCCGACGAGAGCGTCTGGGCGCTGACGTGCGTCTTCGCTCGAGTGGGCTTCCGCCGCCGCGGGATCGGCCACGCCCTCGTCCGCGCGGCGGTCGACTTCGCGCGCAGCCGCGGCGCCCGAGCGCTCGAGGGATACCCCATGCTCACGCAGCCCGGCTCGACGATCACGTGGGACGAGCTGCACGTCGGCAGCCGCGACATGTTCGCGGCCGCCGGCTTCACCCAGGTCACGCACCCAACTCCGCGCCGCGTCGTGATGCGGATCGACTTCTAGGAGGAAGACATGGTCGAGGAAGGAAAGGCAGCCCCGGACTTCGAGCTGCAGAGCGACGCGGGCGAGACGATCAAGCTGTCCGCCCTGCGCGGCAAGCCCGTCGTCCTCTACTTCTACCCCAAGGACGACACGCCCGGCTGCACCGCACAGGCGTGCGGGATCCGCGACGCGTACGGCGAGTTCCAGCAGGCCGGCGCGGTCGTGCTCGGTGTGTCACCCGACAGCGAGGCGTCGCACGAGAAGTTCAAGTCCAAGTACGGGCTTCCGTTCACACTCCTCGCCGACCCCGAGCACCGCGTCGCCGACGAGTACGAGGTCTGGGTCGAGAAGAAGTACATGGGCAAGACGTACATGGGCGTCGAGCGCTCGACGTTCGTGATCGACACGGACGGCACCGTGAAGAAGGTGCTGCGCAACGTGAAGCCCGACACGCACGCCGACACCGTGCTCGAGGCGCTCGCCGCGTAACGGCCAAATCACCCGGACGGGGGTGGCCTGCGGGCGCGCCCGCCCCCACCTTGCGACGGTCAGTGTCGAAGTAATCGCGGAGGGGCGGCATCCGCTGAACCTGGAGGTCGGATGCGCCCGCTACGCCCGTTCCACCGACTCGTGCCTGAAGGCGGACAGGCGCTCATCATCGTCGTCTTCGCGATGGTCCCGATGCTCCTGATCGCCGGGCTCGCGATCGACCTCGGCTTCGCGTACAAACAGCACCGCGCGCTGCAGGCGTCGGCCGACGCCGCCGCGCTCGCCGGCGCGCAGGAGCTGCCGTCGGCGACGACCAGCCAGAGCGTCGCGAAGGCGTACGGGACGAAGGGCAAGAACACGCTGGTCGGCACGACGACGGTCGCGGAGAACGTGACCACGAAGTGCCTGACCTCGATCCCGGGCTGCAACCCGGTGAACGCCATCACGGTCGAGGAGACGGCGTCCGTGCCGACGTTCTTCGCGCGGGTGGTCGGCATCGAGTCGATCAGCCTGAAGGCCAAGGCGACCGCGTGCTCGCCGTGCGGGACGAAGCCCGTCGACATCGTGCTCGTGCTCGACCGTACCTACTCGATGTGCCAGGACTCGAACGGCAACAACAACAACTGCTCCGAGCTGACTCAGGCGAAGACGGGCATCAAGACGTTCCTGTCGTACTTCGACGCGAGCACGGCGAAGATCGGCCTGGCCGTCTTCCCGCCGGCGCCGTCGGTCTCGCAGCGGTGCTCGGACCCTGCGAACTACTCGTCGAGTACCTATCCCTACGTCGTCGTGCCGCTCGCGCAGGACTACAAGCGGTCGGACGGCTCGCTGAACACGACCTCCAACCTCGTCTCGACGGTCGACTGCCTGAAGGCGAAGCTCACGACCTGGGAGACCGCGTACGCGAACGCGATCGAGTCGGCGCAGGCCGAGCTCGAGGCCCACGGCCGCGCGGGCGTCCCCAACGTGATCGTGTTCTTCACGGACGGTGCGGCGAACACCGGCCCGACCTACTCGCCTTACAACGTGTCGCCCGGCAAGCTCTACCGCACGCAGCCGTGCCACCAGGGCGTGACCTCGGCCAACACCGCGAAGTCGAAGGGCACGATCATCTACTCGATCGGCTACGCCGTGAACGACGGCGGCTCCACGGGCGGGTGCCGCAACGGCGACACGAACGCCCTCGAGTCGCCCTCGATCACACCCGACGACACGCTCCGGGCGATCGCGACCGTCCCGGCGAACTACCTGACGACGCCGAGCGCGTCCCAGCTCCAGACGATCTACGCGACGATTGCGCAGGATCTGTCGAAGGGCTCCTCGAGCCTCGTCGACGAGAGCGTCCACTAGGCGTCCGGCAGACACGGCGCGGCGGCTCGCGCCGCCGCGCCGTGGCATACCTACGCGAGCGAGACGGTCTTCTCGTCGGCCTCGGCGCGGTAGTCGTCGCCGAGGCGCGCGCGGAGCGTCTCCTCGAGCTCGCCCGAGGCCTCCAGCTCCTCCACGATGTCCGCGCCGCCGACGAGCTCGCCGCGCACGAACACCTGCGGGATCGTCGGCCACCCCGAGACGGCCGACAGCTCCTGGCGGATCTGCGGGTCGGGAAGGATGTCCACCGCCGTGACCGGGGCGCCCGCGCGGCGGAGCGCCCGCAGGGCGCGGTCGGAGTTGCCGCACATGACGAGCTGCGGAGTGCCCTTCATGAAGAGCGCCACCGGCTCGCCGTCGATGATCTCCTTGATCTTCTCGCTGTAGCTCACGTAGTTCCCTTCGTCTTGATTCGAAGCTCGTGGATCGTGCCGTCCGCGAGCGGGTCGGCGAGCGCGTCGTAGACGCGCCGGTGCTGCTCCACGAGGGAGAGGCCCGAGAGCGACGGCGCCGTCAGGACGACCTGGAAGTGGTCGCCGCCGCCTGTCCGGTCGACGACGTCGAGCTCGGCGGCGTCCGGGAACGAACGCTCGAGCAGGCTGCGAAGACGGTCCGCGCTCACGCGTCGATGCTATCCAGCACGAGGCGGTCGCCCGCCGCGACGCCCCGCGCCGCGCCGGCCGCGAGCTCGACCGCGCTCTTCGCCCCGCGCCGGCGGGCGACGCGCCACGGCCGGAGATCGCGCACGACATCGACGACCTGCAGGTCGGCGTCGCAGAACACGACGTCGATCGGGAAGCGCATGAAGAACATGTGCACCGAGCCGGTCCCCGGGAAGAGCAGACCCTCGTCCGGATCCAGGCCCGAACGTCCGAGCAGACCTTTCATCCTTTTGAGGGATGTATTCGCGACGTCGCAGCGCGAACAGACGACGGTTCCGTCGGCCTTTCTGAGCGTGGGCATCGCGTCACGGTATCGCACCGTACCCCTTCAGGGGGATTTTCGGACTCCTGTCGCAAGAATCACCCGGAAGGGGATTCTCAATACCCGAACGCAAACCGTACAACGAACAAGACACGGCAAGGCGTAGCGGCACGCCGGCCCCGAGCACCAAAGGGACTCCATTTCGTGACCGCTACCCCCGTCGTCCACACCACCGATTTCTCTCCCTTTCACACGCGCCGGGGCGCGTGGACGAAGACGCGAAAGGAGGTGAATTCAATGCTGAACAACCTCATCACGCGGGCGTACCTGTTCACGCGCCGCGAGGAGGGTCAGGCCATGGCCGAGTACGGGCTCATCCTCGCGCTCGTCGCCGTCCTCTGCATCGGCGCGTTCGTCGCCCTTCAGACCGGTCTCGACGCCAAGATCCGCGACGTCGCGAGCAACCTCGCGTAGCACCGCCTTCGCGGGCGGGGCCTGATCCGCAGAGGTCCCGCCCGCGTCTCCCTCTCCCAGCGCTCTCTCCAATCCAAACCCGCCGCCAGATGCCGCACCCTCTCCATCCCAAAGACGAACGTGGCCAGTCCATGGTCGAGTTCGCATTCGTCGCGCCGCTCCTGCTGGTGCTTCTCCTGGCGATCGCCCAGCTCGGCATCGCCTACAACCAGTACCTGCGCCTGACGGATGCGACGCGGGCCGGGGCCCGGAAGGCGGCCACGAGCCGCCTGCTCGGCGACCACGGCGCCGCGGCCAAGGCCGCCGTCTTCGCGGCAGCGGATCTCGATTCTTCGAAGATGACCGTGAACGTCACGTCGACCGACTGGACGAAAGCCGGCAGCGACGTGACGGTTGCGAGTGCCTACAAGTACTCGATCAAGATCTTCGGCGTCCTGATCAAGGACGGCTGGATGCACAGCACGACGACGGAACGGCTCGAGTAATGACTTCTCCCCTCTCAAGCCATCGTTCCAGCCGCACTTCCATTGTCCGCATCGCCGCATCCATCGGCGAATTCAACACGAGAAAGACCGATACGCAATGACATATCGCACGAGAAATATCTTCATTGCCGTCGGCCTCGCGCTGATCGCTGCGATGCTGACGATGTTTTACGTCGCGAATTACAAGCGCCACGTTCGCCAGGACGAGTCGACCGTGAGCGTCTACGTCGCGACGAAGGACGTCCCGGCCGGCACGGCGGGCCGCGATCTCGTCAAGAAAGAGTTCATCACGACGAACGACGTGACGCGCCGCACGGTCGTCGCGGGCGCCATCTCGAACACCGACCAGATCGAGCACCTGCTGCTGAAGGAGCCGCTCTACGCCGGCGAGCAGGTGACGGTGCGCCGCTTCAGCGACGTCAACGCCCAGGGCATCCAGGGCCAGCTGAAGGGCACGCAGCGCGCGATCCAGATCCCGGGCAAGCCGAACCAGGTGCTGCAGGGGATCCTCCGCACCGGCGACCACGTCGACGTGGTCGCGAACATCGGCAAGCTCGAGCAGCCGCCGCACGTCAGCCGCATCATCCTGCGCGACCTGCTCGTGCTCGAGGCGCCCAGCAGCTCGGCGACGTCCAAGGTCGACCCGAACGCGGACGCGAGCGTCGTGCTCGCCGTGACCGACACACAGGTCCAGCGCCTGTTCTACGCCACGCAGAACGCCGACTGGACGCTGCAGCTGCGCCCCGTCGTCGACGCCGCCGACAGCCCGGAGCGTGCAGAGAACAACTCGACCGCGTCGTTCGACGGCCTGTCGGACGCCGAGTACAACCGCCTCGTGAAAGGGAAGCACTGATGAGCGAGCAGACCCAGGTTCGCGTCTACTTCACGGGCGACTGCGAGGGGCTCGCGGCAGTTCGCGAGGCGCTCGAGGCGCACGAGCAGATGGACGTCGTCGGCGGCGCCGAGCACGTCGCGCAGGCGACCGGCGTCCTGACGGGCGGGCACCTCGACTGCGTCGTCCACGCGACGCGGGACTCGGTGTTCCCCGCCGGCGAGGTGGCGGCGATCCGCGAGCAGACGCGCTCGCCGGTCGTCCTCCTCGTCTCCGGCGAAGGCCGCTCGCTCCTCGACGAGGCGCTCGACGCCGACGTCGCGGACGTGCTGCTCCTCCCGCAGCTGACGGAGAACATCGTGTTCGCGATCCGCAAGGCCGCGCACGCGAAGCGCCAGCTCCACACGGGAACGCAGCCGCGCAACGGTCGCGTCGTGACGGTGTTCTCGCCGAAGGGCGGCACGGGCAAGACCGTGACGGCGACGAACCTCGCCTCGGCGTTCGCGAAGCACCGCGCGAAGCGCACGCTGCTGCTCGACCTCGACCTGCAGTTCGGCGACGCCGCGATCGTGCTCGGGATCGAGCCCGAGAAGACGATCTACGACCTCGTCGTCGCGCCGGGCGAGCTCGACCTCGAGAAGCTCGCCGGCTACACGACGAAGCACCCGAGCGGCCTCGACATCCTCCCCGCGCCGCTGCGCCCGGAGGACGCCGAGCTCGTGACGGAGGGCAAGATCACGCGCCTGCTCGAGGTCGCCCGCGAGTGGTACGAGGTGATCATCGTCGACACGTCGCCGTTCTTCCACGGCCCGATGCTGGCGACCCTCGACCGCACGGACGAGCTCGTCGTCGTGTGCGGGCTCGACGTGCCGACGCTGAAGAACGTCCGCCTCGCGCTCCAGACGCTCGAGCTGCTGTCGTTCCCGCCGAGCCGCATCAGGTTCATCCTCAACCGCGCGAACTCGAACGTCGGCCTCAAGAAGCGCGAGGTCGAGGAGGCGCTGAAGGCGGAGATCTCCGTCGAGGTGCCGAGCGAGCGCACCGTGCCGCTGTCGGTGAACCGCGGGAACCCCGCGGTCCTGGCGGAGCCGGGCGCCGACTTCTCGCGGTCGATCATGCAGCTCACGAAGGCCGTCCTCCCCGCCCAGGGCAAGCAGGCGCGCAAGCGCCGCGGCCTGAGCCTGTCCAGGTCGTAACCGATGGGGCTCCACGACAGACTCTCTCGCACGGGCGAGGCGGTCGACGAGACCGGCGTCATCGCGCTCGACACGCCGGCCGTCGGTGCCGCCCCGCCGCCTGTCGCCGACCCCTACGGCGAGCTGAAGGCGCGCATCCACCACGCGTGCATCGCGAAGCTCGGCCCCGAGCTCTTCAAGGGCGAGGGGGCGAAGGACATCTCGGACCACGTCTACAAGGCGGTGACCGAGGAGCTCGCGGTCGACGGCACGCCGCTCACGCGCGAGGAGCGCCGCGAGATCGTCCGCCAGCTGACGGACGACATCCTCGGCTACGGCCCGCTCGAGTCGCTCCTCCGCGACGAGTCGGTCACGGAGGTCATGGTCAACGGGGCGCAGAACGTCTTCGTCGAGCGGAACGGCAAGCTCGAGCGGACGAAGGTGCGCTTCGTCGACGACGCGCACGTCATGCGCATCATCGACAAGATCGTGTCGCAGGTCGGCCGCCGCGTCGACGAGGCGTCGCCGATGGTCGACGCTCGCCTCCCGGACGGCAGCCGCGTGAACGCGATCATCCCGCCGCTCGCGCTGACAGGCCCGACGGTCACGATCCGGAAGTTCTCCCGCGACCCGTACACGGTCAACGACCTGATCTCGTTCGGGACGCTGACCGCGAAGTCGGCGCAGTTCCTCGCCGCGTGCGTGCGCGGGAAGCTCAACATCCTCATCTCCGGCGGTACGGGCACCGGTAAGACGACGACGCTGAACGCGATGTCGGCGTTCATCCCCGGCGACGAGCGCATCGTCACGATCGAGGACGCGGCCGAGCTCCAGCTCCAGCAGGAGCACGTCATCACGCTGGAGTCGCGCCCGCCGAACATCGAGGGCAGCGGCGAGATCCGCATCCGCGAGCTCGTCCGCAACGCCCTGCGCATGCGCCCCGACCGGATCATCGTCGGCGAGGTCCGCGGCGCCGAGACGCTCGACATGCTTCAGGCGATGAACACGGGCCACGAGGGCTCGCTGACGACGATCCACGCGAACGCGCCGCGCGACGCCCTCTCCCGTCTCGAGACGCTCGTGATGACGGCCGGCGTCGAGCTCCCGCACCGCGCGATCCGCGAGCAGATCGCGAGCGCGTTCGACCTGCTCGTGCAGATCCAGCGCCTTGTCGACGGCTCGCGCCGCATCACGCAGATCACCGAGGTGCTCGGGATGGAGGCGGACGTCGTGACGCTGCAGGACATCTTCGTCGCCGCGCCGCCGGACGAGGCGGAGGCGAACGCGTCCTCGCGCCGCATCCTGTCGCCGCTGCAGTCGACCGGTCTGAAGCCGCACTTCCTCGAGAAGCTCGCGGCGAACAACGTCGTCCTCCCGCCGAGCTTCTTCACGTCCGACACTGGCGAGCAGTCGCGGCCGACGTTCGCGTCGGTCGGCTTCGGGGGTGCGTACGAATGAAGCGCCGGCCGTGGAAGGTCCTGCGCAGCGGATCGCTCGTCTTCGCGACGGCCGCGCTGGTGCTGCCCGCCTCGGCGGCCGCCGGCGTGCGCGTCGGCGCGGTCGACACGAGCGGCTACCCGGAGATCGGCGCGACCATCGTCACCTACCACGCGAAGGGCAAGCCGCACGTGTGGGAGAACGGCAAGTCGGCCGCCGGACAGCAGCTCGTGAACCTCGCGCGCTCGAAGAGCGTCGCGCTCGTCGTCGACCGCTCGAAGTCGATGACCGGCAAGCCACTCACGAACGCGGCCGCCGCCGCGCGGGCGTTCGTGCGCGCGAAGTCCGACGCCGACCGCGTCAGCGTCATCGCCTTCGGCCACCGCGCCGTCGCGATGACGCGTTTCACCGCGTCGGACGTCGACGCGAGTGCCGCGCTGCGCGACATGTCGGCCGACACGCAGGAGGGCACGGCGCTCTACGACGCCGTCGTCCTCGCGGCGCAGCGCCTCGCGAAGGAGCGCCGCCCCGGCCACGTGATCATCGTCATGACCGACGGCCACGACGTCTCGAGCGACGCGTCGCTCGAGGACGCGATCGCGGCCGCCCACCGTGCGCACGCGGCCGTGTACCCCATCGCGGTCGCCGGCCCCGACTTCAAGCCCGAGTCGCTTCGCCGCCTCGCGGACGAGAGCGGCGGGACCTACCACCAGACCGGCAGGAGCGCGAAGCTCTCGGCCGTCTACGCGGCGATCGCGAAGGAGCTCTCGCGCACGTGGCAGGTGCGCTTCGTCACGGCCGCCCGCCCCGGCGACAAGGTCGCCGTCAAGGTCACAGTCCCCGGCGCCGGCACGGTCGAGCGGTCGGTCGAGCTCGGCTCCGGCTCGGGCTCCTCCGCCGCCGACTCGCCGTCCGGCGTCATCCCGAGCGCGGCCTACGAGAGCCGTCTCGGCACGCTCGTCGTCGCCGCGCTCGTCGGCGCCCTCGTGCTGCTTGCGTGCGGCGTCTTCTTCGCAGCCCGCGGCGGGAGCCGCCTGCGCTCGCGCCTCGAGCCACACCTCGGCACACCGAGCGCGAACCGCAAGGCACGCGGCCGCGCTTCGAGCGCCCAGCTCCGCCAGCGGTTCGTCACGTACGTCGAGGCGACATTCGGCAACCTGCGCCAGTTCCGCCGCCTGCAGCGGCTGATCGAGCGCGCCGACCTGCCGCTCCGCGCACCGGAGCTGCTCGCGATCGGCGCGGGCCTCGGCCTGCTGCTCGGGTTCTTCGGGTTCGTGCTCGGCGGCGGCGTGCTGCTCGCGCTCTTCCTGTTCGGGCTCGGCGTGGCGCTGCCGATCGGCCATGTCGGCCTGAAGGCGCGGTCGCGCGTGACCACGTTCGAGAACGGCCTGCCCGACATGCTGATCACGATGGCCGCCTCGCTGAAGGCGGGCCACAGCTTCCGGCAGGGCATCCAGTCGCTCACCGAGGAGGGCGACGGCCCCGCCGCCAAGGAGTTCCGCCGCGTGCTGACGGAGACGCAGCTCGGCCGGCCGATGGACGACGCGCTCGGCAACATGGCGGACCGCGTCGGCTCGAACGACTTCACGTTCGTGATCACGGCCGTGACGATCCAGCGGCAGATCGGCGGCTCGCTCGCCGGGCTGTTCGACCTCGTCGCGGAGACGGTGCGCCAGCGCCAGCAGTTCGCGCGCAAGGTGCGCGGCCTGACGGCGATGGGCCGCATGTCGGCCTACACGCTGATGGCGCTGCCGTTCCTGATCGCGCTCGTCGTGACGGTGATCAACCCGTCGTATATGGCCCCACTCGTCAATACGAGCACCGGGCGCCATCTGCTGTTCGCGGGCCTCGTGATGATGGGGCTCGGCTCACTCATCCTCAAGAAGATCGTCTCGTTCAGGGGGTAACCGCCGATGCTTCTCATCCTCTCGCTCGCCTGCGTCGGCGCCGCCGTCTACTTCCTCGGCGAGGCCGTCACCGTCTCGTCCCGCCAGAAGGAGGCGTCGCTCCGGCGCGCCGCCGGCTACGGCCGCGCCCGCGCGGCCGCCGCGACCGGCGCCGAGTCGCTCCGCTTCCGCGAGCGTGTCGTCACCCTGTCTCTTATACACATCTCCGAGCCCA
>JBKPLI010000170.1:0-6624 GCA_046731555.1 Actinomycetota bacterium | reverse complement strand
GTGGAGGAACCGCGCGAGGCGGTCGCGGACTGCGCTCTCGACCTCGGCGGCGGCCTCGAACCGCTCGGGCACGACCTCGGTCGTCACCGCGACGAGCAGCCAGCCGGGTCCGCGCACCCAGAGGTCGGCGGCCGGTGAGAGGCGCGCCTCGACGTAGTCCTTCACGCGCGTGAGGAGCTCGAGGCTCGGCACCGGCCGCGGCTCCTCGCTGTCGGGCACGACGACGAGACCGACCCTCCCTGCGTCCGCCGCCGAGCCGGCCGGCACGGCGCTGACACGCGCGACCGCCGGCGACGCCTCGAACGCGAGGTCCTCGAAGTCGGCGGCGGCGACCGCCCGGTCGCCGTGGCGCAGCATCCGCGGTCCGCGCTCGCGCGCGAGGGCGAGCGGCTCGGCGTCGGCCCCGCCGGAGGCGGGCTCGACGTTCACGACGACGTCGACGTAGGGCACGGCCGACTTGAGCTCGGTGATCGTCCCGGCCGGCCGGTTGCCGACGGCGCCGCCTCCGCTTCGGTACAGCGTCGCGACGATGTTGCCCCGACCCTCCGGCGGGGAGGCGCCGTGCAGCCCGTCGCCGAACTCGATCACGCCGGTGAGGCGGTCCACGACGTAGTGCCGGCTGCGCGGCGCCGACGTCGCGAAGTCGACGACCTCGTGCCAGCGCACCCACACCTCGGGCTCGCCGCCTTCGACCGGCGCGACGAGGCTGACCGCGTCGGGTCCTTCCTCGGCACGGATCGCCGCGAGCTCCGGCGCGGACGGGACGTCGGGCTCGGCGACCTCGATCCGCTGGCCGGGCAGGACCGGCACCTGCGTGACGCGGACGCGCTGGTTGCGCTCGCCCGTCCCGGACCCGAGGACGTCGTTCTCGACGGTGACGGCGTGCGACGCCCACGTGGTGTTCGTCAGGACGCGGCCGAGCTGCGGCGGCGTCTGATAGTTGCCGCGCTCCCAGCGCACGCGCAGCCAGTGCGCGGTCCGGTCGAACAGGCGAACGGGCGCGAAGTCCTCGGGCGCGAGGAAGATCAGGAGGCCACGCCGCGTCAGCCCGCGCGTCTCGTCGAGGACCGTGAGGCGCACCCACTCGTCCTCTTTGCGGTACTCCCACACGACGGCGGCCGGCTCGGTCGAGTCGCCCTCGTGCGCGCCGGACCGGTACGGCGCGTCGGCGACGCCGAAGTAGATCGCCGTCGGCTGCCCGCCGAAGTCGCGGTCGGCCGCGACGTACAGCGTGGGCCGGACGTCCGCAGAAGGCCGGAACGGCAGGAACGATCCCGTCCGGGCCTCCGTCACGAAGTCGTTGACGGTCACGACCGAGCGTGGCGGCCGCTGCGGGGAGCGGTAGTCGAACGCGAACGAGATGCGCGCGAGCGACGGCGGACGGAGCGTCGCCGGCACGAGCTTGAAGCCCTTGGAGAGGTCGTTCGCGTCGACCGGGTCGTACCGCGCCTCGTCGCCGTAGTCGCCCACGACGATCCGTGCCCTGAGCCAGCGCCGCAGCTCGCCGTTGACCTCGACGGGCGCGAGGTCGCTCGGCACGGTCAGCCGCAGGGTCGCCTCGGTCGACTTCGTCAAGACGGCCGTGTCGTCCATGACGTCGAGCCGCTGCCAGAGCCTTGTCTTCGAGCTCCAGTACTCCCATTGGAGGGTCGGCAGCTTGTCGCGCGGCGCCTGCAGGTTCGCGGTCGGCGTCACGACCACGGTGACCTTCGCGCCGGGCAGCGCGAGCGCCTCGTCGCTTGCGACGTAGAACGTGTCCCCGAACTTGGGCACCGCGCCGAACGGGAGGAAGTCCTTGCTCAGTTCGAGCGGCGCCTCGTTGACGAAGCCGAGGTCGGGCGGCAGGCCCGATCGTGCGATCCACACCGACGAGCGCACGGCCTCGATCCGCGGCAGCGGCCACGTGTAGCTCACCGCGAGCCGGCGAACGAACGGCGGCTGGCGCCCGGGCGGGTCGCCGTAGTCGCCGGTGCCGACGCGCACCCGCAGCCAGCGACCCCTCACGCCCTCGACCTCCCCCTCCGCCCAGTCGGGCGGCGCCTGGAACCGGACCTGTCCGTCCTGCGTGAGCGCGTAGGTGTTGTCCTCGAACGAAAAGGACGGGTCCGGCCCGGTGTCCGCGGGCGACGACCCGCCGATCACGCCCCAGCTGCCGTCCGCACGCGAGTACTCCCAGACGAGCTCGAGGTCGGACGACGGGCCCGGCGGCCGGTCGGAGTCGAGGTCGACGTCGAGCACGATCTGCGCGCGCGGCTTCGAGAAGGCGCGTCCACAGGCGAGCGCGAACGTGGTGCGCGGCACGTCCTCGCCGAACGGCGCGAGCGGGCCGTCGGCGTCGAGCGGCTCGGGCCCGGCGAACGCCGCGTCGGGCGCGAGCGTCTGCCCGACCGCGTCGGGCGCGGCGGCCGGCGACGGCAGCGAGGTCGTGAGGCGGCCGCGCACCCACGAGCCCGTCCGGCCGTCGACCTCGGACGGATCGATCCCGGTGACGCCCGGCAGCGTCACGCGCCAGTCGATCCCGTCCTGCACGACCGTCGCGGTTAGCGGCTGCCACTCGCCCTCGTCGAGGCGCGACCACTCGACGACGAGTGGCCACGAGCTGTTGAGGACGGCGCGGCGGAACCAGAACGTGATCTCCTTCGCCGCCGGGAGCGCGAAGAGGTCGTCCCCGAGGTAGAGCTCGTGCGCGATCGGGTCGGCGCCCTCGAACGCTGGGAACGAGCCCGCTTCGGCGCCGTTCGCGATCGCGGTCTGGTCCGAGTAGCGGTCGAACCACGGGTCGCGCGTGTACGCCGCGACGATGCTCGCGCTCGTCAGGACGACCTCGCGCTCGGTCTCGAACACGGGCGGCTCCGCCTCCTCGGGCCCCGGGACCGCGGCGACGAGCGTGCGTGCCGGGAGGGGCGCCGGGCCGTCGGTCCCCGGCGCGAGGTGAAACGTGAGGGGGACCCGCGCGGGCTGCGGCGGGCGCAGTCGCACGCCGACGAGGTCGAGGAACGCGACGAAGTTCTTCTCCGGGACCGCGTTGACGCGCTGCACGACGATCTCGGCGAGCCGCGCGAAGATGCTCACGAGCCCGTCGCCGGGGACCTTCGCGTCCTGGCTGCCGACGGGCTGCGGTAGCCCGAGCGAGCGCGCGATCGCGCGCCGCGTGTCGGCCGCGAGGTCGGCGACCGTCCGCGGATCGACAGGCGGATGCGGAGGCACGCTCACGCTTCCTGCTCCAGATAGAACGGGTAGACGAGGTTGAAGACGTTGTTCGTCGCGCGCACGCGATAGGTGATGCGCACGATCAGCGCCTCCGGCCGCGCCGGGTCGTTCGCCACCTGCACCTCGATCAGGTCGAGCCGCGGCTCCCACTGCGTCAGCGACCGGCGGACCTCGTCGGCGACGAGCCCTTCCGTGGTCGCGTTGCCGACCGAGAAGACGAGGTCCTGCAGGCCGCAGCCGAAGTCGGGGCGCATGACGCGCTCACCGGGCGAGGTGCCGAGGATGATCCACACCGACTGGCGGACGCTCTCCTCGTAGCGCGCGAGCGCGATGTCGCCGTCATCCGTCGCCTCGACCGGCCACGACCAGCCGACACCGAGGAACTCACGCGGGGCGAGGTCGGCGCCGTCCATCAGCCGACGACCACCGTGCCGACGGCGATGATCTTGCCGACCGGCAGGTCCTCGGGGTCGTTGCAGGTCTTGACGGGATCGCCCATCCGGGCGGCCGCCTTGTTGTTGATCTTCACGGTCGCGCTGCCGACCATCACCGTGCCCTTGTTCTTGGGCGGCTTCTGGAACGACGTGCCCGGCGGCGTCGGGATGTGCGCCGGCGAGTTGTCGGCGGTGCTGTCGACCGTCGCCGCGGCCTTGCCCATGATGTTCACGTTGCTCGAGAGGCCGCCGCTCAGCATGCCGACGAAGGGATGAGGCAGCGGCGTCGGGACCATCGCCGGCCCCGACGGGACCATCACGATGTGCGTGTCGACCGCGACCACCTGGTCACCCTGCTTGGCTGCGGGAGCTCCCATCGCGCGCGCCTCAGTTGATGTTCACGGTCGAGCCTTTGATGATGGTCTGGGCGTTGCCCTTCAGCTCGAGGTTGGCGCTCGCCTCGACCTTGATCGAGGCGTTCGACTTCAGCTCGATGCCGCCCTTCGCATCGATCACGAGCTTGCCGTTGGCGGACGTGATCTTGATGTCCGCGTCCGCCTTGATGGCGATCGAGTTGTCCTTCGTGCTGACGACGACCGAGTTCTTGCCGGACTTGTCGACGATCTCGATCTTCTCTTGGCCTTCCGTGTCGTCCAGCCGGACGGTGTGGCCGCTGCGCGACTTGAGCAGGCGGATGTTGTTCTTGCCGTCGTCGTTCTTCCCCGGAGGCTTCTGGCTCCCGTTCCACAGCGACCCGATCACGTACGGGTAGGCCGGGTCGCCGTGCTCGAACGCGACGAGCACCTGGTCGTCTACCTCCGGCAGGAGCCAGAGCCCGCGGTCCGGCCCGCCCATCGGCGACGCGACGCGAGCCCAGTTGCTCTCCTCCTCGTCGGACAGCCAGGGGAACTTGAGCTTGACGCGCCCGAGCGCTTCGGGGTCCTTGTTGTTCGTCACGACCGCGAGCCCGACGCCGTACACACGCGTCGAGCCGTCGCGGCCCTGTGCGATCACGTCGTAGAGGCTCACCCGACGGCGTTCCTCCGGACGCGGAAGCTCGTGTGGTAGCCGTCCTCGCCGTAGAGGTGCGTCGACTGGACGACGTAGTACTTGCCGTCGAACGTCTTCCCCACCCCGGCCAGCTCGATGACGCCTCCGGCGCGGAGTGCCGGCCGTCCGATGGCTCGCCCCGAGCCCGTCACGAACGCGCGCGCGCGGCCGTTCAGGATCGAGAGCGCGAGTGTGTCGGCATCTGCCTTCGTCGCGAGCGGCCGGTCGACGACCACGGTCTCGGTCGCCCCGAACGCCCGCTTCGACAGCTTTGGCCCCGAGCGCACCGCATCGGGTGTGATCGAACCGGCCAGTGCCTTTCCGACGATCGACTTACCCGACTTGTCGACGCTGCGCACCGTCACCGAGTCGCCTTGGCCGAGGAGTTCCTCTCGCAGCGTCGCGGACAGGAGCCCATCGCTGTCTCCGTACTTGAGCTTGAGAACGGAGCTTCCGGCGTCTCCCGCGTGGCGGAAGTGCAGCGTCTTGCCCTCGATGAGGAGCTCGAAGCCGATGCGGCTCGCACGCTCGAGCAGGAACTCGAGGTCGGTCTGGTTGTACTGCATCACGAACTCCTGCATGACCTTCGAGTCGTCGGCTCGGACGGTCAGGCCCGCCTGCCTCCCGAGCTGCATCGCGATTGCGCTGTCCTTCTGCCTCAGGTACGTCTTCGTCCGGACGCTGCGGCGCAAGCGGTGCATGTAGCTGTGGCAGTGGACCTCGAGCGTCGAAGGACCTTCCTCCGGGAAGATCGCGGTGACGCCGGTGACGTCGCCTTCGAAGACCTTGGCGAGCGGGTCGCCGAGGAAGCCGAGCGAGAGCTGAACCGCGCTCCCCTCGGTGAAGACCGTGAGCGGGTTCTGCGTCCTGCCCCCCATCGCGATGGCGAACTCCGGATCGCCGACATGCGCGAGTGCGATCCGCACGTGATCGAGCGTGTTCGGCTCCTGGACGACCTCGATCGCCGCGACGTCGTTGGCGATCTCGGAGTGCAACGGGCTGCCGTTGACGCGGATGTCGAACTCCGGGACGAAGAACTCAGGGCTCATGACCGGCCCTCCGGCAGCGGAGGAACGACGAGCAACCGGCCCGGCTCGAGCACACGCGGGTTCGCGATCAGGTTCGCCCGTGCGATCGGCCGCCACGCGCCGGGGTCGCCGTACTCGCGCTCGGCGATCGCGCTCAACGTGTCGCCCCGCTGGACCTCGGTCGTCTTCGTGTGGTCCGACGACTGGAGCGGACGCGAGCGTGACGACGCACCGGCGTCGACGTACTCCTTCAGCCCGACGCTGAGCGACGCGCGCACGGGCGTGCCGTTGTCGAGGAAGAGCGTGAACCGTCCGCTCACGCGCTCGACCACGCAGCGGAACGAGAACCGGCCCCACGTGAACTTGCAGATCGGCGGCGCGTGCGTCGTCGGCTCGATCGCGAGCAGGTTGTAGATCCGGTCCGTGTGCCTGCGCACGTCGGTGCGCTGCTCGTAGGTGTCGAAGAAGAGCTCCATCGACAGCATGCGCGCGCCGCCGCGGACGTACTGCAGGAGCGGCGAGTCGAGGCCGACCACCGCGGTCTCGGAGAACTCGTTCGAGGCCTCGAGGCCGTACTGGTTCGGGTTGAAGAGCGCGGGAATCGGAGGCGCGCCGCGCGGTGCCTCGGGCTTGATGAGCGCCTTCTCGAGCGCCACGGACTAGAGCCCTCTCCGCATCCGCTCGTCCTCGAGCCGGCGGACGATCAGGTTGTACACCTCGTCGGCGAGCCGCGACGTCTTCGTCGGCTTCCGCCGGGGCTCGACGCGCGCGAGCGGGTCGGGCCCGGCCGTCGGTGGCCGCCCGTCCGTCGAGAGCGGACCCGCATGAGGCATGCGCGCGGCGGGCGGCGCCGGCGCGACCGTGGGTTCGGTCCGAGCGTCGACGGCCGGACGGTCGGGGGC
>JBKPLI010000169.1:0-9107 GCA_046731555.1 Actinomycetota bacterium | reverse complement strand
ACGTAGCCCTGGTACAGCTTGTAGTGGGCCTCGACCGTCTCGCGCGAGATGCCGTCGAGCTCGTAGAGCGCCGGCTTCAGCTCGCGCGCCGTGATCTCGTCGTGGTTGTACGCAAGCGCCATGGCTCTCCTTCGTCGGTGGACGGCGCAGGAGCATATCCTCACCCCTGAACCCGATCGAAGGAGAAAGGATGCCGCACGAGCTCCCTCAGCTTCCGTACGACCCCGACGCGCTGGAGCCGACGATCGACGGCCAGACGATGCGGATCCACCACGGCAAGCACCACCAGGCCTACGTCGACAACCTGAACAAGGCGCTCGAGGGAACCGACCTCGCGGACACGCCGCTCGACGAGCTGATCCAGAAACTCGACAGGGTGCCGGAGGACAAGCGCGCGGCCGTGCGGAACAACGGCGGCGGCCACTGGAACCACTCGCTGTTCTGGCAGATCATGAAGCCGAAGGGCGGCGGCGAGCCGTCGGGCGCGCTCGACGAGGCGATCCGCGCGACGTTCGGCGACTCGGACGAGCTGAAGGCGCAGCTGAACGACGCGGGCGTCAAGCGCTTCGGCTCGGGGTGGACGTGGCTCGTCGCCGACGGCGGCAGCCTGAGCGTCGTGTCGACGCCGAACCAGGACAACCCGCTCATGGACGGCAAGCGTCCGATCCTCGGCATCGACGTGTGGGAGCACGCCTACTACCTCAAGTACCAGAACCGCCGCCCGGACTACCTCGCGGCGTGGTGGGACGTCGTGAACTGGGACGAGGTCGGCAAGCGGTTCGAGGAGGCGCGCGGCGGCTAGGGCCGCGCACCTCCTCGGCCTAGTGCGTCAGGTCGCCTGTCGCCAGAGCACGACCTTCGAGAACGCCCCGAGGTAGCCGGCGCCGGCCTGGTTGACCGACATGGCGACCCGCAGGCGGTTCGTCCCCTTCGGCAGCTTGACGACCACCTTCGCGCTCGAGCGCGAGTTGAGCAGCGGCTTCTTCAGCGTCACCCACTGGCCCGTGAGGGCGTTGAGACGCTGCAGCTGCACGGCGCGCCCGGCGAAGGAGCTGCCGCCGGAGACGTGGATGAGCCAGCCGTTGTTCCGTCCGAGGCTGATCTTCGGCGCGACCTGCACCGAGACCGGCAGCGAGAAGGCTCCCTTCCACGCCGCCTGGTACGTGGTGAGGATCTGCGGCTTGATCAGGAAGCTGAAGGCGCCGCCGGGCCCCGAGAGCACGGTCGCGCGCTCGATGAGGTTGGCCTGCGGGTACGGCCGGTAGTAGATCACCACCGACTCGCCTTCCTTCTTGCTCGAGACGACGCCCGAGAGCTGCGCCTCGTCGCCGTACGTGAGGATCCCGGTCGAGGCCGCGAGCGTCAGCGTCGGCGGCGCGCCCTTCACGACGACCTGACCGGTGAGCCTCGAGTTCAGCTCGTCCTTGTAGTTGTAGGTGCCGGCCGCGTTGAACGTGAAGGTGTAGCGCTGGTTCGGCCCGAGGATCGTGGACACGAAGCGTCCCCGGTTCTCGAGCACCTGGTGGTTCTTCGAGTCCCTGTTGATCCACTGGACCGTGTCGCCCTCGGTGATCGTCACCGTTTTCGGCGTGAAGCCGGAGCCGACGATGGTCACCGTCTTCGTCGTCGCGGCGACCGCCGTTCCCGGCCCCGCGGCGGCAAGGGCGGCCACCGCCGTGAGTCCAATCAAGAGCTTGCGCATCGGTAGTCGTTTCCCCCTCCTGCCAGCCAGTTGCGTGAGGAATGTTTTCCCCATGCGTCGCGGTTCGGCACCGTGGTTAACTGAATCCGTCCGATGGCTTTACGGTCCCCTCAAAGACGCGCCCTCGTGAGCGGGGGAACGGGGCGCGTCGGGAGCGCGATCGCGGAGCGGCTGCGCGCGGACGACTGGCTCGTGCTCGCCGCCGGCAGCGCGGACGGCGACGTTCGCCGCGTCGACGAGGCCCGCGCGCTCGTCGCGCGCGCGGTCGACGAGCTCGGCGGGCTCGACCTGCTCGTGTGCTCCGCCGCCGACGGGTTCGCGCCGAAGCCGGTCGACGAGGTGACGGAGGCCGACTGGGACGCCGCGCTCGACGTCGTCGCGAAGGGAACGTTCTTCCTCGCGCAGGCGGCCGCGCCGGCACTGCGCGAGTCGGGCGGCGTCATCGTCGTGATCGAGGACGTCGCCTCCTACGAGCCGTGGCCGTCGTTCGCCGCGCACTGCGCCGCGAAGGCCGCGCAGGCGATGCTCACGCGCGTGCTCGCCCGCGCGCTCGCGCCCGAGGTGCGCGTTTGCGGCGTCGCCCCCGGCCCGGTCGCGGTCGAGCCCGACCAGGTCGAGCGCCGCGCGGCGGAGACGCTCCTCGGCCGCGTCGGCGCGCCGTCCGACGTCGCGGACGCGGTCGCGTACCTCGCGGACGCGGACTTCGTCACCGGCACGAGCCTCGTCGTCGACGGCGGACGTCTGCTGCAAACCAGGAGGACGCCGCCTCCGTAGAGCGGAGGATGGCGTTTGCCCTCTCAATCCGTACGATTGCGCCGGTGACGCACGAGAGCGACGCCGAGCTCATCCAGCGCGCGGGCGCAGGCGACCGCTCGGCGTTCGACACGCTCTACCGCCGCTACGCGCGCCCGGTGTTCGGCCTCGCGCTGCGCCGCCTCGGCGACCGCGGCCGCGCGGAGGACGCGGTGCAGGAGACGTTCGCCTCCATCTGGCGCTCGGCCCGCACGTACAAGCCCGAGCGCGGGCCCGGCGCGCCGTGGCTCTACGCCGTCGCCCGGAACGCGATCGTCGACCGCGGCCGCGCGCGTCCCGAGCCGGCGACCGACCCGCCGGACGAGGCAGGCTCCGACCCCGGCCCGCCCGAGCGCGCCGAGCAGTCGTGGATCGCGTGGCGCGTCCATCGCGCGCTCGAGGAGCTGCCCGAGCGGGAGCGCGAGGTGATCGCGCTCGCGTACTGGAGCGGCCTCTCGCAGAGCGAGGTCGCGGAGTTCCTCGGCATCCCGCTCGGTACCGTGAAGACGCGGACGCGCACCGCCCTCCAGCGGCTCGCGGACATCCTGGACGGTGAACTGGAATGACACGCGACTTCGACGACCTGATCGGCCGCGAGGGGCTCGACCCCGCCGACGAGGAGCGCCTGCGGCGCGTCCACGACCTGCTCGTGCAGGCCGGGCCGCCGCCGGACCTGCCGCCGTCGCTCGAGACCTACGACGCGGACGAGCTGCCGGCGGACGACGGCGAGATCGTCCAGTTCCCGCTGCTTCCGCGGCGCCGGCTCGCCGCCGCCGTGGTGCTCGCGGCCGCGATCGCGTGCGCGGCGTTCGGCGCCGGCTACCTCATCGGCCATCGCAACGACACGACGTTCGACGCGCGGCGCGTGTACACGATGCACGGCGCGAGCGGCGCGATCGCGTCGATCCAGGCCGGGGAGCGCGACGACGTCGGCAACTGGCAGATGCACTTCAACGTCTCCGGCCTGCCGCAGCAGGAGGAGGGCGGCTACTACAACCTCTACCTCGTGAAGAACGGCAAGCCGGTCGTCATCTGCGGCAGCTTCCGCGTCAACGGCAAGACGACGAAGCTCGTGTTCACCGTCCCGTACAAGGCGAAGAACTTCGAGGGCTGGGTCGTGACGAAGCAGGCGCCGGACAAGCACGAGCCCGGGCCGGTCGTCCTCCGCACGTAACGCCGCGTATGATCGCGCGCCGTGGCGCGCGACCTGAACGGCAACGGCCGGCTCGACCCGTACGAGGACGCGAGCCGCCCGCTCGACGAGCGCGTCGACGACCTGCTCGCGCAGATGACGGTCGAGGAGAAGGCGGGGCTGATGTTCCACCCGCCGATCTCGATCGGCGACGACGGCTCGCTCGTCGAGGAGCCGAGCGCGTTCGCGCAGACGCCGACGACCGAGCTCGTCGTCGACCGCGGGATCAACACGTTCAACGTCTTCGAGATCCCCGGCCCGCGCGCGATGGCCGAGTGGCACAACCGGCTGCAGCGGCTCGCGGAGGGCACGCGCCTCGGCATCCCGGTCACGATCTCGTCCGACCCGCGGCACTCGTTCAGCCGCACAGCGGCGACGTTCACGGGCGAGGCGCTGTCGAAGTGGCCGGGCGCGCTCGGGCTCGCGGCCGCGGGCGACGAGGAACTGACGCGGCGCTTCGCGGACGTCGCGCGCCGGGAGTATGTCGCGCTCGGCATCCGCGTCGCGCTGCACCCGCAGGCCGACCTCGCGACGGAGCCCCGCTGGTCGCGCATCGCGGAGACGTTCGGCGAGGACGCGGAGCTCGTCTCGAGAATGCTCCGCGGGTACGTCCGCGGCTTCCAGGGCGAGACGCTCGGGCCGTCGAGCGTCGCCTGCATGACGAAACACTTCCCCGGCGGCGGCCCGCAGCTGGACGGCGAGGACCCGCACTTCGCATACGGGCGCGAGCAGGTCTATCCCGGCGACAACCTCGAGTACCACCTGCGCCCGTTCGAGGCGGCGTTCGCGGCCGGGACCGCGCAGGTCATGCCGTACTACGGGATGCCCGTCGGCACCGAGCTCGAGCCGGTCGGCTTCGGCTTCAACCACGGCGTCATCACGGGACTGCTGCGCGAGCGCTTCGGCTTCGACGGCGTCGTGTGCACCGACTGGGGCCTCCTCACCGACTGGGAGGTCGACGGTCAGGTCATGTTCGCCGCTTGCTGCTGGGGCGTCGAGGAGCTGTCGGTCGAGGACCGGATGCTGAAGGCGCTGGACGCGGGCATCGACCAGTTCGGCGGCGAGCGCTGCGTCGAGGTGCTGCTCGAGCTGGTCCGCGCGGGTCGCGTGCGCGAGGAGCGGCTCGACGCGTCGGCGCGCCGCATCCTGCGCGACAAGTTCCGGCTCGGGCTCTTCGACGACCCGTACCTCGACGTCGAGGCCTCCGTCGCGCTCGTCGGTAACGCCGAGTTCCGCGCCGCGGGCGACGACGCGCAGCGGCGCTCGATCGCGCTGCTCGCGAACGACGGCCTGCTGCCGTTGCGCGGGCGTCCGCGCGTGTACCTCGAGGGCGTCGAGGCCGAGACCGTCGAGCCGTACGCGGACGTCGTCGGGCTCGACGAGGCCGAGGTCGCGCTCGTGCGTTTGCAGACGCCGTTCGACCCTCGACCGGGGTTCCTCGAGCAGTTCTTCCACGCCGGCCGCCTGCACTTCACCGAGGAGGAGCTCGCGCCACTGCTCGAGGTCTGCGACCGCGTGCCGACGATCGTCGACATCCAGCTCGACCGGCCCGCGGTGATCCCCGAGCTCGCCGAACGCTCGGCCGCGCTGATCGGGACGTTCGGCGTGTCGGACGCCGCGCTCCTCGACGTCGTCTTCGGCCGGGTCGAGCCCGAGGCGCGGCTGCCGTTCGAGCTGCCCTCCTCGGCCGAGGCGGTCGAGCGGCAGCTGACGGACGTGCCGTACGACTCCGAGCAGCCGCTCTTCCCGTTCGGCCACGGGCTCCGGTACTGACGGACCGGGAAGCGCCGGCGGCCGCCGAACGTTTCCGAACGTCGTGAGGCGGGTCCACTACGCCTGGATCGTCGCGGCGGTCGGCTTCGTCACGCTGATCACGGCGGCGGGGTTCCGCTCGACGTCGGGCGTGTTGATCGTGCCGCTCGAGGACGAGTTCGGCTGGAGCCGCGCGACGATCGGTCTCGCGGTCTCGATCAACCTCCTGTGCTTCGGGCTCGGCGGCCCGTTCGCCGCGGCGCTCGTCGAGCGCTTCGGGCTGCGCCGAGTGATGGCGACTGCGCTCGTCACGGTTTCGATCGGCTCGGCACTGACGGTGTTCATGACGCAGCCGTGGCAGCTCTGCCTGTTGTGGGGCGTCGTGAACGGGCTCGCGACGGGCGCGGTGTCGGTGCCGCTCGCCGCGATCATCGCGAACCGCTGGTTCGTGGAGCGGCGCGGGCTCGTGACCGGCCTCTTGACCGCGTCGAATGCCACGGGGCAACTCGTGTTCCTGCCGGTGCTCGCCGCGATCGTGACCCAGTTCGGCTGGCGGTGGGCGGCGGTGACGGTCGCGACGGTGGCCATCGGCGTCGTGTTTCCGCTCGTCGTGCTGCTCGTGCGCGACCGGCCGGAGGACGTCGGGCTGCTGGCCTTCGGCGCGACCGCAGACGCGGCGGCGGCGGCGACGTCGTCGGGGAACCCGTTCGCGCTCGCGGTCGACGGCCTGCGTACCGGGATGCGCTCGACGAACTTCTGGCTCCTCACGGGCAGCTTCTTCATCTGCGGCCTCTCGACGACCGGGCTCGTCCAGACGCACCTGATCCCGGCCGCGATGGACCACGGATACGCCGAGGTCGCGGCCGCAGGCCTGCTCGCGACGATCGGCGTGTTCGACATCGTCGGCACGACGGTCTCCGGCTGGCTCACCGATCGTCACGATCCGCGCGTACTGCTCTTCTGGTACTACGCGCTGCGCGGTCTGTCGCTGCTCGCCCTGCCGTACCTCTTCGGCGCGCCCCGCTTCGGGCTGATCCTCTTCATCGTCTTCTACGGCCTCGACTGGGTCGCGACCGTGCCGCCGACGGTGATGCTCACCGCCGAGACGTTCGGCCGCGAGCGCGTCGGCGTCGTCTTCGGCTGGATCTTCGCCGCGCACCAGTTCGGCGCGGCCGTCGCAGCGTGGGGCGCAGGCGCCGCCCGGACGTGGTTCGGCGACTACGGCTGGGCTTTCGGCTCGGCCGGCCTGCTCTGCCTGTTCGCGTCGGGGCTCGTGATCCGCATCGGCCGCGGCGGCGCACCGCTGCCCGCGCCGTCGCCCGCCTAGGTATCGAGCCGTAGCTCTTCGAGGTCGAGGTCGCGGATGACGCGGCGCGCGACGTCGTCGTCGATCATGCCGGCGTTGCGCAGCGACACGACCGTGTTGCGCTCGGCGTCGAGCAGCTCGCGGCGGAGACGCTGGAAGCTCGCCGACCGCTCCTCGATCGCGCCGTCGTCGCCGTCGTCGAGCCGCGCCCGGAAGCGCTCGCGACGGAAGCCGTACTGGGCGCGGATCCGTTCCGCGGTGTCGTCGCGGACCCACTCCTCCGGCCCGAGCTCCTCGAGCCGCGCGAGCGCGGCCTCGGCCGCCTTGATGCGCGTCTTCGCGTCCTCGCGCTCGGCGCCGGCGTCGTCGCTCTGGAGGCGCAGGAGCCGGATCAGCAGGGGCAGCGTCAGGCCCTGCCCGACGAGCGTCACGAGGATGACCGCGAAGGTGACGAAGACGAGCAGGTCGCGCTGCGGGAAGTCGTTCGGCAGCGCGAGCACCGCGGCGAGCGAGACGGCGCCGCGGAGGCCAGTCCACGCGATCATCGCCGGGGCCTGCCACGGCGGGTACGGGTCGCGCTCGCGGATGCTGCGGAAGAGCATGCGCGGCACGTACGTGAAGATCGGCACCCAGATCAGGCGCGTGACGATGACGGCCGCGCAGACGAGCGCGGCGTCGGCGAGGAGCTCGCCCCACGGCGTGCCGGACAGCGCGTCGACGATCTGCCGCAGCTGCAGCCCGAGCAGCACGAAGAGCAGCGCGTTGACGACGTAGATGAGGATCTCCCAGAAAGCGTTGCCGCTCAGCCGTGTCTCGCTCGTCGTCAGCTCCGGCGTGTACCAGCCCATGTAGACGCCGATCGTCACCGCGGCGAGCACACCGGAGGCGCCGATGACGCTCGCAGGCAGGAATGCGAGGTAGCCGGAGAGGAGTGCAAGTGTCACCTCGACCGGCGGGTCGTTCAGCACGCGGCGCACGCGCCGGACGACGTAGCCGACCGCGAGACCGACGCCGATGCCGCCGACGATGTTCCACGGCAGCCGCCACGCCGCGTCCGCGAGCGAGAACGAGCCGGTCACGACGGCCACGACTGCCAGCTTGTAGAGCACGAGCGCCGTCCCGTCGTTGACGAGGCTCTCGCCCTCGATGACCGCCACGATGCGGCGCGGCACGCCGAGCCGGCGCGCGACCTCGGTCGCCGCCAGGGGATCGGTCGGCGAGACGACTGCGCCGAGCGTGAACGCCTCGGCCCACGACAGGTCGAGCCACTGGTGCCCCACCATGGCGACGCCGCAGGTCGTCGCGAGGACGAGTCCGACGGCGAGCAGCGAGATCGGCCGGATGTTCCGTCGCAGGTCGCGCAGCGACGTGGCGAACGCCGTCCAGTACAGAAGCGGCGGGAGGATGGCGACGAGCACGACCTCCGGCGGCAGCTCGATGTGCGGCAGCCCCGGCACGAACCCGAGCACGAGTCCGCCCAGCACGAGCAGGATCGGGATCGGGACGCTCGAGAGCGTCGACAGCGCGAGCAGCCCGCCGAACGCGACGAGCAGGACGAAGAGCTGCAGCTCGTCGTGTGAGCCGAGTCCCATTTCGCCGAGCTTACGCGCGCCCTAAAGACAGAAAGGAGACCTGTGGCCTCGACGAGGACACAGGTCTCCCTAGGCCGTTCAGGCGTGTCTCGAGCCGGCTAGGCCGCAGCAGCCAGGTCGTTATCGGACGCGAGCCGCCGGAGCGCCTCGGTCTCGATCTGCCGGACGCGCTCGCGCGTCAGGCCGAGCTGCTTGCCGATCGCCTCGAGCGAGGCGGGGCCGTCGCCGATGAGGCCGAAGCGAAGCTCGACGACCGCGCGCTCGCGGTCCGGCAGCTTCGCGACCGCGCGGCGGACGGCGTCGTGGCGCAGCGCGCCCTCGGCCTCGTCCTCCGTCGACGGACCGCCCGCCGAGAACAGGTCGCCGAGACTTGCGTCGCCGTCGTCGCCGACGGGCGCGTCCGTGGACGCGACCGCGCGCGCGGCCGAGCGCACCTCGATCACCTGGTTCAGCGGCAGCTTCGACCGGTCGGCGATCTCCTCGGGCGTCGGGTCGCGCTCCAGCTCGGCCACGAGCTCGCGCGTCGCACGCGAGACCTTGTGCTCGCGCTCGACGATGTGGACCGGGATCCGGATCGTGCGCGCCTTGTTCGCGACGCCGCGCTGCACGGCCTGGCGGATCCACCACGTGGCGTACGTGGAGAACTTGAAGCCCTTGCGCCAGTCGAACTTCTCCGTCGCGCGGATCAGTCCGAGGACGCCCTCCTGGACCAGGTCGCCGAGCGTGATGCCCTGCGTCTGGTACCGCTTGGCGATGGAGACGACCAGGCGG
>JBKPLI010000168.1:0-4753 GCA_046731555.1 Actinomycetota bacterium | reverse complement strand
CGCGGACGCGCCGCGCAATCGAGACGCTCGCAGACCCTCGCCCCGCGCATCGACCGGGCCGAGCACGTCGCGCGCTCCGTCTGCCCGTACTGCGCGGTCGGCTGCGCGCAGCTCGTGTACGTGCAGGACGGCGAGGTGACGCAGATCGAGGGCGACCCGGCGAGCCCGATCTCGCGGGGCCGCCTCTGCCCGAAGGGCTCCGCGTCGAAGAGCTACGTGCAGGGCCCGCTGCGCGAGTACAAGGTGAAGTACCGCCGCTCGTACGGCACGGAGTGGGAGGACCTGCCGCTCGAGCAGGCGATGGACATGATCGCCGACCGCATCCTCGAGGCGCGGGCGAGCGACTGGGACGACAGGAACCGGCGCACGCTCGCGGTCGCGAACCTCGGCGGCGCGACGCTCGACAACGAGGAGAACTACCTCATCAAGAAGCTGTGCATGGCGCTCGGCATCGTCCAGGTCGAGAACCAGGCACGCATATGACACAGCTCCACGGTCCCCGGTCTGGGGACCTCGTTCGGACGAGGCGGCGCCACCGACTACCAGCAGGACCTCGCGAACTCGGACTGCATCGTGATCATGGGATCGAACGCGGCGGAGAACCACCCGGTCGGGTTCCAGTGGGTGATGGAGGCGAGAGAGCGCGGCGCCGAGGTGATCCACGTCGACCCGCGCTTCACGCGCACGAGCGCGATGGCGACGAAGTTCGTCGGCATCCGCGCCGGCAGCGACATCGCGTTCCTCGGCGGGATCGTCAACTACATCCTCGAGCACGAGCGCTGGTTCGACGAGTACGTCAAGGCGTACACGAACGCCCGCGTGATCATCGACGAACGCTTCGTCGACGCCGAGGACGGCGACGGCCTCTTCTCGGGGTGGGACCCGGAGAAGCGCAAGTACTCGAACGAGACGTGGCAGTACGCCGGCATGGACGCGACGGCCGCGGCGGGGAAGCCTCCGAAGGGCGAGCAGGCGGGGCACGGCGGCGCCGGCGGCGGCCTCATCCACGGCGAGCCGCCGGAGGAGGACGAGACGCTGCAGCACCCGCGTTGCGTCTTCCAGATCCTGAAGCGGCATTTCGCGCGGTACACACCCGAGCTCGTCGCGGACGCATGCGGATGCAGCGTCGAGGACTTCCTCTACGTCGCCGAGAAGCTCTGCGAGAACTCGGGGCGCGAGCGCACAGGTGCGTTCGCGTACGCCGTCGGCTGGACACAGCACACGGTCGGCGTCCAGATCATCCGCACCGCGGCGATCATCCAGCTCCTGCTCGGCAACGTCGGCCGGCCGGGCGGCGGCATCCTCGCCCTACGCGGCCACGCGTCGATCCAGGGCTCGACCGACATCCCGACGCTGTTCAACACGCTGCCGGGCTACCTGCAGATGAAGCACGTCGACGACGCGCCGACCCTCGAGGCGTACATCGAGGAGAACTCCGCGCCCGCGGGCTGGTGGGGCAAGGTCGACACGTACCTCGTCTCGCTCCTCAAGGCGTGGTGGGGCGCACACGCGAAGCCCGAGAACGACTTCTGCTTCGACTACCTGCCGCGCATCGACGACGACAACTCGAACTACTGGACCGTCACGCAGATGCTCGAGGGGAAGGTGAAGGGCTACATCGTCGCGGGCGAGAACCCGGCGGTCGGCTCGTCGAACGCGCGCGCGAACCGGCTCGCGCTCGCGCAGCTCGACTGGCTCGTCGTGCGCGATCTGGTCGAGATCGAGACGGCCGCGTTCTGGTACGACGGCCCCGAGCACGAGACGGGCGAGTTGCGCACGCAGGACATCGCGACCGAGGTGTTCTTCCTCCCTGCCGCCTCGCACGTCGAGAAGGACGGTTCGTTCACGAACACGCAGCGCCTCCTGCAGTGGCACTTCAAGGCCGTCGAGCCGAAGGAGGACTGCCGCTCGGAGCTGTGGTTCTACTACCACCTCGGCCGCACGATCCGGGAGAAGCTGAAGGCGTCGCGCAAGAAGCGCGACCGCCCGATCCGCGAGCTCACGTGGCACTACCCGACGACGGGCGAGCACGAGGAGCCGAGCGCCGAGGCGGTGCTCGCGGAGATCAACGGCTGGGACGACGAGGGGCAGGCTCTCGCGGCGTACACGCTGCTGAAGGCGGACGGCTCGACGGCGTGCGGCTGCTGGATCTACTGCGGCGTGTACGCGGACCGCGTGAACCAGGCGGCGCGGCGCCGGCCGCACTGGGAGCAGGGGCACACGGCGCTCGAGTGGGGCTGGTCGTGGCCGGCGAACCGGCGGATCCTCTACAACCGCGCCTCGGCCGACCCCGACGGGAACCCGTGGTCCGAGCGCAAGCGCCTCGTCTGGTGGGATGCGTCCGAGAGCAAGTGGACGGGGCTCGACACGCCCGACTTCCAAGAGGACAAGCCGCCGGACTACGAGCCGCCCGAGGACGCTAAGGGCCCCGAAGCGATCAAGGGCCACCACCCGTTCATCATGCAGGCGGACGGGTACGGGTGGCTCTACGTCCCGCAGGGCCTCGACGACGGCCCGCTGCCGACGCACTACGAGCCGCACGAGTCGCCGCTCGCGAACCCGCTGTACGAGCAGCGCTCGAACCCGGCGCGTACGCGGTACGACGGCGTCCAGGCAGATCCGTGGAACCCACCGCTCTCGGAGACGTATCCGTACGTCGCGACGACGTACCGGCTCACGGAGCACCACACCGCCGGGGGCATGTCGCGGTTCGTGCCATACCTCTCGGAGCTCCAGCCCGCGATGTTCGTCGAGGTGCACCCGGAGCTCGCACGCGAGCGCGACCTACGGCACGGCGGGTGGGCGACGGTCGTGACGGCGCGAGCCGCGATCGAGGCCCGCGTGCTCGTCACGGACCGCGTGCGCCCGGTGCGCGTCGGCGGGCGGGTCGTCCACCAGGTCGGCCTGCCCTATCACTGGGGCTCGCGCGGACTGACGCGCGGCGGCGCTGCGAACGAGCTCTCTCACCTGGTGCTCGACCCGAACGTGAAGATCCAGGAGGTCAAGGCGATCACGTGCGACATCCGCCCGGGTCGGCGGCCGCGCGGCCCGCGGCTGCCGCAGTTCGTCGCCGACCTGCGCGAGCGAGCACGCAACGCATGAGCACCGAGGCCGTCACCTACGGGGCCGAGCAGAAACCGCGCGTCGGGTTCTTCACCGACACATCGGTGTGCATCGGCTGCAAGGCGTGCGAGGTCGCATGTAAGGAGTGGAACGTCATCCCCGAGGACGGCCTCGCGTGGACGGGCGAGAGCTACGACAACACCTCCGCGCTCGGCGCGAACTCGTGGCGTCACGTCGCGTTCGTCGAGCAGCGCAAGCCGCTGCGGCTCGAAGGCGGCGACTTCGCAACGCTCGAACCGGACGCCGAGCCGCTCCGCTGGCTCATGTCGTCCGACGTGTGCAAGCACTGCACGCACGCGGCGTGCCTCGACGTCTGCCCTACCGGCTCGCTGTTCCGCACCGAGTTCGGCACGGTCGTCGTGCAGGAGGACATCTGCAACGGCTGCGGCTACTGCGTGCCGGCGTGCCCATTCGGCGTGCTCGACAAGCGCCACCTGCCGCGGCGGCCGGAGGATGCGCCGCTCGCACTACCGCTGTTGGGCAAAGAGGAGGACGGCCGCGTGTGGAAGTGCACGCTCTGCTACGACCGTCTGAACGGCGGGCACGAGCCGGCGTGCGCAAAGGCGTGCCCGACGGACTCGATCCAGTTCGGCGAGCTCGACGAGCTGCGCGAGCGCGCGGACGCGCGGCTCGCGAAGTTGCAGGCGAACGGCTGGAACGGGGCGCAGTTGTACGGCCGGGACCCCGACGACGGCGTCGGGGGCTTCGGCGCGTTCTTCCTCCTGCTCGACGAGCCGGAGGTCTACGGCCTCCCGCCGGACCCGGTCGTCACGACGAAGCACCTGCCGCAGATGTGGAGGACGACGGCGATCGCGGCCGCCGCGTCGGTCGTCGCCGCGGCATTCGCATTCCTCGGAGGCCGCGCGTGACCGACGCCTCGATCACGCGTGTCGGCACCGAGATGCGGTCGTACTACGGCCGCCCGATCCTGAAGGAGCCTGTGTGGCAGCCGGAGATCCCGTTCTACTTCTTCGCGGGCGGGATCGCGGGCGGCTGCGCAGTGCTGCACGGGATAGCGCGGATCGCCGGTCACCGCCGCCTCGCGCGCACGGCGCTGTACATCGGCGCGGCGGCGGACGTCGCGTCCCCCGCGCTGCTCGTCTCCGACCTCGGTCGGCCGGAGCGGTTCCTCCACATGCTGCGGGTCTTCAAGGTCACCTCGCCGATGAGCGTCGGCTCATGGATCCTCGTCGTGTCGGGCGGCGCGTCGAACACCGCCGCGGTGCTCGAGTTGCTCGGCATCCTCAAGCCCGTGAAGGTGGCGGCCGAGACCGTCTCGTTCCTCGCAGGCCCGCCGCTCACGACGTACACGGGCACGCTCCTCGCCGACACCGCGATCCCCGTGTGGCACGAGGCGCGCGGGGAGCTCCCGTGGCTGTTCGGCGCGAGCGCGACGGCGAGCGCGGGCGCCGCGACGGCCCTCTTCCTCGACCCAGAGGAGGCCGGGCCTGCGCGCCGCCTCGCGGTCGGCGGCGCCGTCGGCTCGCTCGTGTCGAAGCAGGTGATGGAGAAGCGGCTCGGCTTCGTCGGCGAGGTCTACAAGCAGGGCGCCGCCGGCACGCTGGCGCGCGTGTCGAAGGTGTGCACCGCCGCCGGCGCCGCCGTGCTCGCGCTGCGCGGCCGGCGCAGC
>JBKPLI010000167.1:0-17902 GCA_046731555.1 Actinomycetota bacterium | reverse complement strand
GCTCGAGGTCGACCGGCTCGACGGCCGACGGGCCGAGCGCGAGCGTGCGCGAGACGAGGTTGCCGAGCTGCCCGGCGAGCTCGTTCGCGCGAGCCGCGATCGTGACGGCGCTCACCTCGGCGTCGCGCGTGTGCGGGCCGTCGCGCAGGAGCGACCAGCGCACCGCGTCGGCGCCGTAGGCCTCGACGAGCTCGAGCGGGTCGTCGCCGGCCGCGCCCGACTTCGAGACCTTCGCCCCGCCGAGCGTCACGTACTCGTGCACGAAGAGCTGCGTCGGCAGCGCCTCGCGGGCCGAGAGCAGGATCGCCGGCCAGTACACGGCGTGGAAGCGGAGGATCCCCTTGCCGATCACGTGGAGGCGCTCGTCGGCGTCCGTCCACCACGCGTCGAAGGTGCCGCGGTCCGTGCCGTAGCCGAGCGCGGTCACGTAGTTCGCGAGCGCGTCGAACCACACGTAGACGACCTGCGAGGGGTCGTCGGGCACCGGAATGCCCCAGCCGCGCGCCCGCTCCGCCGCCCGCGAGACGCTGAAGTCGTGCACGCCGGCGCGGAGGAACGCGAGCACCTCGTTCCGCCGGCGCTCGGGCTCGATCCGCAGGCGGCCGCTCTCGACCAGCTCGATGAGCTGGTCGCCGTAGCGCGAGAGGCGGAAGAACCAGTTCCGCTCGCGGACCTCCTCGACGCCGCCGGGGTGCTCGTCGCACGGGCCGTCGACGAACGCCTCGCAGCCCGAGCAGTACAGGCCCTCGTACTCGCGCTCGTAGAGGTCGTCGGCGCAGGCGCGCCAGAGCGCCTCGACCCCGGCGTGGTGCCGCGGGTCGACGCTCGTCCGGGTGGCGACGTCGAAGGAGACGCCGAGCGCCTCCAGCAGGTCGTCGAAGCGGTCGGCGTTCCGCCCGACCAGCTCGGCCACGGGCAGGCCGGCGGCCTCGGCCGCATCGACGTTCTTCAGCGCGTTCTCGTCCGTCCCGGTCAGGAACCGGACGTCGTCGCCCGCCGCGCGGTAGGCCCGCGCGAGGACGTCAGCCTGCACGAATTCGAGCGCGTGCCCGAGGTGGGGCGGCCCGTTCACGTACGGGATGGAGGTCGAGATGGTGATCCGTCTGCTCATCGGTTCTCCTTTCGGGCCCCCACGGGGCCTCGACCGACGAGCTGCGGCCCCGCTTGCGAGGGGCCGGTTCGACGAAAAGCTCTAGAGCACGCCGAAACGCCCGGAGGCCGGGCGCATCATGGTTACCGTGGAGGCGTGCGTGCTCATCGCGTACACGATAGCGGCGCGGCGGTGAAGCGAGTCAAGCGCGGCGGTCAACTACGAAACGGGGGATAGATCAACCGACCCCCTCTGGGCGATGATCTGCCTGTCTGAAGGGCCCGATGCGGCGGGGCCCTCCGGCAAAGAGCAGGGCCCGATGCGGCGGGGCCCGCTCGGAAAATCAAGTTGCTCAGACGAAAGGCGGGGCTGGCGGCGGCCCCGCCTTTCACATGCGGGGGGAAACGTCCGGTCTCCCCCCGCAGACCCGCATCCGACACTCGGCGGCTCGAAACTCAGACCAGGTGGACCGGGGCGTAGGTGTGGTACCGGGCGCACATCGGCTCGAAGCCGTCCCAGACGCGGAACCGCCAGGTGCCCGCGGCCGGGAAGACCACGCGGGCGCGGTAGACGCCCGTCTTCGCGGTCGGCTTCGCGCGGAAGACGACCCAGCTTCCCTTCACGCGCACCTCGACCCGTGGCTTCGCGTCCGGCAGCAGGGTCCGCCCGTGCTGGAGCGGGGTCACGTTCACGACCCAGGTGCGGGTCTGCGGCATCGAGCTCAGCTTCACCGTCGCCCAGCAGCCGGCCTGCGCCGAGGGCGCGGCCGCGACCTGCGGCGCGACGGTGCACGCGGCGAGGACGGCGAGGCCCAGCAGCGACTTCTTCATCGTGTCTCCCTTCGGAGGATCCGCCTGTGTATCGGTCGGCGGCCCGCGAACATCACGCTCAAGTCGCGGCGCTCTCGTGCCGATGCCGGGATCCTCTGGTCGGGGACTGACGGCAATCATCCCGGCGGCCAGGGATTCGACGGCGGGCCTCGGCCCGCCGTTCGACATCTTAGGAGCGGCAGCTCTCCGCGCGGACTTCGTGACACGTTCGTGACACCGCGTCACCGCTCTGTCGAAAAATCGTTCCCACACGGACACCTTCGGGTGTAGGATCCGATGCGTCAGAGGGTGAGCCGGGACGAAGGTGTGCCGGCTCTTCGCGTTTCGTCGGTTGGTTGTTGTTCCCCGTCAACCCGCGTAGAAGCCGGAGGTCATGCTCAGGTGCTCACTGTCGACATCTCTCTACCCGACGTCGAAGAACTCCAGAAGCTCGTCGACTCCGGGAAAGAGAAAGGGTTCCTCACCTACGACGAGATCGTCAACGGGCTCGAGGAGGTCGAGCTCACCAAGGAGCAGATCGAAGACTTCACGACGTATCTCATCGACCACGGCGTCGAGCTCGTCGAAGGCGAGCAGCACAAGCGCCTCCCGCACGAGCAGCCGCTCGCCGAAGAGGACCAGTCGGCGAAGAACACCCCGAAGCTCGACCTGACCGTCGAGCCGAGCCTCGACTCGCTGCGGCTGTACCTGCGCGAGATCGGCAAGGTGCCGCTGCTGACCGCCGACCAGGAGGTCTACCTGGCGAAGCGGATCGAGCGTGGCGACATGAGCGCGAAGACCCAGATGATCGAGGCAAACCTACGCCTCGTCGTCTCGATCGCGAAGGGCTATCTCGGCCGTGGGCTCTCGTTCCTCGACCTCATCCAGGAGGGCTCGCTCGGCCTGATCCGCGCGGTCGAGAAGTTCGACTACCGCAAGGGCTACAAGTTCTCGACGTACGCGACGTGGTGGATCCGCCAGGCCGTGACGCGGGCGATCGCCGACAAGGCGCGCACGATCCGCATCCCGGTGCACATGGTTGAGAAGCTGAACAAGGTCGTGCACATCGAGCGCCAGCTCGTGCAGCGCCTCGGCCGCGAGCCGCGGCCCGACGAGATCGCCGAGGAGCTCGAGATGACGACCGAGGAGGTGCGCGAGATCCTCCGGATGGCGCAGCACCCGGTCTCGCTCGAGAAGCCGATCGGCGAGGAGGAGGAGTCCGAGCTCGGCGACTTCGTCCAGGACGAGAACACGGAATCCCCCGACGAGGCCGCGTCGCTCACGCTCCGCCGCTCGGACATCGAGAACGCCCTCGCTTCGCTCCCGGATCGCGAGCGTCGCGTGATCGAGCTCCGCTTCGGCCTGACGGGCGAGCAGCCGTGCACGCTGGAGGAGGTCGGCAAGGCCTTCGGCGTCACGCGCGAGCGCATCCGCCAGATCGAGAACAACACGCTGAAGAAGCTCGAGTCCCTGCCGGAGGCGCAGGGGCTCAAGGACTGCGTCTAGGCGCTGACGCGGGGAGCCGGCCGCGAGGCGGCGCCGGCGCGCTCGAAGCGCGGCCTCGACATCTGCACGCTCACCGGGCGCAGGTCGGACTGGACCGAGCCGGTCGCGCTCTCGAAGCCGAGCTTCCACGGGCCGCGCTCGTCGACGCGGTAGCGGAGCGTCGTCTGCGCGCCGGGCTCGACGTGGTAGTCGACGCCGCCGAAGCCGATGTCGACCGGCGCCGGCGCGGTCGGCGGTAGCGAGAGCGCGAACGAGACGACGCCGCGCGTCCGGCCGGTCGCGTCGGGCCAGACGGCGACCGAGCCGCCCCGCGCGAGCCAGCCGTCCCAGTAGCGGCCGTCGGCGAGCAGCTGCAGCCGCGGAGCGCCGAGCGGGCGCCAGAGCGAGAGCGTGCCGGCGCGTGCGACGAGGTCGGCGTCCGCGAGCTCGGCCGAGACGCCGTACTCCTGGAAGAGCACCGGGCCGTGCACGCCGCGGAGCGTGCCGTCGCGGCCGACGCGCGCCTTCGTCGTCGCGAACGCGTCCGTGGGAAGCGCGCTCCCGAGTGTCGCGACGTGCGCGATCGACGGGTTCCAGAAGAGCTGCTCGAGCAGCCGGCTCGGCGGCGCGCCGTGCGTCTGCACCGCCGTGACCGGGCCGAGACGCTGCGCGTCGACCCACGAGGGGTTCTCGGGCAGGTGGGCGCTGCGGATGTCCTCCGAGTTGCGCGAGTCGTTCGCGACCGCCGCTGCCGAGGTGACGACCGAGACGGCGATCGCAGCGACGAGCGCGATCCGTGCGCCGCCGCGGAAGGCGACGGCGATCGCGCCGGCCGCAGCGAGCGTCGCGAGCACCGCGACGACGAGCGCGCCGTTGGCGTTGCCCACGGCCTGCTCGAGCTGGTGCACGGCGACGAGGAACGGCGAGTCGGTCTTGCCGTCGGCGGCGGCGAAGCCGGACAGCGGTACGCGGGCGGCGAGCGCGACGAACACGAGCGAGATGCCGGCGACGGCGCGCGGCCACGGGCGGCCGTGCTTCACGTAGAGGCCGAACGCGATCGGGACGAGCGGGAGAAGCGCGAACAGGTACCGCTCCTGGAAGCGGTTCGAGCCGTCGGCCGCGTAGAGCGCCGCCTCGAGGAGCACCGCGCCTGCGAACGCGATCGCGACGGCCGCGAATGCGACCTCGGCTCCGCCGCGTGCACGCAGCAGGCCGACGATCGCGCCGGGCACGAGCACGACGCCCGAGACCAGAGCGAGCAGGAACAGGTCGCGGAGCCCCCAGCGCGCGACGTCCAGGCCGACGCCGAGGTTCGAGATGCCCGAGTAGTAGCCGAGGACGCGCGACGGTCCGAGGAGCGTCGCCGCGGCGACCGGCGTCGTCAGGAGCGCGAGCGGCAGCGCGTGCGCGCGGAGAACACGCCGGCGGTCGACGACGACGGCGGCGACCACGAAGGCGAGTGGAATCGCAACGTACTGGACGCGCGCCAGCGCGGCGAGGCCCGCGAGCCCGACGAACGCGACCTGCGCGCGGGGCGCACGCGTCTCGACCGCCCACACGGCGGCCGCGAGCGCGCCGAGCGCGAGCGGGTACCCGATCGGGTCGGCGAGCGTGTACGAGCCGAAGACGAGGTCCGGCAGCGCGACGGCGAACACGCCGCACGCGAGCGAGTAGCGGGTCGAGAGCCCCACGCGCCGCGCGAGGAGGTACGCGGGCACGGCCGCGAGCGACATCGCGAGCGCGTGCTCGGCCTGCACCAGCTTGTAGGCGAACGCCGTGTCGAAGAGCCGCCAGATCGGCGCCGCGAGCAGCGGCTCGAGCAGCGCGGGGAAGTGCGCCGCCTCGCCGCGGACGAGCGGCCTGCCCGTCGTCCCGATCGAGCGTGCGATCGCGGTGTAGATGTACTCGTCCGGGAAGTACCGCGGCGTCGAGTGGAGGGCCGCGGCCGCGGCGCGGACGGCGAAGGAGAAAGCGACGATGCCGGCGAGGGCGACACGGGCCGACGGCCCGCGCGAGAGCGCTCGGGCACGGGGTGCCGCAGGCAGGGCGACGTCGACCGCCACCCTCCACCTATCGGCAGCAGAGGGCTACCCCTTGACGGCCTGGTCGGCGCGCGTGTGCGGCACGAACAGCCTGCAATGCGGGCACTTGAACCCGCGGTACCGCTCGGCCGACCCGGAGATCAGCTGCGCGCTGAACGGCTTCTTGCAGTGCGGGCAGGTGACGTCGACGACGTCGCCCTCGGGTTGCACCTCGGCCATACGCCCAAGGTACCTACACGCGGCTACTCGCTGCCGGAGAGCCGGATCCTCTCGATCCTGACCTCGTCGCGCGGCTTGTCGCGGGCGTCGGTGTCGGACTGCGAGATGTCGTCGACCACGTCCATCCCCGCCGTCACGCGGCCGAAGACGGTGTGCTTGCCGTCGAGCCACGGGCACGCCTGCGCGGTGACGATGAAGAACTGCGAGCCGTTCGTGTTTGGACCCGAGTTGGCCATCGCGAGCGCGCCGCGCTCGACCTTGTTGTCGTTGAACTCGTCCTCGAACTGGTAGCCGGGTCCGCCCGTGCCGGTGCCCGTCGGGTCGCCGCCCTGGATCATGAAGTCCTCGATCACGCGGTGGAAGATCACGCCGTCGTAGAACCCGTCGCGGGCGAGCTTCGTGAAGTTCTCGACGGTCTTCGGCGCGTCGTCGTCGAACAGCTCGAGCTCGATCGCGCCCTTGTTGGTCTGCATCGTCGCTGTGCTCATGGCCGTCACCTTACGGGAAGAAAGGGCGGCGCTCTCGCGTCTGGTGGAGCAGATGCCCTCTGCCATCGTCACGCGCGCCGGTATCGTCGTGGCGGTCGCCGGCGCCGTTTCGCGCCGCGTCGACTGAGGAGTCGGAGGGAGGGGCCGGCGGCCCGGCTCCTCCCTGCGGCTCCGGGCGACGCCGTATCGTGTGCAGTCCGATGGCCGAGGTCACGACGCTCGCTGAGGCGGTGCGCGAGCTCGTGCGCGACGGCGATGCCGTTGCGTTCGAGGGGTTCACGCATCTGATTCCGTTTGCTGCCGGCCATGAGGTGATCCGGCAAGGGCGGCGCGAGCTCGCGTTGCTGCGGATGACGCCGGACGTGATCTACGACCAGTTGATCGGGGCCGGGTGTGCGCGCCGGTTGACGTTTTCGTGGGGCGGCAACCCCGGCGTCGGCTCGTTGCATCGGTTGCGGGATGCGGTCGAGCACGGGTGGCCGCGGCCGCTCGAGCTGGTCGAGCACTCGCATGCGGGGATGGCGGCGGCCTATGGGGCGGGGGCGGCGAATCTCCCGTTCGGGGTGTTGCGCGGCTACGCCGGGACGGATCTGGCCGAGCGGACGTCGGCCGTGCGCTGGATCACGTGTCCGTTCACCGGCGAGGAGCTGGCCGCGGTGCCCGCGCATCGGCCCGACGTGGGGATCGTGCATGCGCAGCAGGCCGACCGGGCCGGGAACGTGCAGCTGTGGGGGATCAGCGGCGTGCAGAAGGAGGTCGTGCTCGCCTCGGCGCGGTCGCTCGTGACGGTCGAGGAGATCGTCGAGGAGCTCGAGCCGCGGCCGGGCGGGGTGGTGCTGCCGTCCTGGGTGATCGACGCGGTGGTGGAGGCGCCGGGCGGGGCGCGGCCGTCGTACGCGCACGGGTACTACGAGCGCGACAACGACTTCTACGTGGGCTGGGATGCGATCAGCCGCGACCGCGACACGTTCACGGCCTGGATCGACGAGCACGTGCACCGCAGGGTCGCCGCGTGAGCGACTACAGCCCGGACGAGATGATGGCCGTCGAGGCGGCCCGTCGGGTGCAGGACGGGACGGTCTGCTTCGTCGGCATCGGTCTCCCCTCGCTGGCTGCGAACCTGGCGCGGGCGACGCACGCGCCCGGGTGCGTGCTCATCTACGAGTCGGGCACGATCGGCGCGAAGCCGCAGCGGTTGCCGCTCTCGATCGGCGACGGCGAGCTCGCCGAGACCGCCGACACCGTCGTCTCGGTGCCGGAGATGTTCGGGTACTGGCTGCAGGGCGGCCGGATCGACGTCGGCTTCCTGGGTGCGGCGCAGATCGACCGGCACGGCAACCTCAACTCCACCGTCATCGGCCCGTACGAGACCCCGAAGGTGCGGCTGCCCGGGGCGGGCGGCGCACCGGAGATCGCAACCTCCGTGCGCGAGGTCTTCGTGATGTTGCGCCAGACGAAGCGCGCGTTCGTGGAGCGGCTCGACTTCCTCTCGAGCCTCGGCGACCGCGTCAGCGTCGTCGTCACCGACCTCGGCCTGCTCGAACCCCGCGACGGCGAGCTCACGCTCACCCACCTCCATCCGGGCGTCACCGCCGACCAGGCACGCGACGCGACCGGCTGGCCCCTGCGCATCGCCGACCACCTCGCCGAGACCGAGCCGCCGAGCGACGACGAGCTCACGACTCTGCGAGAGTTGCAGGCGCGATGACCGAGCTCGAGACGGCGATCGACACCGAGGTCGACATCCACACGCCCGACTACCGGTCGACGCGGCTGCGCGCGCCGAAGCGGCCGCTCGTGCTCCTGCCCGAGCGGTTCGCGGACGTCGAAGGGCCTGTCTTCGGCGACGACCTCGTCGGCGAGCTCGACTACGACCTCACGCGGCAGCACGACGGCGAGCCGCTCGGCGAGCGGATCATCGTCACCGGCCGCGTGCTCGACGACGACGGCCGCCCGATCCGCGGCGCGCTCGTCGAGGTGTGGTCTGCGAACGCGGCCGGCCGCTACCGGCACGACGTCGACCAGCATCCGGCGCCGCTCGACCCGAACTTCACCGGCGCCGGCCGCTGCCTCACCGACGACGACGGCAACTACCGCTTCATCACCGTCAAGCCGGGTGCGTACCCGTGGGGCAACCATCCGAACGCGTGGCGTCCAGCGCACATCCACTTCTCCGTGTTCGGGCGCGCGTTCTCGGAACGGCTCGTGACGCAGATGTACTTCCCCGGCGACCCGCTCTTCGAGTTCGACCCGATCTTCCAGTCGGTGCGCGACCCGCGTGCGCGCGAGTTGATGATCGCGACGTTCGAGCTCGGCGTGACGCAGGAGGACTGGGCGCTCGGCTACACGTGGGACATCGTGCTCGGCGCGGGCTCGAACGCGACGCCGCTCGACCCCGACTGATGAGCCTGCCGACCACGCCCTCGCAGACCGTCGGGCCGTACTACACGATCGGCCTCTGCCGCCGGCCGGACAACGAGCCCTCGCCGGGCGGCGCGCGCATCGTCGGCACGCTCTACGACGGCGACGGCGCGCCGATCAACGACGGGATGATCGAAGTGTGGGACGGCGTCGGCAAGCAGTGGGGGCGCTCCGGTACCGACGCCGAGGGCCGCTTCGAGTTCCGCATCGCGAAGCCCGCGGCGACGGGCGAGCAGGCACCGCACCTCGACGCGTACGTCTTCGCGCGCGGCCTGCTGAAGCACCAGCGCACGCGCCTGTACTTCCCCGACGAGGCGGACGCGAACGAGCGCGACCCCGTGCTCTCCTCGCTCGAGACGGCCGACCGCGAGACGCTGATCGCACGGGAGGAGGACGGCGCGCTCCGCTTCGACGTGCACATGCAGGGCGAGCGGCAGACGGTGTTCTTTGCCGTTTGAGGCGCTGTTCGTCCCGGACGAGCTCCGATCAGCGGTCTCCGACCGCGCGTGGCTCGACGCCATGCTCGACGCCGAGCGCGCGCTCGCCGTCGTCCAGGCGCGCGCCGGGCTGATCCCCGAGCTGCGCGACGACGTCTTCGCCGCCGACGGCCTCGACGTCGAGGAGCTCGCGCGCGACGCACGCGCGGTCGGCAACCCGGTCGAGCCGCTCGTGCGGCGGTTGCGCGCGCGGTCCGAGCACGTGCACCACGGCGCCACGTCGCAGGACGTGCTCGACACGGCGGCGATGCTCGTCGCGCGGTCCGCGCGCGTCATCGTGTTGGGCGAGGTGGACGGTCTCGCGGCGGCGTGCGCGGCGCTTGCAGAGAAGCATCGCGACACGGTCATGGCCGGGCGCACGCTGTTGCAGCAGGCGGTGCCGACGACGTTCGGGCTGAAGGCCGCTGTCTGGCTCGACGGTGTCGTGCCTGCGCGTGCGCGTCTGGCCGACGTGTCGCTGCCGGCCGAGCTCGGCGGCGCGGCGGGGACGCTCGCGTCGCTCGGCGACCGCGGCGTGGAGGTGCTCGAGGCGTACGCGGCGGAGCTCGGACTCGACGTGCCCACGGTGCCGTGGCACGCGACGCGCTTCCCGGTGCGCGACCTCTGCGCGGCGCTCGATCTCGTGGCCGGTGCATGCGCGAAGGTCGCGGTCGACGTCGAGCTGCTCGCGCAGACGGAGGTCGCCGAGGTGCGCGAGGCGGCGCCGGGCGGCTCGTCGACGATGCCGCACAAGCGCAACCCCGTCGGCTCGACGCTTGCGCGTGCGTGTGCCGCCGGCGCGCATGCCGCTGCGGGTGTCTTGACGGCCGGCGTGCACGAGCACGAGCGCGCGGCCGGCGCGTGGCACGCCGAGTGGAAGGCGCTCTCCAACGCGCTCGCGCTCACCGGCGGCGCGGCGTGGTGGATGCGGCAGACGCTCGAGGGCCTCGAGGTGGACGTCGAGCGCATGCGCGCGAACATCCGCGACGACACGCTCTCGGAAGCGGACCGCTTCGGCGGCGCCGACCGCCCGGAGGGCTACCTCGGCTCAGCCGGCGCGTTCGTCGACCGCGCCCTCGACCTTTACCGTTCCCTTACGGAACCTGGTCCGGGACCAGGTTCTGTAAAGACGTGAGCGGCGTTGTCGTGCTGTGCGGTTCGCTCGGCTCGACGTCGGCGATGTGGGAGCCGCAGCTGCCGGCGCTGCGCGAGTTCGACGTCGTGACGCTCGAGCACCCGGGGCACGGCGGCTCGCCGGTGATCGACGTCGACGACGTCGCCGACCTCGCGCGCAACGTGCTCGCGCAGGTGGACGCCGAGCGGTTCGCGTTCGTCGGGCTCTCGCTCGGCGGCGCGGTCGGCATGCGGCTCGCGCTCGACGCGCCCGCGCGCGTGACGAAGCTCGCGCTGCTCTGCACGAGCGCGCGGTTCGGCGAGCCCGGGCCGTGGGAGGAGCGTGCGCGCGTCGTGCGCGCCGAGGGCCTCGAGGCAATCGTCGACACCGTGCTCGGGCGCTGGTTCACCCCGTCCTTTCCGGACGTGCCACGATGGCGCGACATGTTCCTCTCGACCGACCGCGAGGGCTACGCGCGCTGCTGCGAGGCGATCGCGCGCTGGGACGCTCGCGAGGAGCTTGCGCGCATCGCCGCGTCGACGCTGTGCGTCGCCGCCGACGAGGATCCGTCGACGCCGCCCGAGCACCTCGAGCTGATCGCCGGACGCATTCCGGGCGCACGGCTCGAGACGATCGCGAACGGCCGGCACCTCGTGAACGTCGAGCACGCGGACGAGGTGAACCGTCTGCTCGTGGAGCACCTCGCGTGAGCCACGACGAGGGGATGCGCGTGCGCCGCGAGGTGCTCGGCGACGAGCACGTCGACCGCGCCGTCGCACGAACGAGCGACTTCACGCGCGACTTCCAGGACCTGATCACGCGGTACGCGTGGGGTGAGATCTGGACGCGTCCCGGTCTCGACCGCAAGACGCGCAGCGCGGTCACGCTGACGGCGCTCGTCGCGCTCGGCCACTTCGACGAGCTCGCGATGCACGTACGCGCCGCGCGGCGCAACGGCATGACCGACGACGAGATCAAGGAGGTCCTGCTGCAGTGCGCCGTCTACTGCGGCGTCCCGGCCGCGAACCACGCGTTCGCGATCGCGCAGCGGGTCGTCGAAGACGGGTAGCGACGTGCCTGGCACCGCGACATCGCGGCGCCAGGCACGGTCGAGGGTCAGCGTCCGAGTCCGTCGGCGAGCGCGTCGACGAGCTCGCCGTTCGCGGTGTCGCCGCTCAGCTCCCAGAACATCGCGCCGCCGAGGCCGGTCGCGCGTGCGAGCAGCGCCTTCGTCCGCAGCGCGATCGGGTCGTCGAAGGTCCAGAACGTGCCGGTCGCGGCGTTGTAGAGCCACGACGCGCCGGCGCGCAGGTCGTTGTAGCGCACGTATCCGTTGCCGACGAGCGTCTTCACGACCTTGTAGTCCTCGGCGCCGGCCTCCCACGTCCCCGGCGCCGGACCGGTCGACGACTGGTACAGGCCGTTGTTCGCCGGCGGCACGCCCGTCCACCCGCGCGAATAGAACGGCACGCCGACGACGAGCTCGTTCGCGGGCGCGCCGCGGACGAGGTACGCCGCGATCGTGTTCGACACGGAGAAGCGCGGGCTCGACGGGTCGGCCGGCGACGTGAACACGTTCGACTGGTGGTTCGTCGTCGACTCCCACGCGCCGTGGAGGTCGTAGCCCTGCACGGTTGCCCAGTCGAGGTAGCGGAAGATCTTGCTCACCTCGAACCCGGCGTCGATCTTCGCCGGCGCGGCCGGCAGGAACGCCGTCAGCAGGTACCCGCGGCCGAGCGCGTCGAGCTGGCGGCGGAACTCCGCGAGCAGCTTCGTGAAGTTCTGCTTGTCCTCGGGCCGGATGATGTTGCCGACGTTGCCGTCGGAGCCCGGCCACTCCCAGTCGAGGTCGAAGCCGTCGAACACGCCTGCGCCCGTGCCGGGTGGCGTGTCGGGCAGGTTGCCCTTGATGAAGAGGTCGATGCACGACGACACGAGCTTCGCGCGCGACTGCGGCGTGAGCGCCGCGTCCGAGAAGTACTTCGACCACGTCCAGCCGCCGAGCGACATGAGCACCTTCAGCTTCGGGTGCAGTCCCTTCAGCGCCTTCAGCTGCTGGAAGTTGCCCTGGAACGGCCAGGTCGAGGCCTTGCCGTCGACGGACGTCGTCGCGTCCCACGGCACGCCGTAGTCGGCCCACGGGTCGCCGCTCTGGCAGACGACGTCGCCGGCGGCGTTCGGGGCGACGTTGCCGAACGCGTAGTTGATGGTCGAGAGCCGCGCGGCCGAGCCGCTCGTCTCGACGTTCTTGACCGTGTAGCCGCGGCCGTAGATGCCCCACTGGATGTAGTACCCGACGAGCTCGCGGCCCCGAGAGCCGCCGTTCGCCTGGGCGGCGGCGCCGACGCACAGGGCGCCGAGCAGCGCGGCGAGGGCCGCCGGCGCCAGCTTCGATCTCAGCATTGCTCCCACTCCCTCCGTGGGCTAAAGGTGGTCTGAACCTTTCGCGCACCGACCGAGCGATGCAGGGCGCTTCTACCACGAATGACGCATAGTGGTCAATACCAAAGACAGAACGCCAAGACCACTTTGGCTCAGGCCACGCCGGGCCGCGGCGCAAACGGTGTAATTGGAGTCGTGCCGCGCGCCGTCGTCCTGAGCGCCGTCCGGACGCCAGTCGGCCGCTACGGCGGCGGCCTCGCGGGCGTGCGGCCGGACGACCTGGCCGCCGAGGCGGTGCGCGCGGCGGTCGCGCGTGCCGGAGTCCCGGCCGAGCAGATCGAGGACGTCTGGCTGGGCTGCGCGAACCAGGCCGGCGAGGACAACCGCAACGTCGCCCGCATGGCCGTGCTCCTCGCGGGCCTGCCCGACTCGATCGGCGGCGTCACCGTCAACCGCCTCTGCGCGTCCGGGCTCGCGGCCGTCGTCGGCGCCTGCCACGCGATCGTCGCCGGCGACGGCGACCTGTTCGTCGCGGGCGGTGTCGAGTCGATGTCGCGCGCGCCGCTCGTCACCGCGAAGGCGGACAAGGGCTTCCCGCGCGGCGACCGCGTCATGTACGACACGACGCTCGGCTGGCGGTTCCCGAACCCGCGCATGGAGGCGCTGTTCCCGCTCGAGCAGATGGGCGAGACGGGCGAGAACGTCGCCGAGCGGTGGCACGTGTCGCGCGAGGACCAGGACGCGTTCGCGCTCCGTTCGCAGCGGCGCTGGGCCGCCGCGGCCGACGCCGGGCGCTTCGACGACGAGCTGATCCCGGTCGGCGACGTCGTGCGCGACGAGCATCCGCGTCCCGACACGTCGGGCGAGAAGCTCGCCACGCTCAAGCCGGCGTTCCGCAAGGACGGCACCGTCACAGCGGGCAACTCGTCGGGGCTGAACGACGGAGCCGCCGCGCTCGTGATCGCCTCGGAGGAGAAAGCGCGCGAGCTCGGCGCCCGCCCGCTCGGCGCGTTCGTCGGCTCGGCGACCGCCGGCGTCGACCCGCGCGTGATGGGCATCGGGCCGATCCCGGCCGTGCGCAAGCTGCTCGAGCGCACGGGCGTCTCGATCGGCGACGTCGACCTCGTGGAGTTGAACGAGGCGTTCGCGTCGCAGTCGCTTGCGGTCGTGCGCGAGCTCGGCATCGACGAGGAGCGCGTGAACGTGAACGGCGGCGCGATCGCGATCGGCCATCCGCTCGGCATGTCCGGCGCGCGCCTCGTCGTGTCGCTGCTGCACGAGCTCCGACGCCGCGAGGGCCGCTACGGGATCGCGACCCTCTGCGTCGGCGTCGGTCAGGGTCAGGCCGCGTTGTTCGAGCGCTCCTAGTTCGCCTTGCGCGACGCGACGGCGGCGTCGGCCGGGGCGGCCGCAAGGGCCGCCCCGGTCAGGGTCCGCCGGGAGGCACTGCGGCGCAGCGCCAGCCCGAGCAGGACGAGTGAGAGCGCGATCGCCGCCACGAGGCCGAGTGAGAGGCCTGTGAACGGGAGCGTGCCGGTGGTGACGACGGTCTCGAGCAGCTTCGTGCCCGGGCTCGTCGTGCGGTTCGTCGGACGCGTGACCTCGGTCGTCGCGGCCGCGGTGCGGTCGCGTGGCGCGGCGACCGGCGTCGAGGTGACCGCCGGTTCGGCCGGCGCCGCCGGCGCCGCTGTGGTGACCGGCGTCGTCGCAACCGGGTCGGTCGTGGCCGACCCGAGCGTACGCGTCGGACCGACGCCCGCCGTGCCGGGACGGACAGGCGTCGGCCTGCCGATCCCGGCCGGGCCCGTCTGGGTCGTTCCGGTCGAGCCGGTCGCCGTGTTGGCGCCGCCGACCTGGACCGTGCCGGTCGAGCCGGTGGCGTCGTTGCCCGAGCCGCCGGCGACGTCCGCGTTGGCGATCAGCAAGGCCGTGTCGCCCACGATCGCGGCGAGGTCGAGACCGGGCGAAGAGGACTGCACGGTGCCCGTCGAGTCGGAGGCGAGGTTGGCGCCGCCGATCTGGACCGTCCCGGTCGACGCTGAGGCGTCATTGCCGGACGCGCCCGGGACGACGCCCGAGCCGAGCAGCACGGAGACGTCGTCGACCGCAATGCGGGCGCTCGCGTCCGGTGCCGAGGACTGCACGGTGCCGATCGAGTCGGAGGCGTCGTTGCCGCCGCCCGGCTGCGCCGAGCCGGTTGACTCGCGCGCGTCGTTGCCGCCCGCACCCTGCGAGACGGATGCGGACACGTGCACGTCGTCCGCGCCTGGCGATACGTCGACGGACGGTGCGGTCCGCACCGGCGCCGCCTGGACGCTCCCGGTCGAGTTGTCGGCGTCGTTGACGCTCCCGACCTGGACGCTGCCGGTGGAGTTGTCGGCGGAGTTGCGGCCGCCGTCCCCGACGACGCTCGCGGGCGCGGTAACGGTGACCGACGTGCCGCGGGTCGAGACGGTCGCCGACGGCGAGGTGGTCGTGTCGGCGACCTGCACGCTGCCAGTCGAGCTCGACGCGTCGTTGCCGCCGCCGACCTGCGCGGAGCCGATCGAGCCGGACGCGGTGTTTCCGTCCGTGCCGCCGACCGCGACCGGCGTGGCGGCGTCGGCGACGGGTGTGGTCGTCCCGGCCGCCGGATCGGCGGCGACGGGGCCGATCTGCACCGTGCCGAGTGAGTTGGTGGCCGTGTTGCCGGGGTCGGCGAGCGCCGTCCCGGCGGAGCCGAGCAGCGTCGCGCCGAGCACGGCGACGAGGCCGAGGAACCTACGGTGTCTGGACATCGCTCTCTTTCTCGAACGTCGAAGGTGTGCCGGAGACCCACTCCGGTGTCGGATGCGTGGGCGCGCGCTATCCGGGACGTTCGAGTACGAGCAGCGGAACGACGGGATGTGCGAGCCGTGCGCGCGGCGCCTGCCGTCGGCCGGGGCGCGGCCACGCGAGGCTCAGCAAGCCGAGCAGAGCGGCGACGAGGAGGCCGCCTGTCGAGACGAAGCCGCCCGCGGCGTCCGTCCAGCCGGACGTTCCGGGCGCATGCGAGAGCGGCGTCGCGAGCGAGAGGTGCGGAGCGTGAGGCACGGGTGAAGGGTGGGCACCGACTGCGGCGACGGTGCCGTGGGGGATCACCCGCGCCTCACGCTCCAGTGCGCCCGGCACTGCGGAGCCGGGCGCCGCGGCAGGAGCCGCGGTCTTCAGAGCGAGGTGGCGCGCCTCTTTCGACGTGCGCTGCGGCTGCACGACGTGCTTGGCTGCGTGCAAGACACGACGCTGCTGTGCGGCGATGCGCCGCGGCGCGGCGGTCGGGCTGACGGGAGCAGTGCTCGGGGCGAGTTGCTGCGGAGCGACGGCCGGCGGCGCGACCGCCGGCCGCTCGACGGCCTGCGCCACGGCGGCCACGACCGGATGCGCCCGCTTGCGCACGGCGGTACGAGTCGCCTGCGCGACGGGCGCGACCTCTGCGACCTCGGCGACCTTGCGAACCGTCTCGAGCGCAGGCGCGACGGCGGTTTGCGGCGCCGTGGGCTCGACGTCGACTGCTGCAGCGACCGGCTCGACGGCCGAGGCGACCGTCGCGGCAGGGTCGACCGCCGGTAAGGACGCCGGGACGACCGGTGCGAGCGTGTCGGCGTAGGCGGCCGGTACACCGAACAGTGCAGCCAGCACGACGAGCGCGACGCGCCGCGTCAGGTGTGTGCGAAGCCGGGGAGACCCATTCCCCATGCGCTTCTCCTAACGTCTCGCTCTTTCTCGCCTCGGTGTTACCGCGTGCTCGAACGTCATAAACACCGGGCAACACAGATCCCCCGGAAGTGGGATGCGCTGGAGGGTCCGTGCGACAGAGACTCCCCGCGGGAGTCGCCCGCCGGATCAGGCGATCACTGCAACGCGACGAGGGCTACGCCCGCTGTTGGGTCCCCCGAGTGCGCGGAGAAAGAGCAAGACACGCACCGGAGCAGCGGGCGTAGCCCTCGCCGGAGCAGCCGGTCCGGTCCGGAACACGGGTCCGTCACGACAGACCGCCCCGAGAGGTGCTGACAAGCCCTCCGGATACCGCCGCAATCGATCCGCCCGTCCCCTTTACCCCACTGGCTACTGCACGACAGCATGATCGAGCCGCCCGGATCCTGCAAGCACCACGTGTCAGACACTGTCCGTCCGGGGGGTCCGGCGCGGGTGAGCGGTTTCAGCCGTTGCGCGCGAGGGCCTCGGCCGCGGCCGTCCGCAGCAGCTGCGCGCGGGCCGGGGTGAGCTTCACCCCGCGCAACGACAGCGGGAGCTTCGCGGGCACGCCGTGCGCGAGCGCGCCGTAGACGACCGTCGCCGCGAGGTACGTTCCGAGAGGGCTCGGGTGGAAGCCGTCGGGCCCGTAGAGCTGCAGGCGCGGATTGCGGTTCCACGCCCGCTGCCACGCCACGCCCGCGGGGAACACCGCCGCGTGCGATGCGAACGCCGCGCTGCCGTACGAGCGGATCACGTCGCGGAGCGCCCACTGCCGGTACGACTCGGGCCAGACGGTGAGCAGCGCGGGCTTCGCACCGTGTGCACGGATCTCGTCGGCCCACCGCTGCGCCCACGTCCGCAGGTCGACCTGGCTCTCGGGCAGCGCCGACGGCCCCTGCTGCAGCAGGACGACGTCCCACGGCCCGTCCTCGAGCGCGTCGCGCGCGCCGGTGAAGTTCCAGTGGTCCTCGAGGTTGACGCCGCCGGGCGCGACCATCCGGGTCTCGACGCGGATCCGATTCGCCGTGCGCGCGAACGCAGCGACCGTCGCCGGCAGGTCGTTCGTCGCCGTGAGGCTGTTGCCGATGAACAGCACGCGCACGCGCTGCGGCGTCGCGCCGTCCGTCGGCAGGCCGAGCGCGAGCCCGAACGTCGCGAGGCAAGCGATGATCACGAGGCGCCTCACGCGTCGCACCCTACGAGCGGCGCGCGCGCCGAACGATGCAGGTTGCGGATCATCCGACCCCGTGTTGTACGGTGCGCGTCGGCATGGGGGCGGCTCAGGTGCTCGTTGCAGAGGACGACGCAGGCATGCGCGAGCTGATCACGGCCACGCTCGAGGACGCCGGGTACGACGTCGTCGTCGCCCGGGAGGGCACGGACGCCGCGGCGCTCGCACGACGGCCCGACGTCGCGCTCCTCCTGCTCGACGTTCTGCTCCCGCGCGTGAGCGGCGACGCGATCGCCGAGCAGATCAAGCACGAGCGGCCGCAGCTGCCGATCATCCTCATGACGGGCGACTACGGCACGCTCTTCGCGGCCGCGGCCGGCCCGCCGATCCTGCGCAAGCCGTTCACGCCCGAGCAGCTGCTGGACGCGGTGCGTCGCGCACTTCCTCCGGCCGACGCGGTGTCGTAGGTGGGCTACGAGCCGCGCGGCCCG
>JBKPLI010000166.1:0-6257 GCA_046731555.1 Actinomycetota bacterium | reverse complement strand
CGTGAGCACCGCGTACTCGAGGCAGTCCGCGAGCGCGAGCCAGGCGGCGTGGACGAGGTCGTTCGAGCTGCCGACGGTCGTCCACGACGCACGGCCGGGAGCGCCGCCCGTGATGCGGACGCGCACCGGGCCTTGCTCGCCCGCGCGCGCGTGCGCGATCTGCGACCGGAAGTCCGTCAGCGACACGCGTGCCACGTGCGGGTACGCAGGCAAGAGCGCGCGCCTGAACGCCCGCTCGAGCGCGTCCACGGGCCCGCCGCCGACGGCCTCGCCGCGCAGCGTCTCGCCGCCGACGGCGAGCTCGACGGAGGCGGCCGAGCGGCTGCCGTCGTCTCTGCGGCCCTTGCGCGACTCGATTGCGTACGCACGCGGCTCGAACGGCCGCCGGAACCCGTCCGCGGCGCGCCGCACGAGCAGCTCGAACGACGCCTCCGCGTCCTCGAACTGGAAGCCTTCGCTCTCGAGCTCCTTGATCTTCCGCGCGAGGTCGCGCGCGACGGCGCTGTCCTCGAGCTCGAGGCCGAGCTCGCGGGCGCGCTCGACGACGTTCATGCGGCCGGACAGCTCGCTCACGAGCACACGTCGGTGGTTGCCGACGACGCCTGGATCGACGTGCTCGTACGTCGCGGGGTCGGCCGCGACCGCGTGCACGTGGATGCCGCCCTTGTGCGCGAACGCTGCTTCGCCGACGAAGGGCAGCCGCGGGTTCGGCGCTACGCCGGCGAGGTCGTCGACGTAGCGCGAGAGCTCGGTGAGCTCGCCGAGCCGCTCGGCTGCCTTGCACGTGCGGCCGAGCTTCAGCACGAGGTCGGGGACGAGCGACGAGAGGTTCGCGTTGCCGACGCGCTCGCCGTAGCCGTTGATCGTCCCCTGCACCTGCGTCGCTCCGGCAGCGACGGCCGCGAGCGAGTTGGCGACGGCGAGCTCGCCGTCGTTGTGCGCGTGGATGCCGATCGGGACGCCGAGGCCGCGCACGACCTCGTCCACCGCGGTCGCGATCTGCTCGGGCAGCGAGCCGCCGTTCGTGTCGCAGAGAACGAGCCAGTCGGCGCCCGCGTGGGCCGCCGCGCCGAGGACCGCGAGCGCATAGTCGCGGTCGTCGCGGTAGCCGTCGAAGAAGTGCTCGGCGTCGAGGATCACCTCGCGCCCGTGCGCCTTCAGGTAGCCGACCGAGTCGGCGACCATCGCGAGGTTCTCCTCGGCTGTCGTGCGCAGCACGACCTCGACGTGGAACGCCCACGACTTCGCGACGAGCGCGACGGTCGGCGTCTGCGCCTCGACGAGCAGCGTGAGGTTCGAGTCCTCTTCAGCGCGGATGCCGGCGCGGCGCGTGCTGCCGAACGCGCTGACGCGTGCGTGGCGCAGCGGCTGGTCGCGCACGACCTCGAAGAACTGCGCGTCCTTCGGGTTCGACCCCGGCCAGCCGCCCTCGATCCAGTCGACGCCGAAGTCGTCGAGGCGGCGCGCGATGTCGAGCTTGTCCTGCAGCGAGAGCGAGATCCCGGCGCCCTGGCAACCGTCGCGCAGGGTTGTGTCGTAGACCTGGACCTCCATCGCTGGAACCTACGACGAGGCCGCCGCGCCCGCAACCACCACTTGTTGCAGTGGCGGTCGGGGGATGGGCGAAGTACTTGACGCTCGCGCAGATCGACCTCTAGCTCGAAAGCCATCGCGCACGAAGTACGACTACGCGTGCTAAAGCCATCGTTCGGCGCGCGCCTGGGAACGACCCTCGGGAAGCGCGACCTCAGCGCGTCGAAGAACCGGATAGACGAGCTCACGGGGACTAGCACCCCGTCAGGAGGCGAACATTCCTCGGGCCGCCCTGGCGGCGACGACGTCCTCGCGCGCCTCGACGACGACGACGCGCACCGGCCCGGCGCCGAGCTCCGGCCCGTGGCGCTCGTTCGCGGCGTCGTCCAGCTCGACGCCGAGGAAGCCGAGCCGCGCGCACACCTCGCGGCGCACGCGCTCCGAGTGCTCGCCGATTCCGGCGCTGAACACGAGCGCGTCGAGGCCGCCGAGTGCGACGGTCATGGCCGCGACGGCGCCTGCGACGCGGTACGCGAACACCTCGAGCGCGAACGCGGCGGCCGGCTCGGGCGAGCGCTCGAGCTCCTCGACGTCGCCGGAGATGCCCGACAGGGCGAGCAGGCCGGACTGGCGCTCGATCGCCTCGTCGAGCTCGTCGTGCGGCACGCCCTCGCGCAGCAGGTGCAGCAGCGCGCCCGGGTCGACGGAGCCCGGCCGGGTCGCCATCGGGACGCCCTCGAGCGGCGTGAAGCCCATCGTCGTGTCGACGGAGCGCCCGTCGAGCACTGCGGTGACGGAGCAGCCGCCGCCGAGATGGCAGACGACGAGCCGCGGCACGCGCACCTGCTCGCTCGACCACTGAACCGACAGCCCGTGGAAGCCGTAGCGCCGAATTTCGCCGCGCCAGCGCGCGGGCAGCGCGTACGTCGCGGCGACGTCCGGAATCGTCGCGTGGAACGCCGTGTCGAAGACCGCGACGTGTGGGACGTCCGGCAATGCACGCCGCGCGTCCGCGATCGCGGCGACCGCCGGTGCGTTGTGCAGAGGCGCGAGCGAGACGAGCTCGCGCAGCCGCGCCTCGAGCGCGTCGTCGATCGGGGCCGGGTCGCGCAGCGGGCCGCCGTGCACGACGCGGTGCGCGACCGCGACGACGTCGCGGGGCGCGTCCTCGAGCGACCCGACGGGCTCGCTGCGGTCGCCGGCGTCGACGATGGAGAGCTTGAGGCTCGTCGACCCGGCGTTGACGACGAGGACCCGCGCACCGCTCAACCCGGCCAGGTCCAGTCGCGGATGTCGGGCCGGTCGTCGCCGTGCTCGCGCGTGTACGCCCGCGCGCGCAGCCGCTCGTCCTGCATCTCCTGCCGCAACCGCCCGTGGGAGTCGACGAGGCCCGGCACGCGGTCGATCACGTCCATCACGAGGTGGAAGCGGTCGAGGTCGTTGAGCATGACCATGTCGAACGGCGTCGTCGTCGTGCCCTCCTCCTTGTAACCGCGCACGTGCATGTTCATGTGGTTCGTGCGCCGGTAGGCGAGGCGGTGGATGAGCCACGGGTAGCCGTGATAGGCGAACACGATCGGCTTGTCGGTCGTGAAGAGCGCGTCGAAGGCGCGGTCGGAGAGGCCGTGCGGGTGCTCCGTGTCGGGCTGCAGCCGCATGAGGTCGACGACGTTCACGACGCGCACCTTCAGGTCGGGCAGCCGCTCGCGCAGGATCGCCGCCGCCGCGAGCGTCTCGAGCGTCGGGATGTCGCCCGCGCACCCGAGCACCACGTCCGGCTCGCCCTCCTCGTCGCTCGACGCCCAGTCCCAGATCCCGATGCCGCGCGTGCAGTGCACGATCGCGTCGTCCATCGAGAGGTAGTTCAGCGCGGGCTGCTTGCCCGCGACGATCACGTTCACGTAGTGCCGGCTGCGCAGGCAGTGGTCGGCGACCGACAGCAGCGTGTTCGCGTCGGGCGGGAGGTAGACGCGGACGATCTCCGGCTTCTTGTTCATCACGTGGTCGATGAAGCCGGGGTCCTGATGCGAGAACCCGTTGTGGTCCTGCCGCCACACGTGTGACGAGAGCAGGTAGTTGAGCGATGCGATCGGCCGGCGCCACGGAATGTGGCGCGTCACGTTGAGCCACTTGGCGTGCTGGTTGAACATCGAGTCGACGATGTGGATGAACGCCTCGTAGCAGTTGAAGAGACCGTGCCTGCCGGTGAGCAGGTAGCCCTCGAGCCAGCCCTGGCACTGGTGCTCCGACAGCACCTCGACCACGCGGCCGTCGGGCGCGAGCCCCTCGTCGGTGGGCTCGACCGCCGCGTTCCAGGCGCGCGCCGTGACGCTGAAGACGTCCGAGAGCCGGTTCGACGCGGTCTCGTCGGGGCCGAAGAGCCGGAAGTTGTGCGGATTGCGCGCGATCACGTCGCGCAGGAAGCCGCCGAGCACGCGGGTCGCCTCCGAGAACGTCGTCCCGGGCTTCTTCACGTCGACGGCGTAGTCCCGGAAGTCCGGCAGCGCGAGATCCTGCAGGAGCTCGCCGCCGTTCGCGTGCGGGTTCGCGCTCATGCGCCGAGTGCCGCGCGGCGCAAGCGCGCGCAGCTCGGGTACGAGGCGGCCGCCCTCGTCGAAGAGTTCCTCGGGCCGGTAGCTCCGCATCCAGTCCTCGAGCACGCGGCGGTGCCCCTTGTCCTCGCGCGCGCCGCTCACCGGCACCTGGTGCGCGCGCCACGTGCCCTCGACCGGCAGGCCGTCGACCGCCTTCGGCCCGGTCCAGCCCTTCGGCGTGCGCAGGATCAGCATCGGCCAGCGTGGGCGGTCCATGCTGCCGCCCGCCTTGATCGCCGCGATCTCGTCGAGGGCTTCGTCGAGCGCGGCCGCGAGCGCCTGGTGCACGAGCTCGGGGTCGTCGCCGGCGACGATCAGCGGTCGCCAGCCGTAGCCCTCGAAGAGCGAGACGAGCTCGTCCTCGGGGATGCGCGCGAGCACCGTCGGGTTCGCGATCTTGTATCCATTGAGGTGCAGGATCGGCAGGACCGCGCCGTCGGTGCGCGGGTTGAGGAACTTGTTCGAGTGCCAGCTCGTCGCGAGCGGTCCCGTCTCCGCCTCGCCGTCGCCGACGACGCACGCGACGAGCAGGTCAGGGTTGTCGAACGCCGCGCCGAACGCGTGCGAGAGCGCGTAGCCGAGCTCGCCGCCCTCGTGGATCGACCCGGGCGTCTCGGGCGCGGCGTGGCTCGGGATCCCGCCCGGGAACGAGAACTGCCGGAACAGCGTCCGCAGCCCCTCGACGTCCTCCGTCACGTTCGAGTAGAGCTCGCTGTACGTCCCCTCGAGGTACGCGTTCGCGACGACGCCGGGACCGCCGTGGCCGGGCCCCGTGATGTAGATCGCGTCGAGGTCGCGTGCGACGATCGCGCGGTTCAGGTGCACGTACAGCAGGTTGAGCCCCGGCGTCGTGCCGAAGTGCCCGAGCAGCCGCGGCTTCACGTGCTCGGCCTGCAGCGGCTCGCGCAGGAGCGGGTTGTCGAGGAGGTAGATCTGGCCGACGGAGAGGTAGTTCGCGGCGCGCCAGTACGCGTCGATCAGGCGCAGCTCCTCGGCGGAGAGCGGCTGCGCGCTCACCGCCCGCCCTTCGCGAAGATCACGAGCACGGCGAGTCGCTCGTAGCCGACGAACCGATGCTCGGCGCCGGCGGGCACGAACGCGGCGTGCCCCTCGCGCAGCGCGATCTGCTCGCCGTCGACGTCGAGCACGCCGTCGCCGGTCAGCACGACGTAGATCTCGTCGTCGGCGTGCGGCTGCTGCCGGTCCGGCTCGGGCGCCACGAGCACGTACACACCGAGCTCGAGCCCCGGCGAGGTGTGCACGATCTCGTACCCACCGCCGGTCGCGGTGAGCCGCTCCCTCGCGCTCTCGACGTCGAAGGAGTGCGCCGGCGGCAGATCCGTCATCGCGGCGTCACCTTACTCGTCCGTCACCAGCCCTTCAGCGCCGGTGTGCGCGCGCCGCGGCGCACGCGCACGCGCGCGTCGACCGCGACGCAGCCCGACGGCTGCGCGATCACCGGATTGAGGTCGAGCTCGGCGACCTCGGGCAGATCCTCGGCCAGACGTGCGAGACGGTGCACGAGGTCGACGAGCGCGGCGGAGTCGGCGGCCGGCGCGCCGCGAAAGCCGCGGACGAGGATCCCGGCCTTGCCGCCGAGCACGAGGTCCTCGGCGTCGACGTCCGTGAGCGGCCCGATGCGGAACGCCGCGTCCCCGATCAGCTCGGCGAGCACGCCGCCCGGGCCGAACGCGACGAGCGGCCCGAACACGGGGTCCTGCACGACGCCGGCGAGCAGCTCGGCGCCGCCGCGTACGTACGGCTGCACGAGCACGGGCGCGCCGATGCGTTCCACTGCCGCGTGCACCTGCTCCTCGGTGCGCAGGTCGATCGCGACGCCGCCCGTCTCCGTCTTGTGCGCGCCGGCGGCCGCGGTCTTGACGACGGCGGGCAGGCCGAGCTCGCGCGCCGCGTCGACGGCCTCGTCCGCCGACGCGGCGAGCCGCTCGGGCACGAGCGGGACGCCGTACGCGGAGAGGAGCGCCCGCGTGCGCCCCGGATCGAGCCATGCCTCGTCCGCGCCCGCGAGCGTGTCGTCGACGAGCGCCCGCGCCGCGGCCGCGTCGATGCCGTCGAGAGGAGGGACGACGCCCCCGGGCCGGCGCAGCCACTCGGCGCGCTCGGCCGCGA
>JBKPLI010000165.1:0-10051 GCA_046731555.1 Actinomycetota bacterium | reverse complement strand
GGACAAAGCGGGTCTCGCCCAGTGAGCGTGCTCGTGGAGGCCGGCCGCCTCGCGGCGGAGGGACGTCCATTCGCGCTCGCAACGGTCGTGCGCGTCGAGCGGCCTGCTTCGGCACGGCAGGGAAACCGCGCAGTCGTGACGGCCGACGGCGTCGTCGTCGGCTGGGTCGGCGGCGCGTGCTCGGAGCCGATCGTCGTCCGCGAGGCGCTGCGCGCGCTCGCCGACGGCGAGCCGAGGCTCGTCCGCATCGGCCCCGACGGCACGCCCGGCGGCGAAGGGATCGTGTGCGCTGTGAGCGAGTGTGCGTCCGAGGGGACGGTGGAGGTGCTGATCGAGCCGCAGCGGCCGCAACCCACGCTCGCCGTCGTCGGCGATAGCCCGGCTGCGCGGACGCTCGCAACGCTCGCCCCACACGTCGGCTGGTACGTGACACCCGAGCCCGTCGGCGCCGACGCGGTCGTCGTCGCGACGATGGGTCGCGGCGACGAGGACGCGCTCACGCGGGCGCTCGGGTCGAAGGCGGGATACGTCGGACTGGTCGCGAGCGCGAAGCGTGCCGCCGTGGTGGTGCAGGCGCTGCGCGAGCGCGGGCTCGGCGAGGAGGCGGTCGCGCGCGTGCGCAGCCCCGTCGGCCTCGACCTCGGCCCGTGCTCGCAGGAGGAGATCGCCGTCGCCGTGCTCGCCGAGCTCGTCGCCTGGCGGCACACGCGGCCGCTGCCCGAGACCGCGCCCGCCGCGACGGTCGAGGCCGTCGACCCCGTGTGCGGCATGACCGTCTCGCTCGCCTCCGCCGTCACCGCCGAGCACGAGGGCATCACCTATGCGTTCTGCTGCCCCGGCTGCCGCGGCCGGTTCGAGGCCGACCCGGCCCGGTATGCGACAGTTCCGTCGTGAGAGACGTCCTGCCGGCACTGCGGCGCTGGGCCGACGCGGGGATCCCTGCGGCCACCGTCACCGTCGTCGCGACCGAGCGCTCCGCGCCGCGCGACCCGGGTGCAACGCTCGCGCTGAACGCGAACGGCGAGGTCGCCGGCTCCGTCACCGGCGGGTGCGTCGAGCCGGCCGTGATCGTCGAGGCCGAGGAGGTCCTGAACGGCGGCGAGCCGCGCCTGCGCACCTACGGCATCGCCGACGAGGAGGCGTTCGAGGTCGGCCTCCCGTGCGGCGGCACCGTGCACGTGTTCGTCGACCGGCTCGACCCGGCGCTGCTCGGACCGCTCGCGGACGCGATCGAGCACGAGCGGCCCGTGGCGCTCGCGGTCGACGTCAGCGGGCCCGACACCGGCCGCAAGCGCCTGATCGACCCGGGCTCCGAAGCCGAGGAGGAGGTGCAGCGCGCGCTCACGCTCGGCGAGTCCGGCCTGCTCGACGTCGAGGGCCGCCAGGTCTTCGTCGACTCGTTCGTGCCGCGGCCGGCGATGTACGTCTTCGGCGCGGTCGACCACGCGTCGGCCGTCGCGCGCGTCGGGCGCTTCCTGGGCTACCGCGTCACGGTCTGCGACGCGCGTGCGAGCTTCGTCACGCCGCAGCGCTTCCCCGACGTCGACGAGCTCGTCGTGGACTGGCCCGACCGCTTCCTCGCGCGGGCGCCGGTCGACGAGCGCACCGCGATCGTCGTCCTCACGCACGAGCACAAGTTCGACGTGCCGGCGCTGAAGGTCGCGCTCGGCACGAACGCGGGCTACATCGGCGCGATGGGCAGCAAGCGCACGACGGCCGTGCGCGAGGAGCGCCTGCGCGCGGAGGGCGTCGCCGACGAGCAGCTCGCGCGCGTGCACGCGCCGATCGGGCTCTCGATCAACGCGCGCTCCCCCGAGGAGGTCGCCGTCGCGATCGCGGCCGAGATCGTCGCGGTGCGCCGGCGCTCCGCGATCCGCTCGCGGCCGCCGGAGGTGGCCGCCGCGACGTGAAGGCGACGCTTGCGGCGCCGTCGTCAGGACGCGCGGGTCCCCCGCGCGTCCGTCTGCGCCGCCAACCGGGAACCCACCGGACTCGAGGCTCTGGATGAAGATCGCGAATTCCTTCGAGGTTCCCGCGCCACCGGAGGAGGCGTGGGCGCTCCTCATGGACGTGCCGCGCGTGATCCCGTGCATGCCCGGCGCCGAGCTGACCGAGACGGTCGACGACACGCACTGGAAGGCGAAGATGAGCGTCAAGCTCGGCCCGATCTCGCTCCTCTTCGCGACCGACGTGGCGCGCGAGTCGGCCGACGAGGCGACGCGCACCTCCAAGCTGTCGGCGAACGCGCGCGAGGCGAAGGGCCGCGGCAGCGCACGCGCGACGATCGAGTCGAGCCTCGCCGCGACGGACGGCGGCACGCGCGTCGACGTCGTCACCGACCTCTCGCTCACCGGCCCGGTGGCGCAGTACGGGCGCGGCATGGTCCAGGACGTCGCCGCGCAACTGACGCAGCAGTTCGCCGACTGTCTGCAGCGGCAGCTCTCGACGCCGGCGCCCGCGGAGGGCGTCGCCGCGCCCCCTCCGCCGCCGCCCGCGAAGCCCGTCGGCGGCATCTCGCTCTTCCTCGGTGCGCTGATCCGGTCGGCCCGTCGCGTCGTCAAGCGGGTCACGCGGCGCGCGTAGCAATCCCGGCGAGGGGTCGGGTATGGTCGGCCCGTACCGGTAGAGCCGACGGAAGGAGATCTCTGTGATACCCGTCGCGATCACCGTCAACGGCGTCCGTCGCGAGGCAGAGGTCGAGCCTCGGACGCTGCTCGTGGACTACCTCCGCGACCACCTCGGGTTGACGGGCACGAAGATCGGGTGCGACACCTCGCAGTGCGGCGCGTGCACCGTGCACGTCGACGGGGAGGCGGTGAAGTCGTGCACCGTGCTCGCCGTCCAGGCAGACGGGAGCGCGGTCCGGACGATCGAGGGAGTGGCTGCGAACGGCGGGCTCCACCCGATGCAGGAGGCCTTCTGGGAGGCGCACGGCCTGCAGTGCGGCTTCTGCACGCCCGGGATGATCATGACCGCGATCGAGCTGGCGGACGGCGGCACCGAGCTGACGGACGACGAGATCCGGCGCGCGCTCGCCGGGAACCTCTGCCGGTGCACGGGCTACGAGAACATCGTGCGCGCAGTGCGCTCCGCGCTTACGGCCGAAGGGGCGGTGAGCTGACATGGCGGCGACCGAGACACCGACGACCGAGCTCATCGGCGCTCCGATCAAGCGCGTCGAGGACCCGCGGCTCTTCACAGGCGCGGCGAAGTACCTCGACGACCTGCAGCTGACCGGGATGGCGCACGTCGCGATCCTGCGCTCGCCGTTCGCGCACGCACGCATCCGCGGCATCGACGCGTCGCGCGCCGAGGCAAGCCCCGGCGTCGTCGCCGTGTTCACGGGCAAGGACTTCGAGCACCTGAACCCGCTGCCGTGCGCGTGGCAGGCGGCGGGCGTCGAGAACTTCGTCGCCACGCCGCGCGCGCTCGAGATCGACCGCGTCACGTTCACGGGAGCGGGCGTCGCGGCGATCGTCGCGGAGTCGCAGACCGCGGCCGAGGACGCGCTCGCGCTCATCGACGTCGACTGGGAGCCGCTGGAGGCGGTCGTCGACGTCGAGCGCGCGACGGAGGACGGCGCGCCGCAGATCCACGAGAACGCCGCGTCGAACGTCGTCATGGACTGGACGTGCGGGGTGGCCGACGCGACGGAGCAGGCGCTGGCCGACGCGGACGTCGTCGTCGAGCAGCGGCTCGTCAACCAGCGGCTGATCCCGACGCCGATGGAGCCGCGCGGCGCGGCCGCGACGTACGAGCCCGCGAGCGGCGACTACACGGTCTGGATGACCTCGCAGGCGCCGCACGTGATGCGCCTGCTCATGACGGCGTTCGTCTTCGGCATCCCCGAGACGAAGATGCGCTGCATCTCGCCGCAGGTGGGCGGCGGCTTCGGGACGAAGATCTTCCTCTACCCCGAGTACGTCCTCGTGGCCGCGCTCGCCGAGAAGGTCGGGCGGCCGATCAAGTGGATGGAGACCCGCAGCGAGAACTACACGGCGACGACGCACGGACGCGACCACGTCACGTACGTCCGCGTCGGCGCGAAGCGGGACGGCACGATCACGGCGCTGGACGCGAAGACGTTCGCGAACCTCGGCGGCATCCTCTCGACGATCGCGCCCGGCATCCCGACGACGCTCTACGGGCGGATGCTCTCGGGGTCGTACCGCATCCCGAACATCCACTGCCGCGTGGTCGGGGTGTACACGAACACCGGCATGGTCGACGCCTACCGGGGCGCCGGCCGGCCCGAGGCGACCTACGTCGTCGAGCGGGCGATGGACCTCGTCGCGCGCGAGCTCGACCTCGACCCGGTCGAGGTCCGCCGGAAGAACTTCATCCCGTCGGACGCGTTCCCGTACGACCCGGGCATCCTCAACGGGCTCTCGTACGACACCGGCGACTACGAGAAGCCGCTCGCGCGCGCGCTCGAGATCGCCGACTACGACGCGTTCCGCCGCGAGCAGGAGGCCGCGCGCGGGGAGGGGCGCTACCTCGGCGTCGGCTTCTCGACGTACGTCGAGTTGTGCGGCGTCGCGCCCTCGAACTGGATCGGCACCGGCGGCGAGGGCTGGGGCGCCGGCCTGTGGGAGAGCGCCAACGTGCGCGTCCACCTCACGGGCAAGGTCGTCGTCACGGTCGGGACGCAGTCGCACGGGCAGGGGCACGAGACGACGGTCGCGCAGGTCGTCGCCTCCGAGCTCGGCGTGCCGCTCGAGGACGTGACCGTGCAGCACAGCGACACGCTCGGCACGCCGTTCGGCTACGGCTCGTACGGCAGCCGCAGCGCCGCGGTCGGCACGGTCGCGGTGCACAACAGCATCCAGCGCATCAAGGCGAAGGCCCGCCGGCTCGGCGCACACATGCTCGAGTCGGCGGTCGAGGACGTCGAGTACGAGGACGGCCGCGTCTTCGTGAAGGGCGCGCCCGACACCGGCAAGACGATCCAGGAGATCGCCGGCACGGCCGCGCTCGGCTACGACCTCCCCGAGGGCGAGGAGCCGTTCCTCGACGACACCGCGTACTACGACCCGCCGAACTGCACGTTCCCGTTCGGCACGCACATCGCGGTCGTCGAGGTCGACGCGGAGACCGGCGAGGTGAAGCTCCTGCGCTACGTCGCGGTCGACGACGTCGGCAAGGTGATCAACCCGCTCATCGTCGACGGGCAGGTGCACGGCGGTATCGCGCAGGGCGTCGCGCAGGCGCTGTGGGAGGGCGCCGTCTACGACGAGGAGGGGCAGCTGCTCACCTCGAGCCTGATGGACTACGCGATCCCGAAGGCGGAGTTCTTCCCGCCGTTCGAGCTCGATCGCACCGAGACGCCGACCGACGTGAACCCGCTCGGCGTCAAGGGCGCGGGGGAGACCGGCGCGATCGCGTCGACGCCGGCGGTCGTGAACGCAGTGATGGACGCGCTCGCGCCGCTCGGGATCCGACACGTCGACATGCCGCTCACACCCGAACGCGTCTGGCGCGCTATGCGCGACGCGAAGAGCTGAGGAGAGGAGGAGCGATGTCCTACACGATGCGTCCCGCGGAGTTCGCGTACCACCGCCCGGCGAGCGTCGAGGAGGCGATCGGCCTGCTCGCCTCGGACGAGGAGGTGCGCGCGCTCGCGGGCGGTCACAGCCTCCTGCCGATGATGAAGCTCCGGCTCGCGACGCCCACGGCGCTCGTCGACCTCTCGCGCATCCCGGGTCTCGACGGGATCGAGCGCGACGGCGACGTGCTGCGCGTCGGTGCGCTCGCGACGCACGCGTCCGTGGCCGCCTCGGCCGTGGTACGCGAGGCGTGCCCGGTGCTCGCGGAGGCCGCGGGCGGGATCGGCGACCGGCAGGTGCGCAACCGCGGCACGATCGGCGGCAGCGTCGCGCACGCCGACCCGGGCGCCGACTACCCGACGGTGCTGCGAGCGCTCGAGGCGACGATCGTCGTCCAGGGGCCGGACGGGGTGCGCGACGTCGCGGCCGGCGACTGCTTCGTCGGCATCTTCACGACCGCGCTCACGACCGGCGAGCTCGTGACGGAGGTGCGCGTACCGGTGACGAAGCCCGGCATGGGCGGCGCGTACGCCAAGCACCCGCATCCCGCGTCGGGCTACTCGGTCGTCGGCGCGGCGGCGGTGCTCACGGTGGAGGGCGGCTCGTGCACGCGCGTCCGCGTGATCGTCGGCGGCGCGATGCCGACGCCGATGCGCGCGACCGCCGTCGAGAAGGCGCTCATCGGCTCGCCGCCGACGACGGAGGCGATCGCGTCCGCGGTCGAGCACGTCCCCGAGGCGCTGGACGCGCCGACGGGCGACACCTACGCGTCGGCCGAGTACCGCGTCCACCTCGCGACCGTGCTCGCGAAGCGCGCGCTCGCGGCAGCTGCGGACCGGGCGAGCTGAGGCGGCCGTGGCCGGGACCGCCCAGTCGTACCGCCGCTTCCATCCCGCCGCCTACGACGAGATGGTGCGGTCGTTCCGCTGGGAGGTCCCGGCCCGCTACAACATCGCCGCCGACGTGCTCGACAAGCACGATCCGTCGCGGCTCGCGATGCTGTGGGAGGACTGGCAGGGCAACGAGCGGCGGCTGACCTTCGGCGACATGCAGTCGCTCGCGAACCGCGCGGCGAACGTGCTGCGCGAGGCCGGCGTCGAGCGCGGCGACCGCGTCGCGGTGATGCTGCCGCCGCTGCCGGAGTCTGCCGCGACGTTCCTCGCCGCGTACAAGCTCGGCGCGATCCTGCTCTCGCTCTCGATCCTCTACGGCGACGAGGCGATTGCGCACCGCCTGCGCGACGCGGGGGCGAAGGTCGTCGTCACCGACGCGGAGAACCGCGAGCGGATCGACCGCCTGCGCGACGAGCTGCCGGATCTCGAGCGCGTGCTCGTCGTCGGCGAGGACTTCGACCGCGCCCTCGCCGACGCATCCGATCGCTTCGAGAACGTCGACACGGCAGCCGACGACCCGGCGCAGCTCTACTACTCGTCGGGCACGACCGGTCTCGCGAAGGGGATCCTGCACGCGCACCGCTACCTCCTCGCGCACAACGAGTTCGAGCTGACGCACGACCTGCGCGACGACGAGCCGTTCCACTCGACGGGCGAGTGGGCGTGGATCGCGGGGATCGTGCCGGGCATCCTCGCGCCGTGGCGCTTCGGCGTCCCGATCGTCGTCTTCGCGCGGAAGGGCGGCTACGACCCGGCACAGACGCTGTACGTGCTCGAGAAGTACGCCGTTCGCAACATGTTCACGACGCCGACGGCGCTCCGCGCCATGGCCGCCCTCGGCGACGTCCACGAGCGGTATCCGTCCGTCGCGTTGCGGATCGCGTGCTCCGCCGGCGAGCCGCTCAACCCCGAGGTGATCCGCTGGTTCCGGTCGCAGTTCGGCATCGACGTCTTCGACTACTACGGCCTGACCGAGAGCTATCCGCTGTGCGCGAACTTCCCGACGATGGACGTGCGCCTCGGCTCGATGGGCCGGCCGATGCCGGGCTGGGACGTCGAGCTCCTCGACGAGGACGAGCAGCCCGTGCCGCAGGGCGAGACCGGCGAGATCTGCCTGCGCGCCCGCTCGAACCCGCATTACCCGATCGGGTACTGGCAGCGGCCCGAGGAGAGCGAGGAGACGTTCGGCGGCGACTGGTTCCACACGCGCGACGTCGCGCGGCGCGACGAGGACGGCTACGTCTGGTACGAGGGACGCAACGACGACGTGATCATCTCGGCCGGCTACCGCATCGGCCCGTTCGAGGTCGAGTCGGCGCTCGTCGAGCACCCGGCCGCGGTCGAGGCGGCGGCGGTCGCGAAGCCGGACGAGCGGCGCGGCGCGATCGTGAAGGCGTTCGTCCGCTGCGCGCCGGGCTACGAGCCCTCCGACGAGCTCGCGCGCGAGCTGCAGGAGCACGCGCGCTCGCGCATCGGCGCGTACGCGTACCCGCGCGAGATCGAGTTCGTCGACGACCTCCCGAAGACGCTCACCGGCAAGATCCGCCGCATCGAGCTGCGGCAGCGCGAGGCGGAGCGCTCTTAACCGAACCTGGTCCGGGACCAGGTTCCGTTAGGAAACCGTTAGGAGAACGTCCAGCCGTCGCCGTCGCGGAACGCCTTCAGGATCCGCCGGGCGACGACCATGCGGTGCACCTCGTCCGGGCCGTCGTAGATGCGCCCGGCGCGCGCCGCGTTCGCCATCGCCGCGAGCGGCGTTTCATCGGTCAGGCCGCGCGCGCCGTGGACCTGGATCGCGCGGTCGATGACCTCGTTGAGCACGCGCGCCGCGTAGAACTTGATCGTCGAGACCTCGACGCGCGCCTCGTCGCCCGCGTCGATCTTGTGCGCGGCGTCGAGCGTCATCAACCGGCACGCCTGGATCTCGGCCGCGCTGTCGGCGATCCAGTTCTGCACCGTCTGCTTGTCGGCGAGCGGGCCGCCGAACGCCTCGCGCTCGAGCGAGTAGCGGCACATGAGCTCGAACGCGCGCTGCATCTGCCCGAGCCAGCGCATGACGTGGTGGATCCGCCCGGGGCCGAGCCGCTTCTGCGCGATCAGGAAGCCGGCGCCCGGCGCGCCGAGCGTGTTCGCGACGGGCACGCGCACGCCCGTGTAGGTCACCTCGCAGTGCGTCGACCATCCGCGGCCGCGGTGGCCCATCACCGGGACGGGCCGGACGACCTCGAGCCCCGGTGTGTCGGCCGGCACGAGGATCTGCGTCGCGCGCGCGTGCCGATGCGCGTCGGGGTCGGTGACCGCCATCACGATCCCGAACCCCGCTCCCTCGGCGCCCGACGAGAACCACTTGTGCCCGTCGATCACCCACTCGTCGCCGTCCTGCACGGCGCGCGTGCGGAGGGTCGTCGGGTCGGAGCCGGGCACCTCGGGCTCGGTCATGGAGAAGAACGAACGCACCTCGCCGGCCACGAGCGGCGCGAGGAACTGCTCCTTCTGCTCGGGCGTCCCGAACATGTGCAGGATCTCGGCGTTGCCGGCGTCCGGCGCCTGGCAGCCGAAGATCAGCTGCGCCCACGCGGAGCGGCCGATCTCCTCGTTCAAGTACGCATACGTGAGGAACCCGGTGCCGGTGCCGCCTGCCTCGGGCGGGACGTGCGGCGCCCAGAGCCCTTCGGCCTTCGCCTTGTCGCGCAGGTCGTCGACGAGCGCGAGCGCCTCGTCGTCCTCGCGCGCGATGCGGTCCTCGTTCGGGTACACGTGCTCGTCCATGAACGCGCGGTAGCGGGCGCGCAGCTCGGCGACGTCCTGCGTGGGTGCGAGATCCGTGACGGTCATTGCCGTAGCATCGCACGGCATGAAGCTCGGCTTCTACATGGGCTATCCGCCGCCCGGCACGAGCCCGCTCGAGGGCATCGAGCTCGCCCAGGAGGCCGAGCGGCTCGGGTACGACTCGGCGTGGGCCGCGGAGGCGTGGGGGACGGATGCCGTCTCGGTGCTCGCGTGGCTCGGGGCGACGACGACGACGCTGAAGCTCGGCTCGGCGATCATGCAGATCCCCGGCCGCACGCCGACGAACACGGCGATGACCGCGGCGACGCTCGACCTCCTGTCGGGCGGTCGCTTCCTGCTCGGGCTCGGGACGTCGGGGCCGCAGGTGGTCGAGGGCTGGCACGGCGAGCCGTGGGGGAAGCCGCTTGCGAAGACGCGGGAGTACGTCGAGATCGTGCGCGCGGCGTTGCGGCGCGATGTCGTCGAGCACCACGGGCCGCACTACGACATCCCGTACTCGGGCGACGGCGCGACCGGGCTCGGCAAGGCGCTGAAGCTGATGGCGCGGCCGGTGCGCGCGGAGATCCCGATCTACCTCGCGTCGATCGGCCCGAAGGCGGTCGAGGCGGCGTTCGACCTCGCCGACGGGTGGCTGCCGATCTTCTGGTCGCCCGAGCGCGCGGCCGACGTGTTCCCGCTCGAGCGCGCGCGCGACGGGTTCGATATCGCGCCGGCGGTGCCGGCGGTCGTGACGGACGACGTCGAGTCGGGCCGCGACGCGCTCAAGCAGTACTACTCGTTCTACGTCGGCGGCATGGGCGCGCGCGGCCAGAACTTCTACAA
>JBKPLI010000164.1:0-5685 GCA_046731555.1 Actinomycetota bacterium | reverse complement strand
GCGCAGGCCTGCTCGACGTCGGTGCGAGCGCGGCCGGCGAGGTGTCCGCCCTGCCGACGACGCTCGGGTTCGGCACGTGGGAGGGGCCGAAGTGGAGCGCGACCCGCACGGTCGTCGTGCGCAACGTCTCGACGCGCCGGCTGCATCTGAGCCTGAGCGCGGTGCCGTCGCGGGGCGAGTCCGAGCTGCTCGCGTTCACCGTCGAGCCGACGCGGCTCGTGCTGCGCGTCGGCCGCACCGCGACCGTGCGGATCACCGCGCGCGCGTCGGCCGCGGGGCGCGACCGCGTCTCGACCGGCGTCCTCCGCATCGCGCCCGACGGCGGCCAGCCGCTGCGCGTGCCCTGGGCGATCGGCTTCCGCCACTACGCCGGCAACCTGCTCGCGCGCGTGCACCTCCGCGACGACTCGTTCAAGCCATCGGACGTCGCACCCGCCGTGCTCGAGATCCAGGCCGGGCGCCTCGTCGACGACCGCGGCGTGCAGGTGCAGCCCGTCTCGAGGCTCGACGTCCTCCTCTACGAGGCAACCGGCAGGTTCGTCGGCCGCCTCGCGCGCCTCCAGGACCTCCTGCCGGGCTCCTACACGTTCGGGATCACGGGCCGCGACCCCGAGGGAAAGCCGCTCGAGCCGGGCCGGTACGAGCTGCGGCTTGCCGCCTGGCCGACACTCGTGGGCAAGCCGAGCCGCGCGCTCGTCCGTTTCCAGATCGAGTAGGCTGCGCGCGGTCTGGCGGCGAGAGGAGCGAGGAATGGCCACGCTCGAAGAGGCGCGCGAGTCCCATCTGAGAGAGAACCCCTTCCGGATCGCGCAGCTGCAGCTCCGGAAGGTCGCCGACACGTTCGGCATCGACGACCGGCTCGTCAACGTGCTGCAGGAGTGCAAGAAGGCCGTCGAGGTCTCGATCCCGACGACCATGGACGACGGGAGCGTGCGCGCGTTCCGTGGGTACCGCGTCACGCACAACATCGCGCGGGGCCCGTCGAAGGGCGGCATCCGCTACCACCCCGACGTCACCCTCGACGAGGTCAAGGCGCTCTCGATGTGGATGACGTGGAAGTGCTCGCTCATGGGCCTCCCGTTCGGCGGCGCGAAGGGCGGCGTGATCTGCGACCCGAAGCGGATGTCGCGCGGCGAGCTCGAGCGCATGACGCGCCGCTACACGTCGGAGATCGTGAACCTGATCGGCCCGGAGAAGGACATTCCCGCACCGGACGTGGGCACGACCCCGGCCGTGATGGCGTGGATCTTCGACACGTTCTCGATGAACCAGGGCCATTCGGTGCTCGGCGTCGTCACCGGCAAACCGCTCACGATCGGCGGGTCGCTCGGCCGCGAGGAGGCCACCGCGCGCGGCGCGCTCTTCTCGCTGCAGGAGGCGCTGCGCAAGCAGAACCGGTCGATGGACGGCCTGCGCGTCGCGGTGCAGGGCTTCGGCAACGTCGGCTCGTACTTCGCCCGCTTCGTCCGCGACCTCGGCGCGAGGGTCGTGGCCGTGTCGGACTCGACGGGCGGCGTCCACAGCCCGAACGGCGTCGACGTCGAGGCGGCGTTCGTGCACAAGCGCGAGGGCGGGACGTTCGCGGACTGGAACGGCGGCGACCGGATCACGAACGACGAGCTCGTGCTCGTCGACTGCGACGTGCTCGCGCCGTGCGCTCTCGAGCAGGTGGTCACCGGCGACAACGCCGACGGCGTAAAGGCGAAGACGATCGTCGAGGGCGCGAACGGTCCGATCACGCCGGCCGGCGACGAGATCCTCGAGGCGAACGGCGTGCTCGTCCTCCCGGACGTGCTCGCGAACGCCGGCGGCGTCGTCGTCTCGTACTTCGAGTGGGTGCAGGGCCTCCAGGAGTACTTCTGGAAGGAGGAGGAGGTCAACGCGCGCCTGAACGAGATCACGACGCGCGCCTTCGAGGAGACCTGGGCCGTCCGGGAGCAGCGCGGCGTCTCGATGCGGCTCGCCGCCTACGGCCTCGCCGTCCAGCGCGTCGCCGAGGCGACCGTCACCCGCGGCCTCTACCCCTGACGCAGGTCACTCTCTACGTCGGCCGTGACTGCTCGCTCTGCGAGCGGGCGCGGGCCCAGGTCGAGCGGGTCCGCGAGCAGGCGGCCTTCGAGCTCGAGGAGGTCGACGTCACGGGCGTGCCGGAGCTGGAGAGTCGCTACCGTGAGTGGCTCCCGGTGGTCGAGATCGACGGCGAGCGCGCTTTCGTCTACTACGTGGACGCCGATCGACTGCTGCACAAAGTCTCCTCGAAGTGAGGAGTTTGTAACGACTGAACCCGTGGCCTGGAGCCTTCGGGCACAATGGTTCGTGCATGTTGCAAACCATCCCGAACGAAGGAGCTCGCGTGGCCGAGAATCGCGTCACGGTCGGCGTCGCGGCACGCCTTTCGCGCTACCTCCAGGTGCTGACGCAGGCGAAGAAGATGGGGAAGGACCGGATCTCCTCGCAGGAGATCGCGGACTACACGAACATCAACGCGACGCAGATCCGTCGCGACCTGTCGAACTTCGGCAAGTTCGGGAAGCGGGGCGTCGGCTACTCGATCGACGGCCTCCTGGCCGAGATCCGGAAGATCCTGCGCACGCAGGGCCAGCACAACATCGCCCTCGTCGGTGCCGGCCGCCTCGGCCAGGCGATCGTCAGCTCGCCGATCTTCGCCGAGCACGGCATCAACATCGCCGCGGTCTTCGACACGGATGCCCGCAAGATCGGCGAGGGCGTCGGCCAGAGCGAGGTCGTCGACTACCGCCGGCTGAAGGACGTCGTGCGCGAGAAGAACATCGTGGTCGGTGTGCTCGCCGTCCCCGCGGGCGCCGCGCAGCGCGCCGCCGACGACCTCGTCGACGCGGGCGTGCGCATCATCTTCAACTACTCGGAAGCGCTCCTCGACGTCCCCTCAGACGTGACCGTGCACACGTCGAACCCGGCCGTCGAGCTGCTGCACGCGCTCTACTTCCACCTCACGTAGGTTGCGTTTCCGTTGAGCAACCTCGTCCGGGACGAGGTTCCTCAACACGCGCTTAACGGGAGACCGCCTCGCAGCCGATCGGCTTGTCGAACCGATCGAGGATCGCGACGTCGAAGCTGGGGCCGCAGGCGACCATGTCGCGCTGACCGTCGCGCGCGTTGAGCGTGTCGTTGCCGTCGCCGCCGACGAGTCCGTCGAGGCCCGGGCCGCCCGTGAGGCGGTCGCCGCCGGGGCCGCCGTCGAGGAAGTCGTTGCCGATCCCGCCCTCGAGGACATCGTTGCCGCCCTCGCCGAAGAGCCGGTCGTTGCCCGTGCCGCCGCGCAGGTGGTCGGCCCGCTTCTTGCCGTGCACGATTCGGCCCGGCTGCGGCGCGACGACGGGCGTGTCGTCGTCGACGGGCTCGTCGACGGAGTAGTCCTCGCTCGACGCGCTCGTCGTGCCGTCCGCGAGCGCACGGCCGTCTGTTCCCGGCAGCCCGAACGCGACGGTCCCACCGAGGAGCGTGAGGAGCGCGACGAGGAGGGCAAGGCGAAGGGCCTTCATGCAAACTCCTGGAACGGCGTTGACGGGACGCCTTCCTTATCGGCTCGTGACACTTCGGACTTGAAGATCCTGCTCTGGCACGGGTACCTCCTTGGAGGGACTGGGTCGAACGTCTACACCCGGGCGCTTGCGCGGGCGTGGAGCAGTGCGGGACACGACGTCACCGTCGTCTCGCAGGACCGCCGGCCCGAGGAGGTCGACATCGGCGCCGCGCGCACCGTGCGTCCCGACCTGCCCGGCGGGCTGCTCCCGGTCTTCGTCCTCGACCGCTACGAGGGCCTGAACCCGAAGTACCTGCAGGATTTCACCGACGACGAGAAGCGCGCGTACGTCGACGCGAACGCCTCCGCGCTGCGCGACCTGCTGCCGGCCGACCTGGTCTTCACGAACCACGTGCTGATGGGCGGGCCGGTCGGCGCAGCGACGGGCGAGCCGTTCCGCGTGAAGGCGCACGGCTCCGAGCTCGAGTACTCCATGCGCGGCCGGCCGGAGCTCGAGGCGTGGGGACGAGAGGCGCTCGCGCGCGCCGACGCGACGTACGTCGGCTCGAACCACATCCGCAACGTGCTGGAGGAGGTCGTCGGCCACGTGCACGACGTGTACGAGGTGCCGCCGGGCGTCGACATCGACGAATTCGCGCCGCAGCCGCGCGACGAGGCGCTCGCGGAGCTGCTCGCCGAGGCCGAGCGCGACCCGCCGAACCCGGACAACGCGCAGGAGCGGCTGCCGGACGAAGGGAACGCCGAGAGGCTCGCTGCGTTCCTCGAGGGCGACGCGCCGACGGTCGTCTACTTCGGCAAGCTCATCCGCAACAAGGGCGTGCACCTCCTGCTCGAGGTGCTGCGCGACCTCGACGCGCGCGCGGTGATCGTCGGCTTCGGCGACTGGCGCCGCGAGCTGGAGGAGATGGCGCCGCCGAGCACGCTCTTCCCGGGGCCGTTCGAGCACCGGCACCTCGTGCACCTGCTGCCGCTCGCCGACGTGAGCGTCGTGCCGTCGATCTTCCCGGAGGCGTTCGGCATGGTCGCCGCCGAGGCGGCCGCGACCGGCTGCCCGCCGCTCGTCGCGCGGCACTCCGGCCTCGCCGAGGTCGCGGCCGGGCTCGAGGAGGAGTACCCCGAGCGGCTGCGGCACCTCGCCGCGTTCGAGACGGGCAACGTCGCCGACCTGCGCGCGAAGCTCGTCGAGCTGCTGTCGCTTCCGGCGGCCGACCGCGAGGAGCTGCGCGCGGCCGCACGCCGCGCCGTGGTCGCTCGCTGGTCCTGGGAAAGCGTCGCCGCCCGCCTCGTCGCCCCGGTCTGACGCCTTGAGCCCCGGGCGGCCCGGGCCTTTAATGAAGGCGGTATGGAGGCGGGATCCTCCACCGTGCGGCTCGTCGGCAGGATCGGCGAGCTGGACCGTCTCGGGGCGGCGCTGGAACAGGCGGCAGACGGGCGCGGGTCGACGGTGCTCGTCACCGGCGACGCCGGCATCGGCAAGACGCGCCTCGTCGCGGAGCTCGCGGAGCGGGCGCGGGCCGGCGGCGCGAACGTCCTCTCGGGGCGCTGCATCGACCTCGTCGGCGCCGGCCTGCCGTACCTGCCGTTCGCCGATGCGCTGCGACACGTCGGCGGGTTGCCGGCCGCGCCGGAGGCCGAGGCCGACGCGCAGCTGCGTCTGTTCGAAGAGGTGCTCGAGACGCTGCAGCGCGTCGCCGCAGCGGCGCCGCTCGTGCTCGTGCTCGAGGACCTGCACTGGGCCGACGGCTCCACGCTCGACCTGACGGCGTTCCTCGCGCAGGCGGTCGGCGACAGCCGCATCCTCGTCGTCGCGACGTACCGCGGCGACGAGCTGCGCCCGCCCGAGGCGCTGCGGACCGCGGCCGACGTGATCGCGCTCCGGCCGCTCGCGCACGACGAGATCGAGGCGCTGCTCGAGGCCGCCGCCGCGAGCGAGCGGCTGCCCACGGAGCTGACGGACGAGATCTTCGACCGCTCGGAAGGCAACCCGTTCTTCGCCGAGGAGCTCTACGCGGCGTCGGTGCGCGGCGACGAGCGGCTGCCGCTCGTCCTGCGCGACGTGCTGCTGCGGCGGTTCGCAGGGCTCGACGCACGCAGCCGCGGGATGCTGCGCGTCGCGGCGGCGGCCGGGCGCGACGTCCCGTACCGGCTGCTCGCCGCGGTCG
>JBKPLI010000163.1:0-5556 GCA_046731555.1 Actinomycetota bacterium | reverse complement strand
GCGAGCGCGCAGACGAGCGGGAGGCTCTCGCAGAACGCGCTCCCGGGGTTGAAGTCGGTTGCGAGCGCGATCGCCGCGCCGGCGTCGACGAGCGCCCGGGCAGGCGGCATCGGCCGGCCGAGCACGAGCGCGCTCGCCGGCAGGAGGACGCCGACCACGTCCGACCGCGCGAGCGCGCGCACGCGGTCGGGCCCGGTCGCCTCGAGATGGTCGACCGAGCTTGCGCCGAGCTCGATCGCGAGCGGGACGCCGCCGGCCTCCGTGAACTGGTCCGCGTGGAGACGCAGCGCGAGGCCGGCGTCCGCGCAGGCGGTCAGGTACCGGCGTGCCTCTGCCGCGTCGAACGCGCCGCGCTCGAGGAAGACGTCGGCCGCCCGGGCGAGCTTCGCGGCTTCCGGGAGGACCTCGGCGAGGGCGTACTCGAGGTAGGCGTCCGCGTCGTCGAACTCCGGCGGCACCGCGTGTGCGCCGAGCCAGGTCGGGACGCCGCCCGCGTCGCGGACCGCGCGGAGCGATGCCAGCTCGGTCTCGCGGTCGAGGCCGTAGCCCGACTTGCCCTCCCACGTCGTGGTGCCGTTGCGCAGCATCCAGCCCGCGTGGAGGTGCACACGGTCGTCGAGCGTGCCGTCGTGGGCGGCGGCGCGGGTCGCGTCGACCGTGGCGAGGATGCCGCCGCCGGCGGCGTGCAGCTCCTCGTAGCTCGCCCCGCGGGCGCGGAGCGAGAACTCGTGCACGCGGTCGCCCGCCCACGCCGGATGGGTGTGGCAGTCGACGAGGCCGGGGACGGCACAGAGACCGCGACCGTCGAGCTCGACGACGTCGCCGTCGAGCAGCGCGAGCTCGCGCATCGAGCCGGCAGCGGTCACGCGCCCGTCCTCGCAGAGGACGTACGCGTCGGCCGTGACCTCGACGTCGCCGAGCGCGCTACCGCGCAGCGGCGCCGCGGCAGCCGACGGCGTCGCGAGCTGCGCGAGGTCGCGGACGAGCAGCCGCGTCACGAGGGCGCGATCACTCGTCGCGCTGCATCGGCACGCGGAGGCGGTGCTCGCTCGCGGCGGCCTCCGCCTCCGCGTAGCCGGCGTCGACATGCCGGACGACGCCGGTGCCGGGGTCGGTCGTCAGCACACGCTCCAGGCGCTCGGCCATCGCGTCCGTGCCGTCGGCGACGACGACCATGCCGGCGTGGATCGAGTTGCCGATGCCGACGCCGCCGCCGTGGTGGACGCTGACCCACGTCGCGCCCGCAGCGGTGTTGAGGAGCGCGTTGAGGATCGGCCAGTCCGCGATTGCGTCGGAGCCGTCGCGCATCGCCTCGGTCTCGCGGTACGGCGACGCGACCGAGCCGGAGTCGAGGTGGTCGCGCCCGATCACGACCGGTGCGCGGACGCGGCCGGACCGCACGAGCTCGTTGATCGCAAGCCCCGCATGAGCACGGTCGCCGTAACCGAGCCAGCAGATGCGCGCCGGCAAGCCCTGGAACGCGACTCGTGACGGGGCGAGCTCGAGCCAGCGCTGCAGCAGCTCGTCGCCCGGGAAGAGCTCCTGGAGCGCCGCGTCGATCGTCGCGATGTCGGCCGGGTCGCCGGACAGTGCGGCCCACCGGAACGGGCCGACGCCGCGGCAGAAGAGCGGCCGGATATAGGCCGGGACGAAGCCCGGATATGTGAACGCCTCCGTTACGCCACCTTCACGGGCCTCACCTCGCAGGTTGTTGCCGTAGTCGAAAACGTAGCTGCCCATTCCGACGTACTCGAGCAGCCCTTCGACATGGGCAACGATCGATTCGCGGGCGCGGCGCAGGTACTCCGACGGGTCGGAAGCGCGCAGCGAAGCGGCTTCGGCGACGTCGAGGCCGATCGGGATGTAGCCGGTCAGCGGATCGTGCGCCGCCGTCTGGTCGGTGACGAGATCGAAGAATTCACGCTCTTGTGACAGTCTCGGCACGATCTCGGCCGCGTTGCCGAGCAGCGCCACGGACAGCGCCCGCCCTTCGCTCGCAGCCGCGCGTACGCGCGAGAGCGCGTCGTCGATCGAGTCGGTTGCCTCGTCGACGTACCGGGTTTGCAGGCGACGCTCGATCCGCGTCGGGTCGACCTCGATGCAGAGCGCGGCGGCACCCGCGAGCGTCGCCGCGAGTGGCTGGGCGCCGCCCATGCCGCCGAGACCGGCGGTGAGGATCGTCCGGCCGGTCAAGTCGGGGCTGCCGAAGTGCTTCTGCCCGGCCGCGGCAAACGTCTGGTACGTGCCCTGCAGGATCCCCTGGGTGCCGATGTAGATCCAGGAGCCGGCCGTCATCTGGCCGAACATCGTCAGCCCCTCCGCCTCGAGGCGCCGGAACTCGTCCCACGTCGCCCACTTCGGGACGAGGAGCGAGTTCGCGATCAGGACGCGAGGCGCGTGCTCGTGCGTGCGGAAGACGCCGACCGGCTTGCCGCTCTGGACGAGCAGCGTCTCGTCCTCGCGCAGCCGGAGCAGCGTGCGGACGATCGCACGCAACGCGTCGTGCGAACGGGCAGCGCGACCCGAGCCGCCGTAGACCACGAGCTCCTCCGGACGCTCCGCGACTTCGGCATCGAGGTTGTTCAGCAGCATCCGGAGCGGCGCCTCCGTCGACCACGAGCGCGCATTCAGCTCGGTCCCGCGCGGCGCGCGGATCGCCGACAGGTCGCCGCACAGCGACTCGACGAGCTGGTCCAGCGACGCGGCAGTCGTCACGGCAGCGCGTCCTCGCCGCTCTCGGCCCGCTGCGCCTCGGCCCGCAGCCGCTCGCGCCACTTCCACACGCTCCACGCGGTCGCGACCACGAAGAACAGCACGGCGAACACGACCGCGCGCGCGACCCCTCCGCCCGTCAACCACGCGACGACGACGATCACGACCGCGAGCACGGCGTACAGGATCACGCTGTCGCGGTACGGCCGCTTCGGCGGCGGCTGGTCCGGCGCGCCCCAACGGAGGATGCGCGTCATCCGAGCACACCGACCTCGGCCTCGACCGCGGCGACGATGGACCCGTCGCGAATCGCGTCGGCAACCGCCTCGATGTCCGGGCCGAGTGGGCGGTCGTCGCGGAGGCGCGGCGACAGCGTGCGCACGAAGCGGTGCGTCGCCCGCGCCCCGTGGCCAGGCTCGAGCGGCGCGAGGAACTCGACCGCCTGCGCCGCGGCGAGCAGCTCGATCGCGAGCGCCCGCTCCGAGTTCGCGAGCACCTGCCACGCCTTCAGCCCGGACGCGTTGCCCATCGACACGTGATCCTCCTGCCCCGCGCTCGTCGGAATGGAGTCGACGGACGCCGGGTGGCAGAGCGACTTGTTCTCGGAGACAAGCGAGGCCGCCACGTACTGCGGGATCATGAACCCGCTGTTCAGGCCGCCGTCGGTCGTGAGGAACGCGGGCAGCCCGTCGCTGAGGTTCGGGTTCACGAGCCGCTCGACGCGACGCTCGGAGATGTTCGCGAACTCCGACACCGCCATCGCGAGCGCATCGAGTGCGAACGCGAGCGGCTGGCCGTGGAAGTTGCCGGCCGACACGAGCAACTCGTCCTCGACGAGCACGAGCGGGTTGTCGGTCGCCGCGTTCAGCTCGGTGCCGACCGTGTACTCGACGTAGTCGAGGAGGTCGCGCGACGCGCCGTGCACCTGCGGCGCGCACCGCAGCGAGTACGCGTCCTGCACCTTGTCGCACCACCTGTGCGCATCGTTGATCGCCGACCCCTCGAGCAGTCGCAGCACGTTCGCGGCCGCGACGGCCTGGCCGCGCAGCGGGCGGAGCGCCTGCACCTGCGGGAGGAACGACGTCTGCGAGCCCTGCAGCGCCTCGAGCGACAGGGCGCACGCGAGGTCGGCGGCCTTCGCGAGACGGCGCGCGCGGACGAGTCCGAGCGCGCCCTGCGCCGCCATGAACTGCGTGCCGTTGATCAGCGACAGGCCTTCCTTCGCCGCGAGGCGCACGGGCTCGAGCCCGACGCGCGCGAGCGCCTCCGCGCCCGGCAGTAGCTCGCCGTCGACGGTCGCCTCGCCCTCGCCGACGAGCGGGAGCGCGAGGTGCGCGAGCGGCGCGAGGTCGCCCGACGCGCCGACCGAACCGCGCGACGGGACGCGCGGAAGCACGCCGCGGTTCAGGCAGTCGAGCAGGAGCTCGACGGTGGCGACGCGCGCGCCGGAGTTGCCCTTCGCGAGCGCGTTGCCGCGCAGGAGCATCGCGGCACGTATGACCTCGTCGGGATACGGCACGCCGACGCCGCACGCATGCGAGCGCAGCAGACGGAGCTGCAGCTCCTCGGTCAGCTCCGGCGGGATCGTCTTCGAGACGAAGCGGCCGAATCCGGTGTTGACGCCGTACGTGTGCTCGCTCGCGCCGTGCGCGGCGCGCTCCACGAGCTCGCGTGCGGCACGCATGCGGTCGAGCGCCACGGGGGCCAGCGAGACCGGCCGCACCTCGACGGCGACGGCCCAGACGTCGTCGACCGTCAGGTCGCCGCCGGTCAGGGCGCGCGTCCCGATCACGGCGCGAGTCTAGCTTCGCGGTCGGCGCCGGCCGGCCGCGGGCCTCGGGCCACGGCCCCACCCAGGGTGGGGACCAGACCACCCACCACCCACAGTCATCGTCGCCGCGGGGATGGGCCGGCGCAAGGTGTCCATCGCGCCAACTTCGTGCCTTTTCGTCCACAGGCTCGCGATCGAGGCCCGCCGCGCCCGAGCCGCCGCTCGCGGCAGACTCAGACGCCGATGTCCGATCCCGTCCTCGACGTCGAACGCGAGCTCGAGACCGCCGACTCTCCCGCGCCGCCTCGGCGGCGCGCGCTGCACCTCCTCGCGCGGCCGGACTTCCGCAGCCTCTACCTGGCGGTATCCGCGAGCGAGCTCGGCGACGCGCTGCACTACATCGCGCTCATGTGGTTCGCGCTCGATGCGGCCGGGCCGCTGGGCGTGGTCGCAGTGCGCCTCGCGGACAGCATCCCCGCGCTCGTGTTCGGGCTGCACGGCGGCGTCGCCGCCGACCGGTTCGACCGCAAGCGGCTGATGGTCGCCGCCGATCTCGCCCGCGTTGCGACGCTGGTCCCGATCGCGGTCGCGGGCCTCGCGGGGCACCTGCCGATCTGGGGTCTCGTGATCGCCGCGTTCCTCCTCGAGACCGCCACGAGCTACTTCGCGCCCGCGTACGGCGCGCTGCTCCCGTCGCTCGTCGACCGCGCGAACGTGCAGCAGGCGAACGCGGTCGTGCAGGCGACGGTGCAGACGCTCTCGATCGGCGGCTGGGCGCTCGCCGCGGCGCTCGTGCTCGTGCTCCCGGTCAGCGCATTCTTCGCGGTCAACGCCGTGTCGTTCCTCGTCTCGGCGCTGCTCATCGCACGCATCCGGAGCGGTCACGGCCGCAGCGCGCATGCGGAGGCCCCGCACATCCGCGAAGGGCTCGCGGCGCTCGCGCCGCGGCGCGCGCTCGCGATCGCCGTGATCGTCCTCGGCGTCGCGGTCACGATCTCGTCCGGGACGTGGATCGGCGGCGTGCCGACGCTCGTCCGCGACACGCTGCATCACGGCGCGGGCGGCTTCGCGCT
>JBKPLI010000162.1:0-5612 GCA_046731555.1 Actinomycetota bacterium | reverse complement strand
CACAGAGTCGTCGGCAGCGTCAGATGTGTATAAGAGACAGGCGCACGGCTTCCCGCCCGGCGAGGGCGTCGAGGTCGGCCGCGCGTCGGAGCAGGCGGTGCGCGCCGCCGGCTCGGTGCCGGCGACGATCGGCGTGCTGCGCGGCGAGATCGTCGTCGGGCTCACGGAGGAGGAGCTCGGCGAGTTCGGCGCGTCCGCGCGCAAGGTCGGGCCGCGCGACCTCGGCGCGGCCGTCGTGCAACGCGCGATCGGCGCGACGACGGTGGGCGGGACGCTGGCGGTGTGCAACGCGACCGGCATCCAGTTCATGGGCACGGGCGGCCTCGGCGGCGTGCACCGCGGGTGGCCGACGCCGCCCGACGTGTCGGCCGACCTGCAGCAGCTCGCGCAGACGCAGGCGCTCGTGGTGTCGTCGGGTGTGAAGTCGCTGCTCGACGTGCCGGCCACGGCGGAGCTGCTCGAGACGCTCGGCGTGCCCGTGCTCGGGTGGCGCACCGACGAGCTGCCGCTCTTCTACGCGGCGCGCGGCGGGCCGCCGGTGTCGGCGCGCGTCGAGACGGCGGACGAGGCGGCGCGGATCGCGTCCGCGCACTGGGAGCTGCTCGGCGGCGGTCTGCTGCTCGGACGGCCGCCGGAGGACTCGCTCGACGACGTCGAGCCCCTGATCGAGCGTGCGCTCGCGGACGCCGAGGCGCAGGGCGTGCACGGGCAGGCGGTGACACCGTTCGTGCTCGCCTACCTCCACCGCGAGAGCGGCGGCCGCACGCTGCGCGCGAACCGCGACCTCGTGGTGGGCAACGCGCGCCTCGCGGGCGAGGTCGCGGCAGTCCAGGTCGCGCCGCCGGCCGCCTGAGGCGAAGCCGCAGGCCTCTTGTTTGTTGACGCGCGCGCGGCCCCACCCGCAGTCCCCCCACCCTCCCGAGGGGGAGTGGGTTCCCGGCCGGCGCTCTCGCGCCGTTCACGCTCGAAACTAGCGCCGGCCGCGTGTCGCGCGTGTGCCGATTTCGCACCTTTTCGTCCACACGGTCACGCCTCGTCGAGGAGCCACTTGCCGTTTTCCTGCACGAGCCGGCCGTCGGCGTAGATGCGGCCGCCCGGGCGCAGGTCCTTCACGATGTCCCAGTGGACGGCGCTCGCGTTCGTGCCGCCGGTGAACGAGTACGAGTTGCCGACGGCGAGGTGCACGGTGCCGTCGATCTTCTCGTCGAAGCCGACGTTCTTCATGAAGCGCTGGATGCCGGGGTTGCAGCCGATGCCGAGCTCGCCGAGCCGGCGCGCGCCCTCGTCGGTGTCGAGCGTCTCGATGAGGAAGTCCTGCCCGCTCGTCGCCGTCGCCTCCACGATGCGGCCGCCTTCGAACACGAAGCGCGCGCCCTCGACCTCCTGGCCGAAGTACACGGCCGGGAACTCCGAGAACGTGATCTCGCCTCTCGCCGAGTCCTCCACCGGCGAGTAGAAGACCTCGCCGCCCGGCATGTTCACGTGGCCGTCGTCGACCGCGCCCGTCCGGCCGGCGAGCGAGAGCGTGAGGTCGGTGCCCTCGCCGACGATGCGCACGTCCTCCGCTGCGTCGAACACCTCCGCGATGCGCCGCATCTTCTGCGCTTCGGCGTCCCAGTCGAGCAGCACCGCGCCCCAGAGGAACTCCTCGTACTCCTCGAGCGACATGCCCGCGTCCTGCGCCGTCGCCTGCACGGGGTACTCGGCGATCACCCACGGCACGTCCATCGTCATCGTGCGTGCGCGCAGCGGCTTCGCGCGCTCCTCCAGCGCCTGCCGCCGCTCCTCCGAGAGCTCCGCGCCCTCCGTCGTCGCCTCCGGCGCCCACACCGTGATGAACGCGTCGCAGTGCTCCCACACGTGGCGCTGGATCGGCGAGACCTCGCCGACGAGCTCGACCGGGGCGACGCGCTCGAACGGGCCGCCGACCGACTCGAACGTCATCTGCAGGACCGGGTAGGCGCCGCGGCGCCCGATCTCCTCGAGCAGCGCCTCGACGAGCGGCCGCGCGAGGTGCGTCGAGCGCACGACGACCTGCCATCCCGGCTGCACGCCGACGCTGCGGTCGACGAGCAGGCGCGCGTACTCGTCGACGCGCGGGTCACGCATGCGCGGCCATCGCGAACGTCCACTCGCCGTTGCGCTGCACGAGCCCGCCGTCGAGGTAGATGCTCCCGCCGGCCCGGAGATCCTTGACCATGTCCCAGTGCACCGAGCTCTCGTTCGTGCCGCCGGTGACGGTGTACGACCGGCCGACGGCGAGGTGGATCGTCCCGTAGATCTTCTCGTCGAAGAGCGTGTTCTTCATATGGCGCGTGATACCAGGATTGCACCCGATCCCGAGCTCGCCCAGCACACGCGCGCCCGGGTCGGTGTCGAGGGTTGCAAGAAGATAGTCCTCGTTCCGGCGCGCGCCTGCATCCACGACGCGACCGCCCTCGAACCGGAGCCACGCGCCCTCGACCTCCTGGCCGAAGTAAACGGCCGGGAACTCCGAGAACGAGACGATGCCCTCCGTCGCATCCTCGAGCGGCGACATGAACACCTCGCCGCCCGGCAGGTTGATGTGCCCGTCGTCGATTGCGCACCGCCGGCCCTCGATGCCGAGCCGGAGATCGGTGCCCTCGCCGACGATGCGCACCTCGGACGCCTCGTCGAAGTGGTCTGCGATCACGCGCAGCTTGCGCGCCTCCTCGTCCCAGTCGAGGAGACACGCGCCGTAGAGCAGCTCGGCGAAGTCGTCGAGCGGCATGCCGGCGTCCTGCGCGAGCGCGTGCGTCGGGAACTGGCACGCCACCCACGGGACGTCCATCGCCGTCATGCGGTCGCGGATCGTCCGCGCCGCGCGGCCCGCGAGCGCGGCGCGCTCCGGCGAGACGTCGGTGCCGTCGCGTGTGTTCTCGGGCGCGACGACGACGATGAACGCGTCGGCCGTCGCCTGCAGCCGCTGCGTGATCGGCGCCGGCGTCGCGAGCAGCTCTTCGGGCGCCGCGCGCGCCCACGCGCCGCCGACCGTGTCGTACGAGAGCAGCGTGATCGCGTACGCGCCGCGCTGCGCGATCAGCCGCTGCACCTCCTCGACGAGCGGCCGCGCCCACACCTGCGCGTTCACGACCACCTGCCAGCCCGGCCGCACCTCGACGCAGCGGTCGACGAGCAGCTCGGCGTAACGACGGATGCGGTCGTCCACTAGACGAGCCAGCGGCCGTCCTGCTGGACGAGCTTCCCGTCGAGCTCGATCCGGCCGCCCCGGCGCAGGTCCTTGACGATGTCCCAGTGCACCGTCGAGACGTTCGTGCCGCCGAGCGGCGGGAAGCCCGCGCCGAGCGCGAGGTGGACGGTGCCCTCGATCTTCTCGTCGAACAGCGTGTTGCGCATGAAGCGCTGGATGCCCGGGTTGCACCCGACGCCGAGCTCGCCGAGGCGGCGCGCCCCCTCGTCGGTGTCGAGCACGGAGTGCATGTACGCCTCGTTCGACGTCGCGGTCGCCTCGACGACGACGCCGTTCTCGAAGCGGAGGCGCGCGCCCGTCACGTCGTGGCCCATGTAGTGCGCGGGGAATTCGAGGAACGCGATCTCGCCGTTCGCCGAGTCCTCGACCGGCGAGAAGAAGAACTCGCCGCCGGGCATGTTCGCGCCGCCCGCGTCGACCTTCGCGTGCCGCCCCTCGAGCGAGAGCGTCAGGTCCGTGCCCTCCGCGAGGATCCGCACCTCGGACGCCGCGTCGAACGCGGCCGCGTAGCGCTCCATCTTCCGCCGCTCCTCGTCCCAGTCGAGGAGCACCGCGCCGAAGAGGAAGTCCTCGAACTGCTGCACCGTCATGCCCGCCTCCTGCGCGAGCGCGGGGGTGGGCCACTGGCAGCCGACCCAGCGCACGTCGTCGGAGAGGAAGCGCGGCATCACGGGCGCGGCCGACTGCCGCAGGAGCTGCTGGCGATCGGGCGGGATCGCGGTCAGCTCGCGCGTGTTCTCCGGCGCGATGATCGTGATCGCGACGTCGCACGTCTCGAGCGCGTGCCGGTCGATCGGCGGCAGCTCGGCGAGCAGCTCCTCCGGCGCGGCGTTCGCCCACGCGGTGTCGTAGCCCACGATGCGCTGCAACGCCCAGGCGCCGCGCTCGCCGATCAGCCGCGCGACCTGCTCGACCAGCGGGCGCGCGAGCGGGCTCGAGCTGACGAGCACCTGATCGCGCGGGCGGACGTCGACGCAGGTCTCTACGAGCAGGCGCGCGTACTGCTCAACTTTGTTGTTCGTCAGTGAGGGTCCCCGATCCCCGCCGAGTTGACCGACCTGTTTTTACCCCCGTCAAGGCGTCGCGACAACCCGCCTCGGGGGGACATGGCCCCCACAGACAGGGTGATCCTTTGACTACTCGAACGTGCGGAGGAACTCCTCGATCTCGAGTGCGGGCAGCGTCTCGACCCGCGTCGAGCCGCGCGCGCTGAGCGACACCGACACCTTCGCGACCGTCGCGAGATCGGGAGCCTCGACGACGTTCACGAAGTCGAATTCGCCGAGCGTCGCCCACTGGTGGAGGACCTTGGCGCCGAGTTCCTCGACGTCCTGGTTGACCTGGCGGAGCCGCTCAGGGTTCGACTTGAGGGTCTGCACGCCCTGCTGCGTCAGCGTCGTGAGGAGGATGAAGATCGGCATCGCGGCTCCTTCGGTCGGGTCGGCGGGAGCGTACCCTCGCGGCCTGGTCGAAATACAGCAGGGCGGCGCCGAGGAAGAGGAGCGGCGCGAGCGCGAGGTCGGCGAGCACGACGGCGACGCGAACCGTGTTGTCGGCCTGACCCTGCAGCAGCGCGACGAGCACGAGCCGCGAGAGGAACACGACGATCACGAGCGTCGCGAGTGAGCCGAGCGCGTGCACGTAATCGGCACGGCCGAGCTCACCGGCGCGGCGGAACGAGTCGAGCGGCCCGCGCCCCTCCAGCACGGCGGCCGGCACGACGAGCCCGACGAGCCCGAGGTACGCAACCGCGAGCAGCGCGAACCACGTGAAGAGGGCGGCGGCCGGCAGGAAGACGAGCGTGCCGGTCAGCACGCCGAGCGCGAGCGCGCGCTTCGACGGCCGCGTCGGCGCGACGATCGCGCACGCTCCCACGTACGCCGCCGCGAGGAACGGCGCGGCGACCGCGAGCACGACCGACCGCTCGGCCGCGCTGCGGCCGAGCGCGAGCTCGTCGATCACCGCGAACGGGATCCCGAGCGGCAGCGCGTGCCAGAAGCGCGCGCCGTAGAGGCGGATCGTCTCCGCGACGAGCTGCCCGATGGTGCGCTCGCCGGGCGGAAGCGGGGGCGGCAGCTCACGCGTGCGCAGCGACGGCCTCCTCGATCCCCGCGACAAGCGTCGGCAATGCGGTCGCGAGCGCGTCCCTCGCGTCGTCGAGCCGCCACACGCCGCGGTTCGGCTCCGCGATGCGGTTCGCGAGCACGCGCACCTCGACGGCCGGCACGCCCGCCAGCGCGCACGCGCGCAGCACGGCGTAGCCCTCCATCGCCTCGACGTCGCAGCCGCTCGACCCGCCGACGCGCGCGGACGTGCCGATCGGCTCGACCCGCGCGTCCGGCAGCGCGCGCCGCGCGGCGGCGACGAGCAGGTCGTCGGC
>JBKPLI010000161.1:0-14546 GCA_046731555.1 Actinomycetota bacterium | reverse complement strand
CCGCGCGCCCTCGGCCGCGACGAGCGCGCCCGGCACGGGCCGCAGCCGGCCGTCGAGCGCGAGCTCGCCCACCGCCGCGTGACCGTCGAGAGCCCCCGCGGGGAGCTGGCGCGACGCGGCGAGCACCGCCAGGGCGATCGGGAGGTCGAAGCCCGAACCCTCCTTGCGTAGGCCGGCCGGCGCGAGATTCACCGTGATCCGCCGCTGTGACGGCCACTCGAGCTGCGCCGACGCGATGCCGCTGCGCACGCGCTCCTTCGCCTCCTGGCACGCGCGGTCGGCGAGGCCGACGATCGCGAACGAGGGCACGCCGAGCTGGAGGTGCGCCTCGACCTCGACGCGGCGCGGGTCGAGCCCGACGAGGGCGTGGGTGACGGTGCGCGCGAGCACCTTGTCACGGTAGGGGGCAACCTGTGACGTGTCTGCGCCAAGACTGCGACGATCGATCCACATGCAGTGGGAGAAGCTGGGCGAGCGGACGCTCTACCGAGGCTGGCGGCACATCGTCGGCCGCACGTTTCGCCTGCCGAACGGAGACGAGCACGAGTACGAGGTGAAGGTCGAGCCGGCGTCGGCCGTCGTGCTCGCGCTGCGCGACGACGAGCAGGTCGTCCTCGTGCGCGAGTTCCGTCCGGGGCTCGAGGAATCATTGCTCGAGCTGCCGGGCGGCGAGCTCGAGGACGGCGAGGACCCGCGCGAGGCGGCACGGCGCGAGTTGCTCGAGGAGACCGGCTACGCCGGCGAGCTCGTCGAGGCCGGGACGATGTTCGACTGCGCGTACTCGACGCGCGTGCGGCACGTGTTCGTCGCGCACGGCTGCCACCGCGTCGCGGAGCCGCGGCCCGACGCGGGCGAGGCGCCGCAGGTCGAGCTGATGTCGCTCGACGCGTTCCGCGAGCACCTGCGCGGCGGGCGGCTGACCGACGTCGGGCCCGGCTACCTCGCGCTCGACCGGCTCGGCCTGCTCTAGGCCCGGCGCGCGACGAGCACGTCCTCGAAGTACTCGCCCGCGCGGCGGCCGGTGCGGCGGTTCACGTGCCGGCGGTAGCGTGCGTCGAGCCGCAGCCCGGCGCGGTCGAGGACGTCCGGGTAGAGGCCGCGGCGGTCGTTCACGACGATCAGCAGCGGCGCACCCGGCGCAAGCGCCTCGGCGCCGCGCGCGAGGACGTCTGCGATCGAGCCCGAGTACGCATCGATCGCCGCGCGCGCGGTGCCCTCTGCGGCGGCGCCGATCTCCGACACGCGCAGGTCGTCGAGTCCGAGCAGCTCGTAGGCGTAGCGATGCTGCTCGTGGTAGTCGATGAGGCCCGGGTACGGCGGCGACGTGACGACCGCGTCGAAGAAGCCGTGGAGCGCGACCTCGCGTGCGTCGCCGTGCAGCACCTCGACCTCGCGATCCTGACGCACGCGTGCGAACGCCTTCAGCCGCGCGAGCGTGTCGAGCGTGTAGCGCGTGACGAAGTGCGACGCCCGCTCGACGGGGCGGCACTCGCGCCGGTGCTTGTGGCACCAGTACGGCTCGGTCTGCGGGACGCGCGGGAAGTCGAGGTCGAAGTGAGTCGTGCGCCGCGCGGATCGGGCCGCGCGGGCGAGCACGACGCGCAGGACGTCGGCGTGCTCGTACTGGTCCACGAGCGCGCGGAACGCGAGCAGCTCCGCGCGTGCACGGGGCGCAAACCACGCGCAGAGGTACGGCGTCGCACCGGCGTCGTCGAGCTCAGCGGACTCGAACCGCGCGAGCGCGTCGCGCAGCTCCCGCTCGAGCACGAAGAGGTTGTAGCGGCGCGTCTTCACGCGCATGAGGAGGCAGTTGAAGGCGGCGATGTCGACGCCCGTCGGGTCGATGCCGCTCTCGAGCGCCTGCACGAGCGTGGTGCCCGACCCTGCGAACGGATCGAGCACACGCCCGCCGCGCGGGACGTGGCGGCGGAAGAGCTCCTCGACGAGCTGGGGGATGAACTTGCCGAGGTACGGGTGCAGCCGGTGGACGTGCTTCGTCCGCTCGCGCTCGGGCAGGTCGCGCTCGGACCACGAGAGGTCGACGTCGACGCCGAGCTCGGCGTAGAGCTGTTCCTGCGTCGCCGCCACGGGGGCGACTTCGCGCTCCGGCGTCCCGCCCCTGCCTCAGAACGCGTTCGCCACGTGTCCGAGGCGCCCGGCCCGCTCGACGACGACGTCGAAGCGGACCTCGAGCCCGACGCACTCGGGATGCGTGGCGAGCCACAGCTCGGCGGCGCGACGGATCCGCGCGACCTTCAGCGGGGTGACCATCTCGAGCGGGTCGCCGAAGCCCGTGCCGCTCTTCGCCTTGACCTCGGCGAAGACGAGCGTGCCGCCGCGGCGGGCGACGATGTCGAGCTCGCCGCCTGCGAGCCAGCGGTTCGTGTCCAGGATGCGGTAGCCGTGGAGTCGGTACCACCACGCCGCGCGGCGCTCGGCGCTGTTCCTAGGCTTCGGCCGCGACGAGCTCGGCCGCTTCGGCATCGCCGTCGGTCCGGTAGCAGAGCGCCTGGAACGAGCGCCGGTGGATCTCCGACGGGCCGCGCTGGCGGACGATCGCGCTGTGCGCCGGCGTGATGTAGCCGACGTGCGACGAGAACCCGTACGCGGGGTAGATCGCGTCGGCCGTCTTCATGTACCGGTCGCGCGTCACCTTCGCGACGATCGACGCGGCGGCGATGGCGGCGCTTTTCGTGTCGCCGTCGACAACCGCGCGGTGCGGCGGGGCGAGCGGGCCGAGCCGGAAGCCGTCGACGAGGCAGACGTCGGCAGGCTGGCAGGCCCACAGCGCCTCCCGCAGGCCGCGCAGGTTCGAGCGGTGCAGACCGTCGCGGTCGATCACCGCGGGCGGGAAGACGTGAACGGACACGCGCTCGGCGCACGACACGACGGCGCGGTAGAGCTCGTCGCGGGTCTCGGGGTCGACCTGCTTCGAGTCGTTCAGCAGCGCGAGGGGCCGGACGCGGTGCTCGCGGAGGCAGTCGTAGTCGAGGAGCACGCCCGCCACGACGAGCGGGCCGGCGAGCGGGCCGCGCCCCGCCTCGTCGGCGCCCGCGACGAGGCGCGCGCCGAGCTTGCGGTCGAACCGCAGGAGCTTCTGGCCCGTGCGCCTGGGAGGCGGCATTGCGTGCGAGGATAGCTCCGGGGGCGGCGGCCTCCCGGCGTCGCGGCCGCTCGTTGCGAAGAAGTTCCGAAGCCGCGCTAGTTCTGGCGCAGCTCGCGGACGCGGGCCTTCTTGCCGACCTTGCCGCGGAGGTAGTAGAGCTTCGCGCGGTTCACGTCGCCGATCGCGCCGACCTCGATCTTGTCGATCTTCGGCGAGTGGAGCGGGAACGTGCGCTCGACGCCGACCCCGAACGAGTTCTTGCGCACCGTGAAGGTCTCGCGGGCACCGGCGCCCTGGCGCTTGATCACGATCCCCTCGAACACCTGGATCCGCTGGCGGCTGCCCTCGATGACGCGGAAGTGGACGCGGACGGTGTCGCCGGCCTTGAACCGCGGGACGTCGCGCAGCTGACGGCGCTCGAGATCCTGGATGATCGTGCTCATGTCGAAAGGGGCCGGAGGCCGCGCGGAATGGTAGCGGAACCTGCCTGCGATCGGGCTCGGGCCGGTCGAGCCTAGGGGTCGACCGGCACGTACCACCGCTCCGACGACTCCCCGACCTCCGCCGCCCACGACCGCCACGTCGCCGGCGTCAGCCTGAGCGTGACGTCGTCCGACGCGGCGAGCGCGGCTTCGATCGGGCCGTCGAGCCCTTCCGGTGTGAGGTACCGGCGCCGAATGCGGGCATTGATCGACTGCGCCTCCTCGTCGCGCAGAATCTCGACCAGACCCGATGCCGAGACCCAGCGGTCCCGCCCAGGCTCGCGCGCGTCGACGACGACCGACGCGGAAGGGGTCCGCTCGACGTTCCTCACCTTCCGGCTCCCTGAGGACGACGCGAACCAGAAGCGGTCGTCCTCGAACAGAAACCAGACCGGCGTCAGGTGGACGCCCCCGTCCCGATCGTGGGTCGCGAGCACCGCGTAGCGCCGCTCGCCGAGAAACGTCCGCAGCTCGTCCGTCAGGCCGCCCACCACCGGAAGCGCTAGCGAACCGAGATGCGCCCGGGCGGCCAGTAGACCGCGAAGACCTTGCCGATCAGGTTCTCCTTCGGGACGCTCCCCCACTCGCGCGAGTCGCAGGACGAGCTGCGGTTGTCGCCCATCATGAAGTAGCGGCCCTTCGGGATCGTGATCTCCTGGCGCGTGAATGCATCCCGGCGCTGCGGCTGGATGTACGGCTCGCCGAGCCGCTTGCCGTTGATGTAGACGAAGCCGTTGCGCTCCTCCCACCGGTCGCCCGGCAGGCCGATCAGCCGCTTCACGAACGTGCCGCCCGCGCCGCAGCGCGCCCGGGCGGCCGGCGGCGTCTTGAAGACCACGACGTCGCCGCGCTTCGGCGACCAGAAGTGGTAACAGAACCGACACGCGAGCACGCGGTCGGAGAAGCGCGCCTCGCACTGCGACGCCGGCTTCGCGCAGTGGAGCGTCGGCTCCATCGAGCTCGACGGGATGCGGTACGGGTTGACGACCCACGCTTTCAGCGCGAGCACGATCGCGATCGCGCCGACGATCGTGACGAGCCAGTCGATCGTCACGCGCCAGCCGTGCGACATGCCGTGCGTGAGGCGGTCGATCGGGTTTCTCACAGGTCGACCTCGCGCCTCCGGGGGAACCTCCCGGTTCCCCCGCGCCCCCTCCACCGGTCCGCTTCGCGGACAAACGACTTCGTCGTTGGGTTTCTCACCGAACGTGCTCCCTGCGCCACGCGTCCACACGCCCGTGGTCGCCCGAGAGCAGCACGTCGGGCACGGTCCAGCCGCGGAACTCGGCCGGGCGCGTGTAGTGCGGGTACTCGAGCCCGCCGCCTAGCTCGTCCGAGAACGACTCGAGCTCGCCCGAGCCCTCGCTGAGCGCACCCGGCAGCCGGCGCGCGAGCGCGTCGACGAGCACCATCGCCGGGAGGTCGCCGTTCGACAGGACGTACGGGCCGACCGAGAGCGCGTCCGTGCAGAGGTGCTCGACGATCCGCTCGTCGAAGCCCTCGAAACGCGCCGACAGGAGCGTCAGCCGCTCCTCGGCGGCGAGCTCCTCGACGATCGGCTGCGTCAGCTGCCGGCCCTGGGGCGAGAGCGCGACGACGCGATGTTCCGGCCGCCCGCCGTAGACGGACTCGAGCGCCGCCGCGACGACGTCCACGCGCAGCACCATCCCGGCACCGCCGCCGTACGGCTCGTCGTCGACCTGGCCGGCGCGGAGCGGCGTGTAGTCGCGGTACGAGAAGAGCCGCAGGTCGAGCTCGCCGCCGAGCACGGTCGCGACGGGGCGTTGCTCGGTGAGCCACGCGAAGGCGTGCGGAATCAGGGTGAAGACGTCTAGCTGCAAAGGATCGTCAGTCGGGATCGGAGAAGCCGGGAGCGACCAGGATACGTCCTGCCTTCAGATCGATGTCGCGGACACAGTCCTCGACCATCGGGAGCGCCTGCCCCGAGTCGAGTTCGAGCACGTCGTTCGCGACACCCGCAGCCACCGTGGTGACCTTTCCGAGCGGCCGTCCGTCCTCCTCCACGACCTCGAGGCCGACGAGCTCGAAGACGTAGTACTCGTCCTCCTCGGTCGCCGGCAGCGCCGACCGCTCGACCTGGAGCTCCGTGCCGCGTGCCAGGTGGTGATCGAGGCGCACGACCGGCCGGCCGCCGGCGCGCTTCGCGGCCACCACCTCGGCCTCACCCTCCCCCGCGAGCAGCCGCGCGCCGACCTGGAACCACCGCCCGTCCTCGCTCGCATCCTCGACGAAGAACGAGCCGTCGAGGCCGTGCGGCTTCCCGACGCGGCCCACGGCGACGCGCTCAGTCATACGCCGTCGACTCGAAGTACTCCGTCGCCTCCTGCGCCGATGCCTCGGGCCACTCGGACGGATAGTCCAGCGCCTCGATCGCGGCGCGTGCCGCCGCGACGTCGTACGTCGACCGGCGATGCTCCACCTCCGGGCCGAGGAGGGCCCAGTACGCGCCGGGCTCGTCCTCGTACGGCATGCCGATGCTGCCCGCGTTGACGATGCGCGTGCCGCCGACGACCCGGTCGAACTGGACGTGCGTGTGGCCGCACACGACGACGCCCTCCGTCACGCCGTCGAGCACCTCAAGCCATCGCTCGTCGGGCGAGATCGCCGTGCGGATCTCGGACGCGTCGCGCGGCGTCGCGTGGCAGAAGAGCACCTCGCCGAGACCGTCGATCTCGAGCGTCGCCGTCAGCGGGTCGTTCGCGAGCTTCGCGATCGCGGCGTGGTCGAGCCGCGCGCGCACCCAGTCGACAACCTCCGCAGGCGCGCGGCCGCCCTCGCCGAGCAGCTCGCGGTCCGCGTTGCCGCGGACCCAGGTCGTCGGAACGTCGAGCGCATCGAGCAGCGCGAACGTCTCGGCCGGCCACGGACCCGCGACGACGTCGCCGCCGACGACGACCGCGTCCACGTCGGCGCGAGTCACGTCGGCGAGCACCGCCTCGAGCGCGGGCAAGTTGCCGTGCACGTCGTAGAGGGCCGCGACGTTCAGCGCCGCTCCTCGTAGTAGCGCGTCGTCGCGTCGGCCCCGGGTGGGTGGAGCAGCGACTCGCCGAACTCTGCATCGGCGAAGCCCGCGTCGAACGCGGCGACCGCCGAGTCGACGTCGTAGTCCGTGCGCCGCAGCTCGACGTCGGGACCGAGGAGCGCCCAGTACGCGCCGCGCTCGTCCTCCCACGGCCAGCCGACGCTGCCCGGGTTGACGAGGCGCGTGTCGCCGACGCGCCGGTCGAACTGCACGTGCGTGTGCCCGCACACGACCACGTCGGCGTCGACACCGTCGAGCACGTCGCGCAGCTCGTCCTCCGGCGTGATCCGGGTGACGCGCTCGCGGTCGCTGCGCGGCGTCGCGTGGACGAAGAGCACGCGGCCGAGCCCGTCGACGTCCATCGCGAGGTCGTCCGGCAGCGCGGCCAGCTCCGCGGTCGCCGGGGCCCCGAGCTGCTCCGCGCACCAGCGCAGGTGCCGAGCGAACTCCGGGTCGAGATCGTCCTGCTCCACCATCCCGCGCTCGCAGTTGCCGCGGAGCCAGTGCGTGCCCTCGAGCTCGCGCAGGCGCGCGAGCGTCGCGGCCGGGAACGGCCCGAGCACCATGTCTCCGCCCAGCACGAGCGTGTCGGCGTGGCCGACCTCGGCGAGCACTGCCTCGAGCGCGGGCAGGTTCCCGTGCACGTCGTACAACGCGGCGACCCTCATGCCGCCGTGGCGATCCAGCGCGCGCCGATGACGCGGTTCTGGACGTACTCGGCCGCGCGAGGGTAGGCGGAGGCGAGGATGGCCGCGTCGGCGCGCTCGACGTCGTACGCGGTGCGCCGGAGCTCCACCTGGCCGCCGTCGACGAGCGCCCACTCCGCAGCGGGGTCCTCGACCACGTACGGGCACCCCACGCTCCCGACGCCGATCCAGCGCTTGCCGGCGACCTCGCGCTCGAACTGCAGGTGCACGTGGCCCGTGACGACGCGCGGCTCGGCGACGCCGGCGAGCAGCTCGGCGACGCGCTCGTCCGGCGTGCCCGGCGCGACGAATTGCAGCACGTCGACCGGGTTCGCGTGCACGTACAGCGTGTCGTCGGCCGACCACGAGAGGGGGAGCGCCTCGAGCCACGTCACGTCCTCCGGCCCCAGCTGCTCGATCACCCACCGGCGCCCGCGCGTCGCGACTTCGTCCAGTCCCGGCGTCGAGAGCTCGTCCGCGTTGCCGCGGATGGGCACGCCGTTCGGCAGCGAGCGCACGAGCTCGAGCGTCTCGCGCGGGAACGGCCCCGATGCGATGTCGCCCCCGAAGACCACGACGTCGACCTCGCCCACGTCCGCGAGCACGGCCTCGAGCGCGTGCACGTTCCCGTGGACGTCGTAGAGCGCTGCGACGCGCACTACTCCGCGATCTCGACGAGCACGCGCCGGCCCTCGCGCGCCGCGCTCGCGCGCACGAGCGTCCGCAGCGCACGGGCGATCCGGCCCTGGCGGCCGATCACCTTGCCGACGTCGTCCGGCGCGACGCGCAGGACGAGGACGAGCGCGCCCTCGCGCTCCTCCGTGTCCACTCGCACCGCGTCCGGCTCGTCGACCAGCTCGCGCGCGAGGTACGCGAGCAGCTCGGCCATCTACCGCGAGATGCCCTTGACCTTGAGCAGCTTCGCGACCGGCTCGGTCGGCTGCGCGCCCTTGGCGAGCCAGTCCTTGACCTTCGCCTCGTCGAGCTCGATCGTCGACGGCTCGGTCTGCGGGTTGTACCGGCCGACGATCTCGAGGAACTTGCCGTCGCGCGGGGAGCGCGAGTCGGCCGCGACGACGCGGTAGATCGGGTTCTTCTTGGAGCCCACGCGCGTGAGCCTCAGCTTCACTGCCAAACGAGTTACCTCCGTGCCTTGCGCTTGTTCTTCCGCTTCTTCGTCGCGGAGCGACGCGGCGGGCCGCCGGGAACCGTACCGTCACCGGCCATCAGCTGGGGCGGGAGCGCAGGCATCTTTCCCTTCCCCATGCCCTTCATCATCTTCTCCATCATCTTGCGCGCCTCGATGAGCTTGTTCACCTGCTCGACGCTCGTGCCCGAGCCGCGCGCGATCCGCTGACGGCGCTTGCCGTCGATGACGTGCGGCGTCGAGCGCTCGCGCGGCGTCATCGAGAGCACGATCGCCTCGACCTGCCTGAGCTGGCGCTCGTCGATGTCGACGTCGCCCAACTGCTGGCCGAGACCCGGGATCATCTTCAACACGCCCTGCAGCGGGCCCATGCGGCGCAGCATCTTCTGCGCGCGTAGGAAGTCGTCGAACGTGAACTGGCCCTTGCGGAGCTGCGCCTCGAGTTGCGCCTGCTCGTCCTCGCCGGCCGCCTGCTCCGCGCGCTCGATGAGCGTGAGCACGTCGCCCATGCCGAGGATGCGCGACGCCATCCGGTCGGGGTGGAACACCTCGAGCTGGTCGAGCTTCTCGCCGGTCGACGCGAACTTGATCGGCTTGCCGGTGATCGCCTTGACAGAGAGCGCCGCGCCGCCGCGCGCGTCGCCGTCGAGCTTCGTCATCACCACGCCGTCGAAGGCGATCCGCTCGTGGAACGCCTGCGCGACGTTCACCGCCTCCTGGCCCGTCATCGCGTCGAGCACGAGGAGCACGTTCATCGGCTTGACCGCGTCGCGCACGTGCTCCAGCTCCTGCATGAGCTCCTCGTCGATCTGCAGCCGCCCCGCGGTGTCGACGATCACCGTGTCGAGGTCGTCGGCGCGTGCGCGCTCGAGGCCGCGCGTCGCCGCCTCGACCGGGTCCTTCGTGTCGGTGCGGTACACCGGCGCCTGGATCTGCCGGCCGAGCTGCTCGAGCTGGTCGATCGCGGCCGGGCGCTGCAGGTCGGCCGCGATCAGCCCGGGCTTGCGACCCTCCTGGCGCAGGTGGAGCGCGAGCTTCGCGGCCGCGGTCGTCTTGCCCGAGCCCTGGAGGCCGGCGAGCAGGATGACCGTGAAGCGGCCGTACGCGAGCCCCGAGGCGCCCGAGCCCATCAGCTCGGTCAGCTCGTCGTGGACGACCTTCACGACTTGCTGGCCGGGCGTGAGGCTCTTCAGCACCTCCTCGCCGAGCGCCTTCTCGCGGACGCCGGCGACGAAGTCGCGGACGACCTGGAGGTTGACGTCGGCCTCGAGGAGCGCGAGCCGGATCTCGCGCATGGCGCGCGAGATCGCCTCGTCGTCGAGCTTCCCCTTCTTCCGGAGGTCGCCGAGCGCGCCCTGGAGGCGGTCTGAGAGCGTGTCGAACACGAGCCGGACATCGTAGCCGCGTAGGATCGGGGCCTTGTACCTCGCCGCCGACGACCGCTACGACCGCGTCCAGTACCGCAACTGCGGCCGCTGGGGCCTGAAGCTGCCCGCCGTCTCGCTCGGCCTCTGGCAGAACTTCGGCGGCGACATGCCGCTGGAGCACAGCCGCGCCGTCGTGCGGCGCGCCTTCGACCTCGGGGTCACGCACTTCGACCTCGCGAACAACTACGGGCCGCCGTTCGGCTCCGCCGAGGAGACGTTCGGGAAGCTCATGCGCGACGACCTGCGCCCATATCGCGACGAGCTCGTGATCTCGACGAAGGCGGGCTACGACATGTGGGCCGGGCCGTACGGCGAGTGGGGCTCGCGCAAGTACCTGCTCGCGTCGCTCGACCAGTCCCTGCAGCGGATGGGGCTCGACTACGTCGACATCTTCTACTCGCACCGGTACGACCCCGAGACGCCGCTCGAGGAGACGATGGGCGCGCTCGACACGGCGGTGCGGCAGGGCAAGGCGCTCTACGTCGGCATCTCGTCGTACTCGGCGGTGCACACGCGGGAGGCGGCGTCCATCCTGCACGACCTCGGCACGCCGCTCCTCATCCACCAGCCGTCGTACTCGCTGCTCAACCGCTGGATCGAGCCCGACCTGCTCGACACGCTCGGCGAGCTCGGCGTCGGCTGCATCGTCTTCTCGCCGCTCGCGCAGGGGATGCTCACCGACAAGTACCTGAACGGCATCCCCGAGGGCTCGCGCGCGACGAAGGACACCTCGCTCTCGCCCGACCTGATCACGGACGAGGCGATCGACAAGATCCGTTCGCTGAACGAGATCGCACAGCGCCGCGGCCAGACGCTCGCGCAGCTGGCGCTCGCGTGGACGCTGCGCGACCCGCGCGTCACCTCGACGCTCATCGGCGCCTCGAGCGTGAAGCAGCTCGAGGACAACGTCGGCTCGCTCGCGAACCTCGACTTCTCGGCCGACGAGCTCGCGGAGATCGACCGCTACGCGACCGAGAGCGGCCTCAACCTGTGGGCGCGCTCGAGCGAGTCCTGAGCGCCATCTCGTACTGACGGAGACGGAGCGTCCCGCCGAGCCGCTCGAGCGCGGCCGAGGCGGGATCGCCCTCCGGCACGTTGACGTAGCTCAGCGATCCTCCGTGCGCAAGCGCGCCCGCGAGCAGCTCCGCAGCTGCGTGCTCGTCGTGCGCCTCGAGCTGCAGGACGTTCACGCGGTCGTCCTGCGTCCGGAAGAGCGCGGCGCCTCCCTCCCCGACGAGGCCGTCGAGATCCGCAGAGAGCGACGCGTCGTCGCGCTGCCACGGCGGGCGCTCGCGGCGGTGCTCGACGATCCACGCGTGCGCCTCGTCAGACGTCGCCGGCCGCGCGGTCGAGGCCGGCGCGTCGCCGGCGAGCGTCCACACCTCGAGCATCCGCGTCCGCTCGAAGCCGAGCGCGTCGTAGAGCCGGATCGCGGGCTCGTTCTCCTCGATCACCTCCAGGCCGACCTCCGGTGGCGCGCCGTCGAGCACGCTCTCCATCAAGCGCCGGCCGATGCCGTGCCGGCGCGCCTTCGCCACGACGCCGAGGCCGCCGATCCAGCCCCGGTCGCCGCGCACGCCGAGGTTCGCGAGACCCACCGGCTCCCCGTCCTCGGCCACCGCGACCCGCGACCGGTCGAGCGCGATGTCGAACGCATCGACCATGCCGCGCAGCGCGGCCTCGTCGACCGCGAACGGCACGAAGTACCCCTCGTACCCGGCGGTGAAGAGCTCCGCGAGCCGCTCGAGGTCGAACGCCGCGGCCGGGACGAGCTCTACTCGGATTCGGCCTCCACCGGCTCGGGCCGCGGCTCCTCCTGCGGCCGCGCGACCCGCCACGCCGTGAAGAGCGCGAGGCCGATCCACAGCAGATCCCAGAAGCTGAACACGACGTCCTTGTTGTCCATGAACAGGTCCCACGTGTCGCGCGAGAAGACCGGCACGTCGGCGCCGAGCCGCTCGAGGTCCTCGCGGGCGATGAAGACGAACGACAGGTACTTGCCGAGGAGGATCCCGATCAGCGCGGCGACGACCGCAACGGCCGCGAACACCGGCGCCCGCCGCTGCCGCGTGGCGTAGACGACCGCCGTGCCGACGAGGAAGCCGATCGCCCAGGCGACGACGCCGACCTCGTAGTCGCTGATCCTGACGATGTAGGCCCAGACGATCCCGCTGACGATCGCGGCGGCGAGACCGGCGCCGACGGCGAGCGCGAGGTCGGCGCCGTCGGAGCGCTCGTGGACGGGGTGCGGAGCTTCCACGGCGCGCGAGTCTACGCGTCAGCCCGCGACCAGCGCCCGCGCGAAGTCGTCCGGGTCGAACGGCCTCAGGTCGTCGAGGCCCTCGCCGACGCCGACGAGCTTCACCGGCAGCCCGAGCTCGTGCGCGATCGCGATCGCGATGCCGCCCTTCGCCGAGCCGTCGAGCTTCGTCAGCGCCACGCCCGTCACGCCGACCGCGTCGCCGAAGAGGCGCGCCTGCTGCAGCCCGTTCTGGCCCGTCGTCGCGTCGACGACGAGCAGCGTCTCGTGCGGCGCGCCCTCGAGGCGGCCGCCGATCACGCGTCGCACCTTCGTCAGCTCGTCCATGAGGTTCGTCTGCGTGTGGAGGCGGCCGGCCGTGTCGACGATGACGACGTCGCCGCCTGCGCCGATCGCGTCGTAGGCGACGGCGGCCGGGTCGCCGCCGCGCTCGCCGCCCACGAACCTCGCGCCGGCGCGCTCGGCCCAGATCTCGAGCTGCTCCTCCGCCGCCGCGCGGAAGGTGTCGGCCGCGCCGAGCGTCACCTCACGACCGTGCTCGCGGAGCTTCTGCGCGAGCTTGCCGATCGTCGTCGTCTTCCCCGTGCCGTTTACGCCGACGACGAGGATCACTGTCGGCCGGTGCGCGACGTCGAGCGTCGGCGGCTCGCCGAGCAGCTGGGCGATCTCCTCGACGAGCGCGGCGTTCAGCTCGGTGAGGTCCTGCCGCGCCTCGAGCCGGCGGACGAGCTCGGCGGTCGCAGGCACGCCGACGTCCGCCTGCAGGAGCGCCTCTTCGAGCCGCTCCCACGATGCGTCGTCGGCCGGGTCGAAGACGGCGACCTCAAGCTGCTCGGTGAGCGCGCGCCGCGACTTCGAGAGCGATTCGCGCAGCCGGCCGAAGAAGCCGCGCCGTTCCTCGTCCTCCTCCTCGGACGCCTCTGAGTCGCCGAGCAGCTCTGCCCACGTGCGCGCCATGACCGCGGCACGTTAGCTACGCGGCGTGCCGGGCCGCATACGCCGCGCGGTAGTCGCGCAGCGCCGTGGCACTCGCGACGGGCAGCCGGCCGCCGGCGGCGAAGACGTTGGCGGGCCAGCGGTGGCGGCCGGTGTGCCAGCCGCGCGCGTCGCGCTCGACGAGCACGAGCTCGACCATCGTCGCGTCGAGCGTGAACGCGCGCTTGTGCCGGAGGCGCTTCGCCGCGATCCAGTCCAGCCCGAGCGCGTCGACGCGGGCGAAGTCGGGCGCCGGGTAGAGCAGGTCGACGTCGCGGTGCGCGCTCGGTGCGCGGAGTCCGCGTAGCTCCTCGCCCCAGCCGCCGAACACCCAGGTCCGACAGCCGTGCGCCGCGAGCAGGTCGACGACGCTCAGGACGAAGGAAAGGTCGTTCACGCCGCACCCTCCTGACGGACAACGCGTCGGCCGATCGGCGCAGACGGCCGCCCGGGCAAAGCCCGGCCGGCCTGAAGCCGCCGTCGCAAGCGCCGGCTCACGCCGTGGCGGCGGCCTCCTCGCGCGGCAGCCGCCGCGAGACGATCTGCGAGACGCCGTCCTGGCCCATCGTCACGCCGTACAGCACGTCGGCCGCCTCCATCGTGCGCTTCTGGTGCGTGATGACGATGAACTGCGCCTCGCCCGCGTAGCGGCGCAGAAGCGCGGTGAAGCGGCCGATGTTCGTGTCGTCGAGCGCCGCCTCGACCTCGTCGAGGAGGTAGAACGGGCTCGGCCGCGCGAGGAAGAGCGAGAACAGGAACGCGATCGCGCCGAGCGCCTTCTCGCCGCCGGACAGGAGCGACAGCCGCGTGATGCGCTTGCCCGCCGGCCGCAGCTCGACCTCGATCCCGGGCTCCTCGCCGTCCTCCTCGGGCTCGGTCAGGCGCAGGCGGCCGTCGCCGCCGGGGAAGAGCGTCGTCGCGACCTCCTCGAAGTGACGCTGCACCGCGTCGAACGTCTCGGCGAAGCGCGTTTCGACGGTGCGCGTGAGGTCGTCGCGCAGCTTCTCGAGCTCGTCGAGGCTCCGCTCGAGGTCGGCGCGCTGCGTCGTCAGCTCGCCCAGGCGTTCTTTCTCCGCCTCGTACTCCTCCTTCGCGAGCGGGTTCACCTGGCCGAGCAGCTCGCGCCGGCGCTCGGCGCGCGCGAGCTTCTCGGCGAGCTCGTCGCGATCCTCGCCCTCGGCCGGCTCCGCGTTCGCCGCGTCGAGGCGGCGCTGCGCCTCGTCGCGCTCCGCGTCGGTGCGCGCCAGCTCGACGTCGATCGCCGAGAGCCGCTCGGCGGCCTCGCCCGCCGTGCGCCGGAGCTCGACCTCCTCCGCGCCCAGCCGCCGCAGCTCCGCGCCGAGCTCCGACGTCCGCTCGGCGTCGGCGGCGACGCGCTCGCGGAGCGGCGCCTCGTGCGCCGACGGGTCGACGTCGAGGG
>JBKPLI010000160.1:0-10130 GCA_046731555.1 Actinomycetota bacterium | reverse complement strand
AAGCAGCACCTCGCGTCCGACCGCCGCGAACGTCCTCGCGACGGCGCGTCCGTTGACCCCGGCTCCGATCACAGCCGCCGCCGACGCGCCGGCGCGGCCCAGCGTTTCGGCCGCGAGCACCGCGGCGGCGCCCGTCCGGAGCGCGGTCACCGCGGCGGCGTCGAGCACTGCCTTCAGCATCCCGGTCTCCGCGTCCGAGACGAGCACGAGGCCGGTCACCGTCGGGAGTCCGCGCTCCGGGTTCCCCGGGAACGACGTCACCCACTTGAGGAGTGCGTGCCCTCCGCCGAGTGCAGGCATCGCGCGGAAGTCGCCCGCCGGGTAGTTCGTCACGTACACCTTCGACGGCATCGACCACTCGCCGCGCGCGAACGCGACGAACGCGTCGCGAACCGCGTCGACCGCCTCCGAGGGCGACACCGCCTCTTCGACGTGCCGACCCGTGAGGACCGGCACCCGCGTCACAGCGACTTGACGCCCGTGACGAGCTTCAACACCGACTCCTTCGCATCGCCGAACAGCATGACCGTCTTCGGGTCGATGAAGAGCGGGTTGTCGATGCCCGCGAAGCCGGGATTCATCGACCGCTTCATCACGACGATCTGCTTCGCGTTGTCGACGTCGAGGATCGGCATCCCGTAGATCGGGCTGGCCGGGTCGTTCCGCGCCGCGGGGTTGACGACGTCGTTCGCACCGATCACGAGCGCGACGTCCGTCTGCGGGAAGTCGGGGTTGATCTCGTCCATCTCCTTCAGCGCCGGGTACGGCACGTTCGCCTCGGCCAGCAGCACGTTCATGTGCCCCGGCATGCGGCCGGCCACGGGATGGATCGCGTAGTCGACGCCGACGCCCTTCTTCTCGAGCTCGTCCGCCAGCTCGCGCACCGCGTGCTGAGCCTGCGCGACCGCCATGCCGTAGCCGGGCACGACGACGACCCTGCTCGCGTACGCGAGCATGATCGCGACGTCCTCCGCGGTCGCCGATCGGATGGTGCCGTCGCCGTCGACGAGCGCCGCCGCTCCGCCGCCGACCTGCACCTTCCCGAACGCCCCGAACAGGACGTTGCCGATCGACCGGTTCATCGCGCGGCCCATCAGCATCGTGAGCAGCGTCCCCGACGCGCCGACGAGCGCACCGCTGACGATCAGGACGTTCGAGCCGAGCTCGAAGCCGGTCGCCGCGGCTGCGAGACCGGTGAACGCGTTCAAGAGCGAGATCACCACCGGCATGTCGGCGCCGCCGATCGGCAGCACGAACAGGACGCCGAAGAGCAGCGACCCGAGGAGCACGGCGTACATCAGCCACTGCTGCTCTGCGCCGGCGACGACCGCAACCCCTGCCGCGACGATCAGCGCGAGCAGTACGAGGTTCCCGACCTGCTGCCCCGGATAGGTGATCGGCCGCCCCTGGATCAGCTCCTGCAGCTTCGCGAACGCGACCATCGAGCCCGCGAACGACACGGAGCCGATCAGCGCCGAGAGGACGATCGCGATCGAGATGTCGCCGTGCAGCCGGCCCGGGTCAGGGGCCGTGTTGTGGAACTCCGCGAGCGACACGAGCGCCGCCGCGCCGCCGCCGACGCCGTTGAACAGCGCCACCATCTGCGGCATCGCGGTCATCTTCACGCGGCGCGCCGCGACCGCCCCGAAGGCACCGCCGATCGCGCCGCCGACGATGATCCGCCAGCCGACGTGCACGTCCTCGTGCAGCAGCGTCACGACGATCGCGATCGCCATGCCGACCGCGCCGATCCAGTTCCCGCGCCGCGCCGTCGTCGGCGACGACAGGAACCTCAGCGCGAGGATGAAGCAGATGATCGTCGCGAGGTAGAAGAGGTTCGCCCAGGACTGGCTCACTCGCTGTCCTCCGGCCGACGCGGCTCGCGTTTCTTGAACATCTCGAGCATCCGGTCGGTGACGACGAATCCGCCGACGACGTTCGCGGCGGCGAGGATCATCGCGACGAACCCGATCCAGCCCGTGAGCAGATCGGGGTCGGCCATGCCGGCGACGAACATCGCGCCGACGATCACGATGCCGTGGATCGCGTTCGTCCCGGACATGAGCGGCGTGTGCAGCAGCGTCGGGACCTTCGAGATCACCTCGAGGCCGAGGAAGATCGCGAGCGCGAGGATCGTGAGCTCGACGACGAGCTGCGCGAAGTGGCTCACGCGGCGACCTCCTTGCGCGTGACGCACGTGCCGGCGGTGATCTCGTCGTCCCAGTCGAGCGTCAGCTCGCCGTCCGGCGCCAGATGTCCGAGCAGCGCTGCGACGTTGCGCGCGTAGAGCTGGCTCGCGTGAAACGGCATCGTGCTCGGCAGGTTGAGCGTGCCCACGATCGTCACGCCGCCGGAGTCGATCGTCTCGCCCGGCTGCGTGAGCTCGCAGTTGCCACCCGTTTCCGCGGCGAGGTCGACGACCACCGAGCCGCGGCGCATCGCCTCGACCGCGGCGGCCGGGATGAGCTTCGGCGCGGGGCGGCCTGGCACGGCGGCGGTCGTGATCACCGCGTCGAACTCCGGGATGCGCTCGTTCAGCGCCTCCTGCTGGCGCTGCTGCTCCTCCGCGGTGAGCTCGCGCGCGTAGCCGCCCTCCGTCTCCTCCCCGACGATGCCGAGGTCGAGCCAGCTCGCGCCGAGCGACTGGATCTGCTCGCGCACCGCCGGCCGCACGTCGAAGCCCGACACCACGGCGCCGAGCCGCCGCGCGGTCGCGATCGCCTGCAGCCCCGCGACGCCCGCGCCGAGGACGAGCACCTTCGCCGGCGCGATCGTCCCCGCGGCCGTCGTCAGCATCGGGAAGAACCGCGGCAGCCGGTCGGCCGCGATCAGCGCAGCCTTGTACCCGGAGACGGTCGCCTGCGAGGAGAGCGCGTCCATCGCCTGCGCGCGCGTGATGCGCGGGATCGACTCCATCGCGAACGCCGTGACGCCCGCCGCGGCGAGTCGGTCGATGCGCTCCGCGTCGGTGAGCGGCTGGAGGAACGCGATCAGCACCTGGCCGCTCGAGAGCTTCGGCAGCTCGTCGTCGGTCGGCTTCGCGACCTTCACGACCGCCTCGACGTCGCTCCACACATCGTCCGCGACGGTCGCGCCCGCCTCGGTGTACGCGTCGTCGCCGAACCCCGCCGCGAGACCCGCGCCGCGCTCGACGCGGACGTCGATGCCCTCGAGGCGGCCGACCACGTCGGGAACGAGCGCAACGCGCTGTTCGTCCTGCGACGTCTCTCTCGGCACCCCGACCCGCATGCGCGCGCGAGGCTATCGCATCGCTCAGCGGTCGGAGCATCTGACACCGAGCGTCGACGTCGTGCCGACGCCCGTTTCGACCGCGGCGCGCACGTGCGCGATTCGTCGCGAAGTATCTGCAGGTTCGTTGCAGACGCGGCACGCCCTCGCGGCTACCGTGTCCCGTAGGGGAGACGCCGCGGGCGAGGGTCGCCGTGCCCGCGCGGCCTACACTGGCCCGCGTGACGCAGCAGCTGATCGCGCACGGGCTCATCCTGTTGTTCGCGCTCGTCTCGATGGAGTCCGCCGGCGTGCCGCTCCCCGGCGAGACGGCGCTGATCGCCGGCGGGGTCCTCGCGTCCCAGGGGCACTACTCGATCGTCGCGGTGATCGCCGTCGCCGCGCTGGCCGCGATCATCGGCGACAACGTCGGCTACTGGATCGGCCGCAAGGGCGGACGCGCGCTGCTGCGGCGCACGCCGGTCGTCAGCGGGTACTTCGAGAAGGCGCTGCCGCCGTCGGAGCGGTTCTTCCAACGGCACGGCGCGAAGACGGTCTTCTTCGGGCGCTTCATCGCGATCCTCCGGGTCACCGCCGCGTGGATCGCGGGGATCAGCCACATGCCGTGGTGGCGGTTCCTGGTCTGGAACGCAGCGGGCGGCATCGTGTGGGCGACGCTCGTCGGCGTCGTCGCGTACGTGTTCGGCAACGCTGCGGCCGACGCGATCAGTCGCTACGGCGTCGTCGCCGCGATCGTGATCGTGGTCGGCGGCGTGCTCCTCCTCGTCGGGGTGAAGGTGTGGCACCGCAGGGCGGTCGAAGGCGCCTAGCGCTCCTCGCGCTCGTCGCGGCCGCGCTGCCGGCCGCCGCGCCGGCGCCGCGTCCGGTGCCTGCGCTCGACCACGTCGTGGTCGTCGTGTTCGAGAACAAGGAGCGCGACGCGGTGCTCGGGAGCGGTGCGGCGCCGACGTTCGACCGGCTCGCGCGCGACTACGCCGACCTCACGCAGTACTTCGCGCTCACGCACCCGAGCCTGCCGAACTACCTCGCGCTCGTCTCCGGCTCGACGCACGGCATCCGCGTCGACTGCACGACGTGCGTGGCCTCGGGCGCGACGCTCGGCGACGAGCTGACGGCGGCCGGCCGGACGTGGGGCGCCTACGCCGAGGGCTACCCGTCGTCGCCGCGCTTCGCGAAACGGCACGTGCCGTTCCTGTACTTCCCGGGGGGCCGCACGAACGTCCACCCGCTCACTGCGTTGCGCGCCGACCGGCTCCCGTCGTTCGCGCTCGTCGTGCCCGACCTCTGCCACGACATGCACGACTGCCCGGTCGCGACCGGCGACCGCTGGCTCGCGTCGTTCGTGACGCCGCTGCTCCGCATGCCGCGCACCCTCGTGTTCGTCGTGTTCGACGAGGGTACGTCTGCACGCCACGGCGGCGGGCACGTCGCGGCGATCGCAGCGGGTACCGCGGTGCGCCGACGCGTCGCGTACCGTGCGCGCACCGGCCACTACGCGTTGCTGCGCACGATCGAGGACGCGCTCGGCGTCCCGCCGCTCGGCGAGTCACGCCGCGCGCGACCGCTCACAGGGATCTGGCGCTAGAGCGTCGACCAGACCTCGAGCTTCGTGCGCGTGCGCCGGATCACCTCGTCGGTGAAGTCCGACGTCGAGGAGTGCCCTCCGAGGTCGGCGGTCTTCACGCCCTGCGCCACCGCCTCGAGCGCCGACTCGCGAATCGCGCGGCCCGCCTCGCGTCCGCGCTCGTCGTCCGTCTGCGTGAGCAGCGCGGCCGCGGCGAGGATCATCGCCATCGGGTTCGCGACGTTCTTGCCTTCGAGCGCCGGCGCCGTGCCGTGCGCCGCTTCCGCCATCAGCGCCGTCGGCTCGAGGTCGTCGCTCTCGAACGCGACGAGCATCGACTCCGACCCGGCAATCGACCCGAAGAGGGGCAGCACGAGGTCGGAGAGGATGTCGCCGTCCCGGTTGAGCGCCGGGATGACGAGCGGGTCGCCGGACGCCGCGATCAGCAATGCGAACGTCGCGTCGATCAGCTGCGGCTCGTAGGGCACGTCCCGGTGCCGCTCGGCGGCCGCGTCCATCTCCTCCTTCAGCATCCCCTCGTACGTCGGGCTGACCGTGAACTTCGGGCCGCCGAAGACCTTCGCGCTCGTGTGCTCGGCCTGGCGGAACGCGAACTCCGCAACCGCGCGGCACACGGTGCGCTCGATGCGCTCGGTGCGGAACGCGACCTCGTCGTCGCCGCTTCCCTCGCGCCACTCCTTCGCGCCGTAGGCGTCGCCGACGGCCATCCGCACGACCGAGATCGGCGCGTGCACGCCGCCGAAGGGGACGATCCCGGGGATCCGACGGCCGGTGCGGACGATCACCTTGCCGCCGATCTCCTCGCGGAGGATCCGGTTCGGCGAGCCGACGTCGTCCCGCGCCTCGGGCGTGATCGTCGCCGCCTTGAGCCCGAGCCCAGCCGCGCGGATCGCGCGCGCCGCGTCGTGGACGACCGCGTTCTGCGTGGCGCGGCGGGACTCGAGCGAGAGGTCGAAGCGCGGCAGCTCGAGCTCGATGCCGGTCACCTCGGGGGCGAGGACGCGCAGCGCCTCCTCGAGGAGCTCCTGGCCCGTCTGGTCGCCCTCGAGCACCACGATCGTCTTCAGCTCCATCCGCGGGCGGAGATTAGCGCCCCAGGGGTCGGGCATCCTGGGGTGCATGGCACGGGGTCTCCCCTGGCGCCGTATGGGGTCGAAGCGGTTTCGCTACGAAGACGCCAGCGGCAACCGGATCGTCGACGAGGAGCAGCTTGAGCGCATCCGCGCTCTCGCGATCCCACCCGCGTGGACGGACGTGCGGATCGCCTCGAACTCGCGCGCCAAGCTGCAGGCGACGGGGTACGACGCCGCCGGCCGGAAGCAGTACCTGTACCACCAGTCCTTCCGCGAGCAGCAGGAGCAGGCGAAGTACGACCGGCTGATCCGGTTCGCCGAGCGGCTGCCCGACCTGCGCGCGGCGATGAGCGAGCACATCGACCTCGACGGGCTGCCGCCCGAGCGGGTGGCCGCGCTCGCCGTCCGGCTCATCAACATCGGCTGGTTCCGCGTCGGGAGCGACCGCTATGCGAAGACGTCGCGGACGTTCGGAATCACGACCCTCCGAAAGAGCCACGTGCGCGTGCGCGGTGCGCGGATCTCCTTCGAGTACCGCGGCAAGCACCGGATCTGGGTGCGGAGCGCGATCGTCGAAACCGACCTCGCCGCGGCGATGCGCGAGCTGATCGCCCTGCCGAAAGGCACCCGCCTCTTCCGGTTCGACTGCGGCGACGGTACCTACGGGAACCTCGATGCCCGGCGGCTCAACGACTACATCCAGACCTATCTGGGCGAGGAATTCACGGCGAAGGACTTCCGCACCTGGGGCGGGACGCTGCTCGCCGCGATCGCGCTCGCCGAGCACGAGCCGCCGTCCAGCGAGATGGAGGCGAAACGCTGTGTGGCCGCGGTGATGCGCCGGGTGGGCGAGCGGCTCGGGAACACGCCGGCCGTGGCGCGCTCGTCGTACGTCAGCCCGGCGGTCGTCGAGCAGTACCTCGACGGCAGAACGATCGACGATTTCCGGCCGCGGCATTTGCGCGTCGTCGGGGCTCGCGACACGGGTCTCGACCCCGAGGAACTCGCGACGTTGAGCTTGCTCCGTTCGTGGCGAATTCGGGCTGCGCGTGCCGCGGCGTGATTTTGCTCTAAGCTGAGTGCCTCTGATCCCCCAGAGGAGGCGTAATTGTGGCTAGGAAAACCGTCCTCGTTTGCGATAGCTGCGGTAGGGAAGTCGGCGAGAACAAAGGCGCGGCGCTGCGCGTGACCTATACCGACGCGCGTCGCGGCTCGAAAGTCGCCGACCTGTGCGACGACTGCGCGGGCAAGATGCCCGGCCGGGCTGCCGCCCGTCGCGGTCGCCGGCCGAAGAGCGCCGCGGCCTAGGCTCCACCCACCGGTCTTTTCGGCCATGGCCGCACTCCGGAGTGAGGCCATGGCCGGGATGGACGACGGGCGCACGGAGCCATGCGAATTTCCACCGCCTTTTCCACAATCCACCCACAGTCGGACCGTCCTTTGTGGACAGGTCGGCAGTCCGGAGTAGGGACACGGCCGGAAAGGACGGTGCGAGCGGAAACGGGACGAGAAGCCGTCCGATGCCCGGTCTACACTCGGAAGGTTGGGTCTAACCCTCGTCGCAGGGCCTGCGAACGCGGGCAAGGTCGCGCTCCTGCTCGAGCGCTATCTGGCGCGCCTTGACGACGAGCCGTTCCTCATCGTGCCCAACCGGTCGGACGTCGACCGCGTCGAGCGCGACCTGCTCGCGCGCTGCGGCTGCCTCCTCGCCGGGACGATCGGCACCTTCGACGACCTCTTCGCCCGCCTCGCCGCCGGCGATCCCGGCTCGCGGGCGGTCGCGACCGACGCGCAGCGCGCGCTCGTGCTCCGCCGCGCCGTCGCCGGCGCGCACCTGAACGGGCTAGCCTCCTCGGCCCGCTTCGCCGGCTTCGGCGACGCCCTGGGCCAGACGCTCGCCGAGCTCGAGTCGGGCCTCGCCGACCCGGACGAGGTCGGCGGCGACCTCGGCGGGCTCTACGCCGCCTACCTCGCCGAGCTCGAGCGCCTGAACCTCTGGGACCGCGACCTCCAGCGCCGCGCCGCGGCCGAGCGCCTGCGCAGCGACCTCGGCGCGTGGGGCGGCGAGCCCGTCTTCGCCTACGGCTTCGAGGACCTCACCGGCGCCGAGTGGGCGCTGCTCGAGGGTCTCGCCGGCCGCGCCGACGTCCAGGTCTCGCTCCCGTACGAGCCCGGCCGCACCGTGTTCGCCTCGCTCCAGCGCACCGCCGAGGACCTCTCGAAGCTCGCCGACGGCCGCATCGAGGAGCTCGGTCCACGTGCCGCCGAGCACGCCGCCCCTGCGCTCGCCCACCTCGAGCGCGCCCTGTTCGAGGAGGAGCCGCCCGCGCCCGAGCCGATCGACGGCGCCGTCCGCTTCCTCGAGGCCGCCGGCACACGCGGGACGCTCGAGCTCGTCGGCGAGGAGCTGCTCGCGCTCCTCCGGGACGGCACCCCGGCGGCCGAGATCGCGGTCGTCTGCCCGAGTCTCGACCGCTGGCGGGCGCCGCTCGAGACGGTGCTCGGCACGCTCGGCATCCCGTACGCGATCGAATCGCGTCAGCGCCTCGGCGCGACGCCGTTCGGCCACGCGCTGCTCTCGCTGCTCCGCTACGCGTGGCTCGGCGGCGGACGGCGCGAGCTGTACGCGTTCCTGCGCTCGCCGTACTCCGGGCTCGGGCGCAGCGCCGTCGACTTCGTCGAGGGCCGCCTCCGCGGCCGCGCGATCCACTCGCCGGAGCGCGTCGACGAGGAGACCGAGCGCCTGCGCGAGGCACCGATCCCGATCCTGCGCGACCTGCGTGCGGCCGAGATGCCGCTCGCCGGCGTCCGCGCGCTCCTCGGCGCGATGCTGCGCGCCGCCTACGGCCTCGACGCGCCGCCGGCCGGCGAGACGTCGCGGCTCGACCTCCGCTCCTACGACGCCGCGCTCCGCCTGCTCGACGAGCTCGCCGGGTGGGAGCGGCTCGCCGAGCCCGTGAGCCGCGAGGACGTCGTCGCCGCGCTCGAACGCGCCGAGGTGCGCGGCGCCTCGACGACCGAGGCCGGTCGCGTCTCCGTCGTCGACCTGATGCGCGCTCGGACGCGCCGCTACGAGGTCGTCTTCGTCCTCGGCCTCGAGGAGGGCACGCTGCCGCGGCGCTCGCGCAGCTCGCCGTTCCTCGACGACGACCGCCGCCGCGAGCTCGGCCGTCGGCTCGAGCGTCCCGAGACGGTCAGCCGCGACCGCTACCTCTTCTACACCGCCTGCACGCGGCCGTCGCGGCGGCTCTACCTCGTACGCGAGGCGGCGACCGAGGACGGCGCACCGTCGGAGGCGAGCCCGTTCTGGCACGAGGTCGCGGCCGTCTTCGACCCCGAGGACGTCGCACACCACACGCGCCGCCGCGCGCTCTCGCAGCTCACCTGGCCGCTCGACGCCGCGCCGAGCGAGCGGGAGCGGCTGCGCGCACTCGTGCAGCTCGCCGTGGCCGAGCGCGACGCGGCGACGGCGCTCGCCGAGTCGAACGGCTGGGAGCGGCGCCTCGCCCGCGCGCGTCGTGCGTTCGACCGCGACACACGCTTGCGCAACCCGGCCGTGCTCGCGTTCTTCACCGGCAAGTCGACGTTCGCCGCGACCGAGCTCGAGCGCTTCGCCGACTGCTCGTCGGCGTGGCTCTTCGAGCGCGTCGTCGACCCGAAGTCGATCGACGCCGAGGCCGACGCGATGCTGCGCGGCAAGGTCGCCCACCAGACGCTGTACGCGTTCTACAGCGGGCTGCCGAAGGAGCTCGGCGTCGACCGCGTCACGGAGACGAACGTCGACGCGGCCGTATCGTTCCTGCGCCGCTGCCTCGACGACGCGCTGCGCGGCGGCGTGCGGCTCGAGCTGACGGCGCTGCAGGAGGCGGAGCTCGAAGAGGGGCTGTGGCGCGACCTCGAGGCGTTCGTGCGCGACGAGGCCGCGAGCGAGCTCCGGCTCGAGCCGAAGCAGTTCGAGGTCGGCTTCGGCTCCGACCGCTCGGCGCCGCACCTCCAGCGCGGGCTCGACCTCGGCGAGGGGATCTTCCTCAGCGGCAAGATCGACCGGATCGACGTCGACCCGTTCAGCGCGCGCGGGATCGTCCAGGACTACAAGTCGGGCAAGGGCGCGCACTCGGCCGCACAGATCGACGAGCAGCGGCGCCTGCAGATCCCGCTCTACATGCTCGTGCTGCGCGACCTCGTGGGGATCGAGCCGCTCGGCGGCGTGTACCGCGCGCTCT
>JBKPLI010000159.1:0-9923 GCA_046731555.1 Actinomycetota bacterium | reverse complement strand
CCGCTCGCCTGCGCGCTCGATCCGGTCGAGCGCCCGGGCGGGGAACGGCTTGCCGGCCTCGCGGCACGCGCGCTCGACGTCGGTTGCGAGCCGCCGCAGCCCACCGCGCGAGACTCGGCCGCCGAGCCACGTCGCCACCGTCTCCTCGAGCCGGTGCGCCTCGTCGAACACGACCGCATCGTGTTCGGGCAGCACGCCTCCGCCCGCGGCGACGTCGGCGAAGTAGAGCGCGTGGTTAGCGATCACGAGCTCGGCCTCCCCCGCGCGCGTGCGCGCGGCCTCCGCGTAGCACGACGAGAAGAACGGGCACCGCCGGCCGGTGCAGCGGTCACCGCCGACCGCGAGCTCGGCCCAGAGCACGTCGGACGGCTCGAGCGGCGCCTCCGCGCGATCGCCCGTCGCCGTCGCGTCGATCCACGGCAGCAGCGCGTCGAACGCCCGCGCGTCGCGCCCCGCGCGGAGCAGCATCGGCCCGAATGTCTGCAGCTGCTTGCGGCAGAGGTAGTTCTGCCGACCCTTCAGCACCGCGACGCGCACCTCGCGCCCGAGCGCGCGGGCCGCGGTCGGCACGTCCTTGGCGAGCAGCTGCTCCTGCAGGGCCTTCGTCGCCGTCGCGACGACCACCCGCCGCCCGGACTCGAGCGCCGGGATCAGGTACGCGAGGCTCTTGCCGGTCCCAGTTCCCGCCTCCGCGACGAGGTGCTCGGCGCTCGAGAGCGCGCGCTCGACGGCGTCCGCGAGCGCAGCCTGCTCCGCCCGAGGCTCGAAGCCGGGCAGGGCGCGGGCGAGAGCGCCGCCGGGGCCGAAGGACGCGTTCATCCGGTCGCGTCAGACTAGAGGAGCGAACGGACGTTCGCCACGCCGCACCGCAACTCGGCTCAACAAAAAATCAGCACCGACAAGTCCGAAGACCTCCCGGTGCTGAGTGCCAGATCCGACTGGTCCGAAGACCGACCGGATCTGACGCGACGAAGCTATCGGCAGCACGCCGGGACGGTCAAGCGCCCTCTGCGGTCGAAAGCCGCTACGAGCGGGTTTTCCGTCTTCGGTTGCAAATGGCGCCTGCGCGGGAAGAAGCGCGCAAGCCACTCCGGGAGGTACCGATGGGACTGCTCGACAAGCTGCTCGGCCGCGGGAAGCAAGCGGCCGGCGACGTCACGGGAGACAACTCGCTCCGCCGCGAGGGTGTGCACCAGGAGGCGGAGGGCGCCGCGAAGGACCGCGCCGAGGACCTCGAGGACAAGGCGCAGGAGGAGCGCGAGCGCGCGGCCGAGCACGCCGCGAAGCGCGAGCAGACCTGAGCGCCGCGTCGAGTCCGTCCGACGCGATCTCTAGCGTTGTTCGGCTCGATGCTCAGCCTCGCTTTCATCGTCTTGCTCGGAGCCGGCGTTGCGGCCGGCCTCGTCTGGCTCGCGCGCGTGCTGCGGGCCGAGCTGCACGCGTTCCGGTCCGCATCCGTCGCCGAGCTCACGGGCCTCCGGAGCGAGTCCGCCACCCAGCTCGCGCAGCGGACGGCGGACGTCGACCGGCGGCTCGCCGGACTGTCGGAGACGGTCGACCGGCGCCTCGCCGACCTCGACCGCAAGGTCGACCGGCGGCTCGAGTCCACGTCGAAGACCGCGACCGAGATCCACGAGCGCCTCGGCAAGGTCGACGCGGCGGCGACGCAGATGCTCGAACGGGCGAACGATCTCGCACGCCTCGAGCAGGCGCTCCGTCCGCCCAAGGCGCGCGGCGGGTTCGGCGAGCTCCTGCTGGAGAACCTCCTGCGCGACCGGCTGCCCCCGTCTGCCTACTCGATCCAGCACACGTTCGACAGCGGCGTGCGCGTCGACGCGGTCGTGCGCGTCGGCCAGCTCATCCCCGTCGACTCGAAGTTCCCGCTCGAGAACTTCGAGCGCCTCGCGGCTGCACAGGGCGACGACGAGCGGCAGCTGCACGAGCGGGCGTTCGCGCGCGACGTCCGCCACCACGTGGACGCGATCGCGACGAAGTACATCCGCCCGGAGGAGGGCACGTACGACTTCGCGTTCATGTACATCCCGACCGAGGCGGTCTACTACGAGCTCGCGTGCGGCAAGACCGGTGCGATCCTCCAGTACGCGCACGAGCGGCGCGTCTTCCCCGTGTCGCCGTCGACGTTCATCGCGTACCTCCAGGTGATCGCGCTGGGGCTGCGCGGCATGCAGATCGAACAGCACGCGCACGAGGTGATGGCGTACGTCGCGGAGCTCGGCCACGACTTCGACCGGTTCGTCGACGACTTCGGGGTCGTCGGCACGCACCTCGCGCACGCGCAGAAGAAGTACGCGGAGGCGGACAAGCGTCTCGACAAGTTCGCGACGAAGCTCGAACAGGCGAGCGACGAGGTCGAGGAGCTCGAGCTCGACGTCGACGACGAGCCGACCCGGGCGATCGAAGCCGCCTAGAACCGCAGTAGCGCGCCGATCCCGTCGTGCTCGCCGAGGTCGTCGCGGCCGACGGCGATCACCGACCCGCCGTGCGCGAGCACGTGGTGCACCGCCAGGTCGCTGCCGTCGGGGCGGCGCTCGAGCCGGGTGCCGTCGAGCGGGCAGGAGCCGCCGGTCGCCGAGCCGCGGCCACACTCGGGGCACTGGAACGCCTCGCGGTTCGCTCCCTCGCGCACCAGCAGAAGCTCGACCCGGCCGTCGGAGGCCGCCTCGAGCGTCGCATCCCAGCCCGCGACCGCGCGGCCGTTCCGGCCGGCCTCCTCGCGCCATCGTTCGAGCGTCGACTCGACCTGCTTCGCCCGCGCGCGCTCGATGTGCGGCTTCGCGACGTCGAGCAGCTCCTTCGCGTTTGCGTGCGCCTCGGCCTGCGCCCAGCCGACGATCGCCTCGCGCGCCTGGGTCGACAGCTTCGACTCGATCTCGCCCCGCATCTCCTCGGGCGCGACGATCACCATCTGCAGGTCGGCCGCGCGGCGCACGCGCTTGTCGAGCTCGCCGCCGACCGTCTTCAGGTGGTCGCCGACGAGCTTCTCGATGTGCCGCTGGTAGCGCGACTGCGACCAGCCGCCCTGGTCGTGCTGCCCGGGCTGCTCCTCCGTCTGGTCGACGACCTCCTCGAGGCGCCCACCGCGCAGCCGGAACACCTGGCCGCGCTCGCGGCTCACGAACGCGACGAGGGCGCCGTCGCCGCGGCCGACGAGCGGCACGAGCGGGGCGAGGTACAGGTCGCTCGACAGACGCACCTCGTCGCTCACGCGCTCGGCGAGCGGCAGCGCGCGCCAGTAGTTGTCGAGCGACGACGTGAACACCGCGACGCCGCGCACGCCGTCGCGGTCGAAGTCGTCCCACCAGCGCCGGATGCGATCGAGATCCGCGCGCAGCGCCGACTTCTGCTCGTGTGCGTAGTGCCGCGCGTCCGCGCGCTTCTCGACGTCGGAGACGAGCGACCGCATGCGACTCTCCATCTCGGCCGCGGTAGGCGTGCTAGACGGATCGAGGTCGACGTAGAGGCTGATCGCGCAGCCCTCCGCCGAGCGGAAGCCGGCGAGGCCGCGCAGCGTCTCCCATGTGACGGTTGCAGCCATGGTCTGGGTCCTTCCTACCGCGCAGCGGCGATTCTATGCGCATGAACCGCGTCGTCACGATCGGGCACGGAATGCGACCGGTGGAGGAGCTCGTCTCGATGCTCGCGGACGCCGAGGTGCGGACACTCGTGGACGTGCGCCGCTACCCCGGCTCGCGCCGGAACCCGCAGTTCAACGGCCCGGCGCTCGCGCGCACGCTCGCGGGCGCGGGCATCGAGTACCGCCACGCGGTCGACCTCGGCGGGCGCCTCTCACACGAACCGGGTGAGGAGCGCTTCGGCTGCATCCGAGTCGCGGCGTTCCGCAGCTACGCCGCACGCATGACGACCCCGGGCTGGCAGCAGGCGCTGGACGACGCGCTGGCCGCCCCGGCCCCGTGCCTGATGTGCTCGGAGACGCCCTGGACGAAGTGCCACCGGCGGCTGATCGCCGACCTCCTCCACTCTCGCGGCCACGCGGTCGTCCACCTCGTCCGGCCCGGACTCGCCGAGCCCCACGTGCCGTGGCACATCGCGACCACCGTCGACGGGCGCCTCCACCTCTGCGGGGAGCCGGTCGCGTGACCCCGGGAACGTTCGACCGGTCCTGGGCGTTTAATTAGGCGGGACTTTTCCGAGGAGGCATGTGTTGAGCGACACGAACGACGTCCGCGAGCTGATCATCATCGGCGGCGGCCCGGCCGGCTATACCGCGGCGCTGTACAGCGCGCGGGCCGACCTCGAGCCGCTGGTGATCGAGGGCTTCGCCTGGGGCGGGCAGCTGATGATCACGAGCGACGTCGAGAACTACCCGGGCTACGCCGACGGCGTGATGGGCCCGCAGATGATGGCCGACTTCCGCCGGCAGGCGGAGCGGTTCGGCGCGCAGTTCCTCACCGACGACGTGACGCGCGTCGACCTCTCCGAGCAGCCGTTGCGCGTGTGGGTCGGCGACGACGAATACAAGGCACGGGCGGTGATCGTCGCGACGGGCGCGAGCGCGCGCTGGCTCGATCTCCCGTCGGAGGACCAGCTGAAGGGCCGCGGCGTGTCCGCGTGCGCCACCTGTGACGCGGCGTTCTTCCGCGACAAGGACGTGCTGGTCGTCGGCGGCGGCGACTCGGCCTTCGAGGAGGCGCTCTTCCTGACGAAGTTCGCCTCGAAGGTGACGATCGTCCACCGGCGCGACGAGTTCCGTGCGTCGCAGATCATGGTCAACCGTGCGCAGCAGAACGACAAGATCGAGTTCGTGCTGAACGCCGTGGTCGACGAGGTGCTCGGTGACGGCAAGGTGGAGGGCGTGCGCCTGCGCAGCACGGTGAACGACGACACCTGGGACGTCGAGACCGACGGCCTGTTCGTCGCGATCGGCCACGTGCCGAACACCGAACTCTTCCGCGACTGGCTCGACCACGACGACGCGGGCTACCTCGTCACGAAGGCGGGCTCGACGGGGACGAACATCCCCGGCGTGTTCGCGGTCGGCGACGTGCAGGACCACGTGTACCGGCAGGCCGTCACCGCGGCCGGCTCCGGCTGTATGGGTGCGCTCGACGCCGAGCGGTTCCTCGCGGCGCTGGAGGGGCACGCGGGCAGCGCGCTGACGGCCGCGCGGCCCGAGGCCGAAGCGCCCGCAGGCGTCTAGCCGACTCGCGCGCTACCGTCGCGCCGTGGGCGATGCGGCGTTCGTCGACCTGCTCGACCCCGACGAAGCGGCGCTTCGCGATGCCGTGCCGGTCGACCTCGTGCCCGCGGACGTCTGGCAGGCGCTGCGCCCTCCGGGCGACGCGCGGCCGAGAATCGTCGCGCGCTCCGGCTACGTGTTCGCGGTCCTCCTCGTCGCAGTCGCAGTGCCCGAGGAGGACCGGATCTACTACCAGGAGGTCGACCTCGTCGGGCTCGCGGACCGCCTCGTCCTCGTCCGCAAGAAGCCTCCGGACGGCGAGCCGTTCGACACGCAGCCGGTGCACGAGGCGTGCCGGCCCGGCGACCCGCCCGGCCACGTCGTGGGCGTGCTCCTCGACACGGTCGCAGAGCGGTACCTCGAGCTCGTCGACGATCTCGACGCCGAGATCGGCGAGCTCGACGACGACCTCGAGGGCCTGAGCGCGCGCGACGTCGGCAGGCGCATCGCCGACCTCCGGCACGACATCCTGCGCATCCGCAAGACGCTCACGCCGACCCGCGACGCGGTCCGCCGCCTCGTCGACGGCCGCATCAACGAGGAGGCGGGCCGCGACGTGATCACCCACGAGGGCGAGATGAAGCTCGGCGACGTGTACGACAAGCTCCTGCGCGCGACCGAGTCGCTGGACTTCGCGCGCGACGCCGTCGCGAGCGCGCGCGACTACCACCAGTCGCTCGTCGCGAACCAGCAGAACGAGGTCATGAAGCGCCTCGCAGTCGTCGCGTCGCTCCTCCTGTTGCCGACGTTCATCGTCGGCGTGTACGGCCAGAACTTCGACCACATGCCCGAGCTCCACTGGCAGCTCGGGTACCTCTTCTCGTGGCTCGTGATCGTCGCGACCACGATCGGCCAGCTCGTCTTCTTCCGCTGGAAGCACTGGCTCTAGTTGGAGGCTTGCCGCGCCGCTGCCGCACCTGTGGCTGGTGGCTCAGACGCGGCGCCGGATCACCACGCTCGTGCGTCGCCCGTAGCGCTGCTACGAACGACGCAGGATCACGGCGCCCGGCTTGGTCTGAGCCATCCCCACAGGCACATCATCGTCGCGGCAACCCTCAACGGCGGCGCTACCCTGGCCCGCGTGCCGTACTTCATCTGCCCGCGCTGCAAGGAGCGCTCCGTCGACGTCGACGCCCGCGAGGGGTTCACCGAGCAGGCGCCGGCGTGCAGGCGGTGCGGCTTCGGCTTCCTGTTCGAGCTGCTCGACGACTACTACCCCGCGCCGGCGACCGGGTTCGTCGTGTGCGACCAGGACCGGCGCGTGCTCGCAGCCGGCCGCGGCGTCTTCGAGCTGACGGGCTTCCAGGAGGGCGACCTGATGGGACACGACGTCGTCGAGGTGCTGACGCTCTCGGACGACAAGCCGGTCGAGCTCGTGCGCGAATGGGGCGTGCGCCGCCTCGGCGAGCGCCTCTCGATCAGGACGCGCGCCGGCTCGGACCGGCCCGTGACGGCGGACTTCTTCCCCGCCTACGACGAGGACGGCGGCATCCTCGTCGCCCTCACGCCGCGCTAGCGAGCCCGCGCTCGACCCACGCCTGCAACGCCTCGATCGCCTCGAGCGTCTCGACGAGCTCGCTGATCTCGACGCGGTCGGCGCGCGTCTGGAGCAGGCCGAGCGCCTCGAGCCGCGCGACGACCTGCGGCGGCAGCTCCTCGCGCGCGACGCGCTCGATCGCCGCCTGCCTGACGCGCGCGCGTGCCCGCTCGAGCCGCGCCGCGAGGGTCGCCGCCTCGCCGGCGAGCGCGTCCGCGTAGATCGCGAGGTCGACGCTGCGCACCCCCTCGACGCTAGCGCGCGACGCGTGACGGCTCCGTGCCGTCTCTGCGTCAAACGCGCGACGACGGACAGAGGTCCGTGAGGACGCACTCCTCGCACAGCGGCCGCCGCGCGTAGCAGACGCGCCGGCCGTGCCAGATCATGAGGTGCGGGAAGCGCCCCCAGTCGGCGCGCGGCACGAGCCGCATCAGGTCGCGCTCGATGTGCACCGGGTCCTCCTGCTTCGTGAACCCGAGCCGCTGCGACAGCCGGCGGACATGCGTGTCGACGACGATGCCCTGCGGGGTGCCGCGCTCGGACGAGACCACGTTCGCCGTCTTGCGCGCGACGCCCGGCAGGCGCAGGAGCGCGTCGAAGTCGGTCGGCACCTCGCCGCCGTACTCCTCGATGAGCATCTGCATCGTGCCGCGCAGCGATTTCGTCTTCTGGCGGTAGAAGCCTGTGGCGAAGATGTCGCGCTGGAGCTCCTCCTCCGGCACCGCGAGGTAGTCCTCGGGCCGGCGATACTTCGCGAACAGCGTCTCCGTCACGCGGTTCACGTTCACGTCGGTCGTCTGCGCGGAGAGCATCACCGACACGAGCAGCTCGAGCGGGCTGCGGAACCTGAGCGCGATGCCCGCGTCGGGATGCGCCTCCGCGAGCCGCTCGATGATCGGCACGATCCGCGCGCGCTTCGGCCCGACGCGCTTCCGCGCCTCCTTCACGTAGCTCCGTGCCACGAGGCGACGCTACTGCACGGCCGGGCTACCCGGCGACGACCGCCTCGCGCACGACGGCGGGCGCCGCGGCGCCTCCGCCGTTGCCCCGCAGCCGCGGTCCCGCGCAGACGACGTCGAGTGCGGGGCAGCCGTTGCACGTGAACTCGTCCGGCGTCGGGACGAACTCCCCGGCGTTGATGCGCGCGATCGCGGCCGAGAGCTCGGCCTCGAGCTCCGGTACCTGCGCGCGCTCGAACACGGCGGACACGACCGCGTCGGGCCGTTCGAGGAACGCGTACACGACCTCGACCTCCTCCGCCCCGCCCCGGAAGCACGCGAGGGCGTACACGAGGCGCTGCAGCCGGTAGCTCGAGTCGACGATCTCGTCGGGCGTGCCCTCCTCGAGCGTGTTCGTCTTGTAGTCGAGGACGAGCGCGCGGGTGCCCTCGCGCCACAGCGCGTCGAGCCGGCCGTGCAGGAGCACGCCGTCGTGCTCGAAGGCGAAGGGACGCTCCGGCCGCACGTCGCGGAGGCCCGCGATGCGGCGCCCGAGCTCTGACTCGCAGTACGAGGCGACGAACGCGCGCACGCGCTCGAGCTCCTCGTCCGTGATCGTCGGGTACCACGTGCGCACGACCGCGACCTCCGGGACGGCCGGCGCGGCGAGATCGACCTCCTCGAGCAAACGGTGCACCGCATCGCCGATCTCCGTCGCGGCGAGGCCGACCGAGCCGCCGGGCGCCGCGATCCGCCGCTCGCGCAGGCCCGCGATGCGCTGCGCGTAGTAGCGGTACGAGCACAGCTCGAAGAGCGACAGGGCCGTGAACGACAGCGACCGCACGCGATGCAGCGGCGGCACGGGCACCGGCGCGAGCTCGGGCAGCCGGTAGCCGCGGGCGATCGGCGCGGACGGGAGCTCGGCGAAGAGCGCGAGCTGGCCGTCCTCGTCGGCCACCGGCTCGTGCTCGACGACAGTGACACCTGCGCCGTGCCGGTCGACGCGCACGAGGAAGGTCGCGCCGCCGCGCTCGAGCTCGATCGGCTCGTCGTGCTCGGCTGCGAGCTCGTCCTCGCACCCGAGCCGCGAGAGCACCCACCCGATCGGCGTGTCGCGCCGGTCGTCGATCGCACCCGAGACGATCAGGCGGTCGACGGCGCGCGTCATCGCGACGTAATAGAGGCGCAGCCGCTCGGCGCGGTCGGCGGCCTTCTCGGCCTCGCGCACGTCGTCGTAGTCGAACACCGGCTTGCGCATCCCCGTCGTCGGATGCACGACCCGGAAGCCGAACCGCCCGTCCGAGAGCGCGAGGATCTCGTCGGCCGTCGGCGCGCCGCCCGTGTCGCGGCCCGCGTCCGCGACCACGACGACCTTGAACTCGAGCCCCTTCGCGGCGTGGATCGTCAGCAAGCGCACGGCGTCGGCGCCCTCCTCCTCCGACACGGCCTCGAGCTGCGCCGCGCCGAGCGCTTCCTGCTGCCGGATGAACGCGACGAAGCCCTCGATGTCGCGGCCGCGCAGCTCCTCGTACGAGCGCGCGAGCCGCATGAGCTTGCGCAGGTTCGCGTAGCGCCGGTTGCCGTCCCAGCGCGCGAGCACGGCGAGGTCGTAGTCGTGCTCCGAGACGACCTGCTCGCAGAGCCGCTCGAGCGATACACGCGCCGACGCCGCGACGAGCCGCTCGTACCGCTGCTTGAACGCGCGCACGAGCCGCTCGTCGTCGGCCGACAGCGCCTCGGGCAGCGAGCGCTCGATGCCGGTGAAGAGCGGCCGCCGGCCCGCGTGCCGCCGCACGAGCACGATGCCGTCGTTCGACACGCCGACGAACGGCGACGCGAGCACCGTCGCGAGTGCCTCGTCGTCGTAGCGGTTGTGCAGCAGGCGCAGGTACATCAGGAGGTCGACGACCTGCTGCTGGCCGAAGTACCCGCGGCCGGTCGCGCGGTAGGTCGGCAGACCCTGCGCACGCAGCTCCTCCTCGTACCACTCGGCGTCGGTGCCCGCCGCGAACAGGAGGACGATCTCGCCGGGTGTAGCTGCGCCGGCGTCGACGAGCTCGCGCACGCGCCGGGCGATGTGCACGGCCTCGGCGCGCCGCCAGTGCTGCCCGGTGTCGCGATACGACTCCTTGTCGGTGACGAGGAGCTCGACGGGGTGGCCGAAGACCGGATCGGGGAACTCGCCCGACGCCGCGAGCGGCTGGAAGCCGTCGCCGAACTCGGCGCCGAA
>JBKPLI010000158.1:0-3638 GCA_046731555.1 Actinomycetota bacterium | reverse complement strand
GGGCCGGGGAGGGTCGGCAGCGTGCCGGACACGGCGGGTGCGGTCCGAGTCGCGGCCGGGGACGGCGCAGGCGGTACGACGCGAACGGCCGGCGGCCGACCCTGGACGGCCGGCGCGAGCGGCGTCGGGCCGGGGACGGTTGGCAGCGTGCCGGACACAACGGGACTCGACGCAGTCACGCTCACAGGAGCCACGAGCGCCTGGAAAGCCGGCGCGGCGAGCGGCAGCGGAGCGGCCGGCGCGGCCTCGGCCGCCGGAGCCTCGATGAGAACCGTCGTGAAACGCTCCGTCGACGTGATCGTCATTTCGATCGGAGCGACGACGGGCTCGAGCACGCTCGCGAAGTCGGGCGACGGGACCGCCGCTGCAAGGAGCGGTGTAGGCAGGGCCCGCTCCGTCGGCAGTGGACCTAGCGGGGACGGTCCGGGCGCGGGCAGCGCGGCAAGCGCGGCGGCCGACGCGAGCGTCGCGGTCGCCTGGTCGAGCGCGCTCGTCACGGAGCGAACGCCGTCGTCCAGCCGCCGCGACTGCGTCTCGAGCGCCGCCGCGATCTCGGTCACACCGGGTGCGAAGTCGCCGTTCATGCGCGCGTCGCCTCCTGCTCGCGCTCGAGCTGGGCCACGAGCAGCTCGAGGTAGGCCCTGCGCTCGTCGACCGGAAGGGCGAGGATGTCGGCGACCGACCACTTGAGGTGGTACGCGAGCGCGAAGACCTCGCGGCGCAGGCCGTCGTCGGCGCCGCTTGTCATGCCGTGGGGAAGAACCGCGTCATGTCGAGGTGTGCTCGGAACTCCTCGCCGCAGTGCGCGCAGACGATGGTGCGCGTGAGGTCGGGGCCGGGGACGCTCGCGTCGAGCGTCTGCTGCACGAGCCGGCGATCCGACATCGTCAGGTCGGCGAGGATGCGCGCGCCGAGGGCCTCGGTGCGATGCGACTCGAGGTGGCCGACCCGGAGCAGGCACCGCGCGAGCAGCGCGTCGCGCTGCCGCGACGGGTTCGGGTCGCGGCCGCCGGCCGCCGCCTCTTCGTCCTCGCCCGTCGGAAGCCGGAACACCACCTCGCGGTGCAGATCCCCCGACGGGTCGCGGTACCCATCCTCGAGCTCGATTACGACCTCGGTCTCGGCGCCGTCCGCGATCGTGCGGAGGTCGAGGGCGCCGAGGTCCTCGAGCACGAGCGTCGCCTCGCGGCACCGCGGGCACGGGTAGCGCGCCTCGAGCTCGTCGCCGAACGTGTGCCTGCGCAGCTCGAGCAGAAGGAAGTTGCGGTCCGCCGATGCGAGGCCGCGGACCGTCGCCGGCGTGAGCTTGTCGCCGTCGACGGTCCGGACGCAGCTGACGAGCACGGCCGTGATCAGCTTTCCGGCGTTCTGGCGCAGCCGCGGCTCGACGAGGAGCGCCTCCTCGTTTCCCGTCAGCTTGCGCAGAGCGACCTCTTGGAGCTCGCCCTCGAGTCCCACGGGGAGCAACACGGTCGGCTGGAAGGTCGCGAGCTTGCTCATGACGTCGGAATGAACTCGAGGCCGTCGTGCTCCATGACGACCGTCTGCTTCAGCAGCTCGGTCGACCCTGCGACGAGGTCCGACAGTGCCGACGACTTGACCCAGGCGCCGTAGAAGGCGATCCGGAACACCTCGACGCCGAAATGCGACTTGACGATCGACCCGTTTCGGCGGATGGTCGAGCCGCTCCCGCCCGCGCCGAGCTTGAACATCGTCTCGAAGAACGCCTTGAAATCCGCGTCGTCCTTGCTCCCGTCCATGAACCGCTCGATCGTCAGCGGCGCGAACTTGACCGTGCCGCTCGAGATCTTGTGCACGATGTTCGTCCCGCCGTCGGTCATTACGACCGTGTCGGTTTCGCCCATGCTGAGGCCGGTCACCTTGGTCACGTTGGGGCTGCGGATCGTGTCGATCTCGACGACGAACTCGTTGGCGCGATACGGCTCGACCATCTGCTCTCTCCTTCGCTAGCTCTCGGTCGCCGTCGCGCCGCTCTCCTGCTGTCCGATGACGATCAGGATCGTCTCGGCGGGACGCGACGGGAAGAAGTAGACCTCCACGCGGAGGTTGCCGAGCTCGATCTCGGACGGCGGGTTGTTCTCGCGTCCGCACACGACGGTGAAGACGTCCTCCGGCGCACCGGGCCCGAACGCCCCTTGCTGCAACAGGCCGAGCAGGAACGGCGTCACCGTCGTAAAGCGGATCATGTTCCAGAGCACCTCGCGGTTCGGCTCCTGCTTGACCCAGCGCAGGCCGTCGCGCAGCGACGCCTTCACGAAGTTGAAGAGCAGCCGGACGTTCACGTACAGCCAACGCGTGTCGGTCGAGAGGGTCCGCGACGCGTCGACGACGATTCCTGCACCGCGGATCGGGCGGATCCCGTTGACCGACCCGTTCTTGACGAGGTCGGTGTGGTCGACGTCGGTCACCTCGCGCTCGACCGCGAGCGCGCCGCGGAGGAGTGCCTCGTCGCCCGCGGGCGCTTTGAACACACCGCGCGTCTGGTCGATCCGCGCGTACATGCCGGCGACGTGTCCGGTCGGCGGGACCGTCCGTGTCGGCGCCGTCCCCGCTCCGACCGGATCGGTCATCGCGATCCACGGCCAGTAGAGGGCGCCGTACACCTTCGCCGCGCGGAACGTCTGACCGAAGGCCTTCGCGGCGTCGACATCGCGCCCCGGTGGCGTGGTGCCGATGAACGTGCAGTCGCCCTTTTGCTCGCAGAAGTCGAGCGACGCGCGCGTCACCGCGGCGAACAGCGCGTCGGGCATCAGTTCGGGCGTGATCAGGAGCTGGATCGCGGCTGTGTCGAACCGCGCAAGCGCCGACCGGTAGTCGCTCGCCGTCGGCTCGCCGCCGTCGGCGCCCGCCGCTCGGTCGAGTCCAGGCGTCTCCGGCGTCGGCGTCCCGATCCGGAGGTTGTGTCCGACCGCGGGTACGTCCTGACCGGTGAACGTCTCCGGAACGAGATCCTCGACCACGATGTAGCTCGAGCCCGCGAAGACGTCGTTGACGACGTGCGGCGCGTAGTTGCGCGCCCTGGCGTCCATCGAGAGCTTGCTCCACGTCTCGACGGGAACCGGTGCCGGGTCGGCCGCGCCGCGCGCGCGCACCACGAGGTCGAACTCCGTCGTCGCGACGACCGCGTCGTCGGCGACGCGGAACTCGCTCCGCTCGGCATCGGGCGGCGCCGCGAAACGGACGACGGCGGCGCCCGGCGCGCCCGGCTCGAGTGCGGTGATCTGCACCGACGTCGGCGCAATGCCGTCGTCGAGCCGGATGCGGTCGCCGACCTCGAGGCCCGCGATGCTCGCGACCTGGACGCTGTCGTACGCACCGGACGATGCGTCCGCCCCGCTCGCGCTCGACTTGGCCGCCGTGAACCCGAGCAGGGTGCGTGTCGAGTCGTCGACGTCGCCGACGAGCTCGAGCTTCGACGAGGCGCCCTTCGTTCGCGACACGATCTGGAGCGCGTCGTCCTCGTCCGTCGCGACCACGCGCGAGCCGGCGACCGCGTTGATCGCCTCGGCGACGTCACCTGCCGTCGCCTGCGAAAGCACGGGGATCGCCGCCTCGTTGAAGATCACGTCGAAGTTCGTTGCGGGTGAGTCGACGGCGATCCGGATCCGCCGCGGCGC
>JBKPLI010000157.1:0-26429 GCA_046731555.1 Actinomycetota bacterium | reverse complement strand
CGGCTCGTCCGCGGGCGCGACCGCAGTCGCGGTCACACCGCCCCGGCGAGCGCCGCCTCGATCCGCTGCGGCGTCAGCTCGCTCTTCGCGAGGAAGCGCCGGCCGGCGACGGCCGCGCCGTAGTCCGCGGCGCTGCGACTCGACGTGAGCAGGACGACCGGGTGACCAGGCTCGGCGGCGAGCCGGTCCGCGACCGCGAACCCGGTCTCGTCGGGGAGCAGGACGTCGAGGAGCACGACGTCGGGGCGCAGCTCGGCGACGGCCGCGACGGTCGACGCACCGTCGGTCGCCTCGCCCACGACGGAGTAGCCGGCGTCTTCGAACAGGCGTCGAGCGAGGCGCCGGAAGCTCGCATGGTCGTCGACGATCAGGACGCTGACGCCCACTCGACGATCGTTTCACACGTCACGAGCGGTGTCAGTCAGGGATTCCACCGATCTTCGGCGGGATCAGGGAAATCATCGACGCCGTTCGCGGCCCCTCGGCGTAGCGTCGGACGCGGCGAGAGCGAACCCGAGGAGGCTCCGATGCGCAGAGAGACGATGCTCGTGGCGGCTGTCGTGGCGATCGCGTTCGGAGCGGTGACGGCGTCGGCGCGATCGGCTGCGACGCTGTGCGTCGGCGCCGAGCCGGGTTGCTTCTCGACGCTCGCCGCCGCGCTCGACGCCGCGAGCGACGGCGACACGATCGCGCTCGGCCCGGGCACGTTCGCGGGCGGCGTGACGATCGTGAAGAGCGTGCGCCTCGTCGGCGCGGGAGCGGCGACGACGCGGATCGAGGGCGGGGGTCCCGTACTGACGATCGGCGAGCTCGGGGGGACGCGCGAGCTGACCGTGGCCATCGCGCGTGTGACGATCCGCGGCGGCGCCAACCACGCGACGCCCCAGACGTTCGTCGCCACCGGCGGAGGCGTATGGATTCCGCCGCGCGCGGGGTTCGAGACAGGCGCGACCGTCTCGATCGACGACAGCGTCATCACCGGGAACCGCGTCGACCCCGAGACCGCGCTCCCAATCTGCGACCACCTCTGCGCGTTCGCGACGGGCGCCGGCATCGCGAACGCCGGGACGCTCACGGTCACGGACACGACGATCAGCGACAACGTCGCGGGCTCGACGCCGTCCGACCCGTCGGTCGCGAGCTACGCGGCGGCCGGCGGCATCGAGAACGGGCCGCCCGGCACGTTGACGCTCGTCCGCAGCTCGGTCATCGGAAATCGTGCGGCGGTCGACCCGCCGAACGGGCGCAACACCGACGGCGGCGCGATCGTCAGCTACGGACGCCTGACGATCGACGGCAGCGTCGTCGCCGGCAACCGGTCGGACGTCGCTGCCGCGGTGCCGAGCTCGTTCCCGGACGCCGCCGAGCAGGAGGCCAACGCCGGCGGGCTCTACCTCGCGCCGGGATCGACGACGAGCATCCGGCGCTCGCGGATCAGCGGCAACAGCGTCCACTCGTCGAACACCGGCGGCGACGTGATGGCCGAGGCGGGCGGCATCGACTCCGACGGCGAGCTCACGCTCACGGAGAGCAGCGTCGACCACAACACGATCGTCGGTGCCGTGCCGGCCGCGTCCGGCTTCCTGGTCGAGGCCGACGCCGCAGGCATTCAGGTGCAGGGCGTCACGACGATCCGCGACAGCCTCGTCTCAGACAACAGTCTCACCGCCGCGAGCGAGACGGGGACGACTTTCGGGAGCGGCGGCGGCATCTTCAACCTGAGCGCGACCGTGATCCTCGAGCGGACGGTCGTGCACGGCAACAGCGCGACCGCCACCGGGGTCGGCGGGTTCAACCTCGGCGGCGGCATCGCGAACGTCCTCTTCGGCGGCGGGCCGCCCGAGCTCACGCTGACGCAGACGGTCGTCACTGCGAACAGCGTCGCCGCGAGCCCCGGCGTCACGTCGCTCGGCGGCGGGCTCTACACCGCGGACCCGTTCACCGGCAGCACGTTCCCGGTCGCGATGAGCCGCACGGTGATCCAGGGCAACAAGCCCGACCAGTGCGTCGGCTGCTGACGCGGCGCAAAGTCACCCGGCCCGGGTGACGCCGCCGCGGTCCGGCAGGTCTAGCGTCGAGGCCCGCGCTCGATCACGAGGAGGACCCCGATGCCAGCTGCGACCACCTTGCCGACCTTCTCCGACGAGCAGATCGCAGAGATGCTCTCGCTGTCCAGGGAATCCGACAGCGTCGAGCTGAAGCTGACCGTGCCCGAGGAGCAGCAGCGCTCGACCGTCGCCGCGCTCGGCATGGACCCGCTCGAGGCCCAGATCCGGCAGGTGTTCTTCTTCGACACGCCCGACCTCGCGCTCGACGGGCGCGGCGTCGTTGTGCGCGCGCGGCGCATCCAGGGCAAGGGCGACGACTCGGTCGTCAAGCTGCGGCCGGTCGTGCCCACCGAGCTGCCGGACGAGCTGCGCCGCTCGGCGAGCTTCCGCGTCGAGGTCGACGCGATGCCCGGCGGCTTCGTCTGCTCGGGCACGCTGAAGGGCACGCCGAAGCCCGGCGACGTGAAGCGTGCGGTCGGCGGCGAGCTCCCGATCAAGAAGCTGTACTCGAAGGAGCAGCGCGCGTACTACGCCCAGCACGCCCCCGAGGGCGTCGCGCTCGACGACCTGACGGTGCTCGGGCCGATCTTCGTGCTCAAGCTGCGGTTCACGCCGGAGGAGCTCGGCCGCCGGCTCGTCGCGGAGATGTGGCTGTATCCGGACGGCTCGCGCGTGCTCGAGCTGTCGACGCGCTGCGCGACGACCGATGCGTTCCAGGGCGCGGTCGAGCTGCGGTCGTACCTCGTCGGGAAGGGGCTCAACCTGTCCGGCGAGCAGCAGACGAAGACGCGGAAGGCGCTCGAGTACTTCGCCGGAGCGAAGTGACCGCCGCAATCATCCCGCGTTGGGAGTGGCGCACGTTCGGCGACGACCTCGCGGCGGCGGAGCGCAGGCTGGAGGAAAGCGGGCCTGGGCCTGTGCAGGACAGCGACGAGGTGTACCTCGTCTCGCTCGAAGGCGACGCGTCGGTGAAGGTGCGCGACGGGCTGATGGACGTGAAGCGCCTCGAGGCCGTCAACGACGACGGCCTCGAGCAGTGGCGGCCGATGCTGAAGGCGGAGTTCCCGCTCTCGGCGGCCGACGTCGAGTCGGTGCTCGAGGCGCTGCGCGCGCACGCGCCGGCGCCCGCGCGCGACGAGTACTCGCTCGACGCGTTGCTCGAGGAGATCGTCACCCCGAGCGCCGACCTGCAGGCCGTCGACGTGCACAAGCACCGCGAGCACCACACCGTCGACGGCTGCATGACGGAGGTGTCGGAGCTGCGCACGGAGACGGGTGCGCGGCACACGATCGCGGTCGAGTCGGAGGACCCGCAGCTCGTCGTCGAGACGGTCAGGAAGCTCGGCCTGGCCGGCCGGCGCAACGTGAACCTGCCGCGCGGGCTCAAGGCGCTCGTCGGCTTCGGCGCGCGCCGCTTCGCGACGATCGACGTCGGCACGAACTCGGTCAAGTTCCACGTCGGCGAGCGCGCGGCCGACGGCGAGTGGCGCACGATCGTCGACCGCGCGGACGTCGCGCGGCTCGGCGAGGGCCTCGACGAGACGGGGAGCCTCAAGCCCGAGCCGACCGCGCGCACGGTCGAGGCGATCGCGGGCATGGCCGACGAGGCGCGAGAGCTCGGCGTCGAGGAGATCGCCGCCGTCGGGACGGCCGGGCTGCGGATCGCGAAGAACCGCGCGGCGTTCGTGGAGGCGGTACGCAAGCGCTGCGGCGTGAGCGTCGAGGTGATTCCGGGCGACGAGGAGGCGCGGCTCGCGTACGTTGCGGCGACGTCGGCGCTCGGTCTCGGCGAGAGCCCCCTCGTCGTGTTCGACACGGGCGGCGGCAGCTCGCAGTTCACGTTCGGGCAGGGGAGCAGGGTGGACGAGCGCTTCAGCGTGAACGTCGGTGCGGCGCGGTTCACGGAGCGCTTCGGGCTCGACGGCGTGGTGTCGGACGAGACGCTCGCCGCCGCACTCGATGCGATTGCGGCCGACCTCTCGCGCCTCGACGGCCGGCCTGCGCCCGAGGCGGTCGTCGGCATGGGCGGCGCGATCACGAACCTCACCGCCGTGAAGCACGAGCTGGCGACGTACGACGCCGACGTCGTGCAGGGCGCGACGCTCGACCGCGCCGAGATCGACCGGCAGATCGAGCTCTACCGCACCCGCACTGCCGACGAGCGCCGCGACATCGTCGGCCTGCAGCCGAACCGCGCCGAGGTGATCCTCGCCGGCGCGTGCATCGTCCGCACGGTGCTCGAGAAGCTCGGCCGCGACTCGCTCACGGTCAGCGATCGCGGCCTGCGCCACGGCCTGCTCGTCGAACGGTTCGGCGGCGACGGCTAGATCGTCCTCGCGGACGATGTGCATCGCGGGCGGCGCGGCTACGCTGCGCACCATGCACAGCGGATTCGGCGCCTGGCGCGCGAACATCCTCTGCAACAACGGCTGATCCGCCGCTTCCGACACCAGCGTCCGTGGAAGCGGCGGGACAGGGACGCGACCCGACAGGCCGCCGTTAGGACCTGGGCTCGCGCACCTCTCCCGCACCGATCTGAAGGGAGAAGTGCCGCGATGCCGATGCCTCATCGCACACAGAAGCAAGTGATCAAGCGCCGTCTCGTCGGCAAGGACGGGAGCGAGCGCATCAAGGTGCTCCGCGAGGCGCTCGGGGAGCTGCCCGACTACCGCAACGGCCCGTACGCCGACCTGCGCAAGTGGGTGCAGGCGCAGATCGAGGAGTCGCGCGTCCGCAAGAAGGTCGTGCACCGCGACTCGCTGCAGGTGCGGCGCGAGGGGGCGGCGCAGGTCGCGCTCGTCGGGCCGCCGAACGCGGGCAAGTCGTCGCTCCTGCAGGCGCTCTCGAGCATCCAGATCAAGACGGGCGACTACGCGTTCACGACGACGCGGCCCGTCCCGGCGCTGACGCGCATCCACGACGTGCTGATCCAGCTCGTCGAGATCCCCGGGCTGATCGAGGGCGCCCATGAGGACCGGGGCGGAGGCCGCACGCTGCTCGGCGTGCTGCGCGGCGCGGACGCGATCGTGCTCTGCCACGACGCCTCGGCGCCCGTCGAGGAGCTCGCGGTGATCCGGCGCGAGCTCGAGGCGGCCGGCATCGCCAAGCCGACGATCGTGGCGGCCACGAAGCTCGACGACGCCGGGCCGCACGTGGTCGCGCGGCTCGCGCGCGCGACCGGTCTGCCGGCGGTCGGCGTCTCGGTGCTCGACGACGACACGCTCGACGAGCTGCGCGACGCGTTGTGGGGCCTGACCGACCTCGTGCGCGTCTTCCTGCGGCGCCCGGGCCGGCGTGACGCGGAGGCGTACGCGCTGCCGGCCGGCTCGACGGTCGCGGACGCGGCGGGCAAGGTGCACCACGAGCTCGAGGCCGAGTGCCGCGGCGCGCGCGTGTGGGGTCCCTCGGCGCGCTTCGAGGGCCAGCGTGTCGGCCGCAACCACGTGCTCGCGGAGGACGACGTGGTCGAAATCGTCTAGTCGAGGAACTCGACAGTGACCGGGTCGCGGTCCTTGGCGGGCGGCAGGCTCAGCGGCTGCCCGAGGTGGATGAGCGCGACGACGTGCTCGTCGTCCGGCACGCCGAGCGCGGCGCGGCCCGCCTCCGTCCGCAGCAGGCCGGGCGTGCGCCAGTACGACGCGAGGCCGCGCGCGTGCGCGGCGAGCAGCACGACGTAGACGGCGCAGCCGGTCGCGAGCAGGTCTTCTTCGTCCTGCACTGGGTCGCCGGTGAGCTTCGCGGTCGCGAGGACGAGCGTCGGCGCGCGGCCGAGCTTCGCCGCCTCCTTCTCGCCGCCGGCCGCCTGCAGCCGCGCGAGCGACTCGGGCCCGAGGACGCGGAACCGCCACGGCTGGGTGAGGTGGTGGTTGGGCGCCCAGCGCGCAAGCTCGAGCAGCTCCTCGAGCGTCCCTCGATCGAGGGGCTCGCGCCCGTACTGCTTGTGCGTTCGGCGCGTTCTGACCGCGGTTTCGGCGTCCATCGCGGGCCGCACGGTAGCGGGCGGCGCCACGCCCAGGCCGCAACGGGTCTGATTCAATGGCCACCCATGGCGCAGGTCGAGCAGCTTGCGGGCGACCGCGTCCGCCTCACCGTCGACGTTCCGGCGCACGACGTGCATCACGCCGTGGAGCATGCCGCCTCGGACCTCGCACAGAGCGTCCGCATCCCCGGGTTCCGCAAGGGCAAGGTGCCGCTGCCGGTGCTCGTGAAGCGCGTCGGGCGCGACCGCATCTACCAGGAGGCGGTCGACTCGCACATCGGCGGCTGGTTCTGGAACGCCGCCGCGCGGTCGCGCGTGCAGCCGATCGAGCAGCCGCGGTACGACTACGACCTGCCGGCCGACGACCATCAGGACTGGCGCTTCACCGCCGAGTTCGCGGTGCAGCCGAAGCCCGAGCCGGCCGACTGGACGCAGCTCGAGGTGCCGAAGCTCGAGGTCGACGTACCCGACGAGGCGGTGCAGGCGCAGCTCGAGGAGCTGCAGCGGACCGCCGCCGAGCTCGCGCCCGTCGACGGCCGGCCGGCGCAGGAGGGCGACGTCGTCGTCGTCGACCTCGTGTCGGAGGACGGCCAGGCGCAGCGCGACTACGTCGTCGAGCTCGGTACCGAGCGGCTCGTCGAGGAGATCGAGAACGGGATCCGCGGGCTTGCGACCGGCGAAAGCCGCGACATCGTCTACGAGCTGGCCGACGGCAACCGCCGGCAGGCGACCGTGACGGCGAAAGAGATCAAGGAGAAGGTCCTCCCGCCGCTCGACGACGACCTCGCGCGCGCGACGTCCGAGTTCGACACGCTCGAGGACCTGCGCAGCGACATCGAGGCGCGCATCCGCGAGCAGATCGACGACCGCATCGAGGGTGCGTTCCGCGCCTCCGCCGTCGACGCCCTCGTCGACGCGACGAACGTGAACGCGGCCGGCCCGCTCGTCGAGGCGCGCACGCGCGAGCTCGTCACGGGCCTCGCGCGCTCGCTCCAGGCGCGCGGCATCGACGCGCAGACGTACATGCAGCTCACCGGGCAGACCCCCGAGGTGCTCGAGCAGCGCCTGCGCGAGGAGGCCTCGCAGTCGGTCGCGCGCGAGCTGGTGCTCGAGGCGGTCGCGGACAAGCTCGGCCTGGAGGTGACGGACGACGAGATCCGCGAGGAGCTGCGCACGGCCGGCGAGTCGGACGAGGACATCGAGGAGTTCGTGGCGCAGGGCGGTGCCGACCGCGTCCGCGACGACCTGCGGATGAAGAAGGCGCTCGACCGGATCGCGGCGGAGGTCAAGCCGATCTCGCCCGAGCTCGCGACCGCGCGTGAGAGCATCTGGACGCCGGAGCAGGAGCGCCAGGCGACCGAGACGAAGTTGTGGACACCCGGCAGCAAGGAGTGATGAGCAGATGAGCCCGTTGATCCCGATGGTGGTCGAGCAGACCTCGCGCGGCGAGCGCGCCTTCGACATCTATTCGCGCTTGCTCGCCGAGCGCATCGTGTTCCTGGGCACGCCGGTCGACGACCAGATTGCGAACCTGATCATCGCCCAGCTGCTGCACCTCGAGTCGGAAGACCCGGACAAGGACATCTTCCTGTACATCAACTCGCCCGGCGGCTCCGTGTACGCAGGCCTCGCGATCTACGACACGATGCAGTTCATCAAGCCGGACGTGCAGACGATCTGCGTCGGCATCGCGATGAGCATGGGCTCGCTGCTGCTGGCCGGCGGGGCGAAAGGGAAGCGGATGGCGCTGCCGAACTCACGGATCCTGATCCATCAGGTGTCCGGCGGGTTCCAGGGCCAGGGCACCGACATCGAGATCCAGGCCCGCGAGGTGATTGGACTGAAGCGGAGGTTGGAGGAGATCTATGCCCGCCATACGGAGAGGCCGGTCGAGGAGATTTCCCGCGATATGGAGCGGGATTTCTTCATGAGCCCGCAAGAGGCGAAGGACTACGGCATCATCGATACCGTGATCACCCACCGCGAGGCACCCAGGGAGCAGGCCGCGGCCTAGCCATTCCGGCCGAATCGGGGTAAAAGGAGAACGGGATGGCGCGCGCGAGCGAGGGGAACGAGCAGCTTCTCTGCAGTTTTTGCGGGAAGTCGCAGCGGCAGGTGAAGAAACTGATCGCCGGCCCCGGCGTCTACATCTGCGACGAGTGCATCGATCTCTGCAACGAGATCATCGACGAGGAGCTCACGACCCCGAGCTCGCTCGACCTCGACAACCTCCCTCGCCCGAGGGAGATCTACTCGGCGCTCAACGACTACGTCGTCTCGCAGGAAGAGGCCAAGCGGACCTTGTCCGTCGCGGTCTACAACCACTACAAGCGCGTGCAGATGGGCACGGAGGACGGCGACGTCGAGCTGCAGAAGTCGAACATCCTGCTGCTCGGCCCGACCGGGTGCGGCAAGACGCACCTCGCGCAGACGCTCGCGCGGATCCTCAACGTCCCGTTCGCGATCGCCGACGCCACGGCGCTGACCGAGGCCGGCTATGTCGGCGAGGACGTCGAGAACATCCTCCTCAAGCTGATCCAGGCCGCGGACTTCGACATCAAGAAGGCCGAGACGGGGATCATCTACATCGACGAGGTCGACAAGATCGCGCGCAAGGCGGACAACCCGTCGATCACGCGCGACGTGTCGGGCGAAGGCGTCCAGCAGGCGCTGCTGAAGATCCTCGAGGGGACGGTCGCGTCGGTCCCGCCGCAGGGCGGCCGCAAGCACCCGCACCAGGAGTTCCTCTCGATCGACACGACGAACATCCTCTTCATCTGCGGCGGCGCGTTCGCCGGCCTCGACAAGATCATCGCGAAGCGGATCGGCAAGAACGCCGTCGGCTTCGGGCGCGAGATCTCGTCGAAGCGCGACTCGGAGAGCGCGGAGCTCCTGTCGGGCGTCATGCCCGAGGATCTCCTGAACTTCGGGCTGATCCCCGAGTTCATCGGCCGGCTCCCGGTCGTCTCGGCCGTGCACCAGCTGCAGCGGGAGGACCTCGTCCAGATCCTCACGGAGCCGAAGAACGCGCTCACCCGCCAGTACCAGCGCTTCTTCAACTACGACCACATCGACCTCGTCTTCACCGAGGACGCGCTGTGGTCGATCGCCGACAAGGCGCTCGAGCGCGAGACCGGCGCCCGCGGCCTCCGCTCGATCATCGAGAACGCGCTGCTCGACGTGATGTTCGAGCTGCCGTCGCGGAAGGACGTCTCCAAGTGCGTGATCACGAAGGAGACGATCGAGAAGGGCCTCAAGCCCACGCTCGTGACGAGCGCCGGCGGCGAGTACGCCGAGCCGGACGAGCTCGCCGAAGAGTCCGCCTAACCGCGTCGAGCCATCGTCGTCCGAATGCGTGCCCGCCGGGCTTGACAGCCGCGCGCGCTCGACCGTAGGCTGAAACCTGAATCGGGTGTCAGGTTTCTCTCTCCAGGAGGATGCGTTCATGCGTCACGGCTTCGTGAAGGCCCTGCTGCTCGCCCTCGGCGTCTCGCTTCTCGCCGCCACGGGCGCCGGGGTCGCGAGCTCGCACCGCGGTGAGGCAGCGAGTTCGTACAAGGTCGGCATCGTCTACAGCCGGACGGGCCTCCTGTCCGCGTACGGCGCCGAATACGTCCAGGGCCTGCGGCTCGGGCTCAGGTACGCGACGAAGGGGACCAACAAGGTCAACGGGAGGACCGTCGAGTTCACGCTCGCCGACGACGCCGGCGATCCGGCGAAGGCCGTCTCGGCCGCGAAGGACCTCATCGGCCAGGGCTACAAGATCCTGGCGGGCTCGACCTCGTCGGCCGTCGCGCTGCAGATGGCGCCGCTCGCGGATCAGAACCGCGTGCTGTTCATCAGCGGCCCGGCCGCGACGGACGCCATCACCGGTATCAACAAGTACACGTTCCGCTCCGGCCGCCAGACGCTGCAGGACATCAACACCGCGGCGTCGTTCCTCCGCGGCACGCAGGGCCGGAAGGTCGTCGTGTTCGCGCAGGACTCCGTCTTCGGCCAGGGCAACTACGCCGCCGTCGCGGCCGTGCTCGGAGGGAAGGGCCACAACGTCAGCCGGATCCTCGTTCCGCTGTCGGCGACCGACTTCACGCCGTTCGCGCAGCAGGCCAAGCAGGCGAACCCCGACCTCCTTTTCGTCGCGTGGGCCGGGACGAGCGCCGGCGCGATGTGGAAGGCGCTCGACCAGCAGAACGTCTTCGGCGTGTCGAACAAAGTCGTGACCGGGCTTGCGGAGCGCGCGACGTGGTCGACGCTCGGCGACGAGGCCACGAAGATCCAGTACCTCTCGCACTACGTCTTCACGGCGCCGAAGAACAACGTCAACGACTGGCTCGTGAAGGAGATGCGCAAGAAGAGCCAGGCGCCCGACATCTTCACGCCCGACGGGTTCAACGCCGCGCTGATGATCGTGCAGGCGCTGAAGAAGGGCGGCGACGACGTCGACAAGATGATCGACGCGCTCGAGGGCTACCGCTTCCGCGGGCCGAAGGGGCAGAACGCGGTCCGTCCGCAGGACCACGCGCTGCTCCAGCCCATGTTCCAGGTGCAGCTGACCAAGGCGGGCAGCCGCCTCGTCGCGAAGACGATCGACACGGCGACCCCGTACGAGACGGCGCCTCCGGTGAAGCCGATCAGCCGCTAGCTGCGACGCCACCGGGATCGTGAGCGCATCCCCGATCCTCGCGACTCGCGGCCTCGGGCTCGACATCGGCGGCGCGACCATCGTCGCCGATGTCTCGCTCGAGGTCTGCGAGGGCGAGTTCGTCGCCGTGATCGGACCGAACGGCGCCGGGAAGACGACGCTGTTCAACCTCCTGTCGGGGCTCGCCCGCCCCAGCGCGGGAGCGGTTGCGCTGGACGGACGCGACGTCACCGCGGAGCCGCCGTACCTCCGGACCCGCGCCGGCCTCGGCCGCACGTTCCAGGTCTCGAACGTGTTCCCGCTCCTCAGCGTGCTCGAGAACGTGCGCCTCACGGCCGAGGCGCGGCTGGGCGGGACGATGCGGATCTGGCGCCGCGCGACCCGGGTACGCGAGGCGATCGAGCGCGCCGAGTGGGCGCTCGAGCGCGTCGGCCTCGCGGGCTACCGGTTCCGACCGGCCGGCGCGCTCGCGCACGGCGACAAGCGCAAGCTCGAGCTCGCGATGGTGCTTGCCGGCGACCCGCGCGTGATCCTCCTGGACGAGCCGATGGCCGGCGTCTCCGTCGAGAACGTCCCCGAGCTCACCGAGCTCATCCGCTCCGTGCACGCGCAGGAGCGCAAGACGGTGCTGATGGTGGAGCACCACATGGAGGTCGTCACCGGGCTCGCCGAGCGCGTCGCCGTGATGCACCACGGCCGGCTGCTCGCGTTCGATGCGCCGGCCGCGGTGATGGCGAACGCCACCGTGCAGGAGGCATACCTCGGGGAGCCGCTCTGAGCGCGCTGCTCTCGATCCGCGACCTGCACGTCCACCTCGGCGAGTCGCACGTGCTCCAGGGCGTCACCTTCGACGTGCCCGAAGGCGGCGTGACCGCGCTCCTCGGACGCAACGGCGTCGGCAAGACGACGACGCTGCGCGCCGTGATGGGCCTCGCGGGCCGGCGCGGCTCGATCGCGTTCGCCGGGGACGACGTCGCGACGCTGCCGACGCACAAGGTCGTCCGCCGCGGCATCGGCTACGTCCCGGAGGATCGCGACGTCTTCGCGGGGCTCACCGTCGACGAGAACCTGCGTCTCGCCGAGCGCAACGGCGGCGCGCGCTACGACCTCGTGTACGAGCTCTTCCCCGAGCTGCGCGAGCGAGGCGAGCAGCGCGCGGGGACGCTCTCCGGCGGTCAGCAGCAGATGGTCGCGATCGCGCGTGCGCTGCTGAACGACAACCGCCTCCTGCTCGTGGACGAGCCGACGAAGGGGCTCGCGCCGCTGCTCGTCGCAGACGTCGCACGCGCGCTCGAGGCGGCGCGCGAGCACACGACGGTGCTCCTCGTCGAGCAGAACCTCGGCGTCGTGCGGCGGCTCGCCGAGCGCGTCGTCGTCCTCGACCAGGGCCGCGTCGTGCAGGACGGCGCGGCGCGCGAGCTGCTCGACGACCGCGAGCGGGTCCACCGGCTGCTGGGGGTCGGGTAGCCGTGGACACCTTCATTCTGCTCACGATCACCGGTCTCGGGCTCGGCGCCATGTACTTCCTGATCGCGTCGGGGCTCGCGCTGATCTACGGCCTGATGGGCGTACTGAACTTCGCCCACGGCGCGTTCCTCACCGTCGGTGCGTACGCGACCTGGTACGCGGAGACGAAGCTCGACGCGATCGGGAGCGTCGGCCCTCGCTTCCTGCTCGCGGCGCTCGTCGGGATCGCGGTCGGCGCGATCGTCGGGGCCGCGGTCGAGGTCGTGCTGATCCGGCCGCTCTACCAGCGTCACGTCGAGCAGGTGCTCGTCACGGTCGGATTCGCGCTCGCCGCGACGGCGCTCGTGCAGGCGATCTGGGGGAACGACGCGCGCGTCGTCGAGGTGCCGGGCTGGCTCGGCGACACGACGCAGGTGCTGGGCGCGTCGATCCCGAACGACCGCTGGCTCGAGATCGCGACGGCCGTCGTCGTGCTCGTCGCGCTGGAGGCGTTCCTCCGCCGGACGCGCTACGGGCTGATCATCCGCGCCGGCGTCGAGAACCGCGGGATGGTCACGGCGCTCGGGATCGACGTCCGCAAGGCGTTCACGCTCGTCTTCGCGATCGGCGGCGTCGCGGCCGCCGTCGCCGGCGTGCTGTCCGGCGTGTACTTCGGCACGGTCGACCCGTCGCGCGGGACGAACCTACTCATCTTCGCGTTCATCGTCGTCGTGATCGGCGGCCTCGGGTCGATCCGCGGGGCCGCCGTCGCCGCCGTCGTCGTCGGGCTCGTGCAGCAGTACGTCAACTACTACGGCTCGGTCCACCTCTCGGCGCTCGGCGGGCTCGGCGACCTGTCCGTCGTCCTCCTGCTCGGCCTCGTTCTCCTCGTCCGCCCCGGCGGCCTCTCCGGACAGCTCGCATGAGGCAGGCGCGGTCGATCCTCGTCCCGGTCGTGTTGTTCGTCGTGCTCGCGCTCGTGCCCCGGCTCTCGCTCGACATCCCGTACGTCTTCGCGGGGCCGATGGACAGCCCCGGGACGCTGCAGCTGCTCGCGCTGATGCTCGTCTTCGCCGGCGTCGCGCTCTCGTACGACGTGCTGTTCGGCTTCACCGGGCTGCTCTCGTTCGGCCACGCGTTGTACTTCGCGACCGGCGTCTACGTCGCGGCGATCGCGATGACGAAGTGGCACTGGAGCTTCGCCGCGTCGTTGCTGCTGACGGCGGCGGTCGGTCTCGTGCTCCCGCTGGCCCTCGGCGCCGTGTCGCTGCGCGTCGGCGGGATCGCGTTCGCGATGGTGACGCTCGCGTTCGCGCAAGCGGGGCAGATCGTCGTGCAGCAGAACCCGCGCAAGCTCACGGGCGGCGAGGAGGGTATCGGCCTGGACTACCACCAGCTGCCGGAAGGGCTCGTCGGCGTCTTCAACACGGAGCACCTGTACTGGATCGCGCTCGGGTACGCGGCGGCCGTGTTCGTGGTCGCACGGTGGGCGATCGCGTCGTCGCCGGGCCGCGTCTGGCAGGCGATCCGCGAGAACGAGCTGCGCGTGCAGGTGATCGGGCTGCGCCCGTTCGGCTACAAGCTGATCTCGTTCGTCCTCTCGTCCTTCCTCGCGACGGCCGGCGGCGTCGTCTACCTGCTGCTGATCGGCGGCGCGACGCCCGAGGTCACCACCGCGAGCTTCACGCTCACGCTGCTCGTCATGGTCGTGATCGGCGGGACCGGCACGCGCTGGGGCGCGATGATCGGCGGCGCGCTCTACACGCTGCTCGACCACCGGCTCGGGTCGCTCGCGGGCTCGGACGAGGTCTCGAGCCTGCCGCCTGTGCTCGAGAAGCCGCTGTCCGAGCCGCTGTTCGTACTCGGCGTGCTCTTCATCCTGCTCGTCTACTTCGTCCCGGGCGGCATCGCCGGCCTCCGCGAGCGCAACCGCCCACGCGCGATCGCGCGGCTGGAGGAAGCCGTGCAGCCGGCGCCGGAGACGGCTGGGTGAGGATCGCCTGGGAGGAGCGCGGCGGCGGGCATCCGCTGCTGCTCGTGATGGGCCTCGGCTACGCGCGGTGGGGCTGGGGGCCGATCGTCGCGCCGCTCGCCGAGCGCTACCGCGTGCTCACGTTCGACAACCGCGGGATCGGCGAGTCCGACAAGCCCGAGGGGCCGTACACGGCGCGCGCGATGGCCGACGACGCGCTGCAGGTGCTCGACGAGGCGGGCATCGAGTCGGCGCACGTCTTCGGCGTCAGCCTCGGCGGGATGATCGCGCAGGAGCTCGTCGTCGCCGCCCCCGAGCGCGTGGACAAGCTCGTCCTCGGCTGCACGCATCCCGGCTACGGCGACGGGTACCCGCTCCCCGCCCCCACCGCGAAGCTCTTCGCGGAGGCGCCGTCGCTTCCGCCCGAGGTCGCGCTGCGGCGGTTCGTCGAGAACTCGATGGTCGCGCGCGGCGACATCGCAGAGGAGGTCTACCGCGGCCGCCTCGCGAACCCGCCCGACCCGGATGGCTGGGCGTCGCAGGCCGCTGCCGGCACGCGGTTCGCCGGCGTCGACCAGTCGCAGATCGACAAGCCGACGCTCGTCCTCACCGGCAGCGACGACAACGTCGTCGACGCGCGGAACTCGGAGCTGCTCGCACAGCGGATCCCGGGCGCGGAGCTGCACCGGTTCGAGGGCACAGGGCACCTGTTCTTCTGGGAGCAGCCCGACGAGGTCGTCAGGATCGTGAGCGAGTTCCTCGGATGAACGAGACGACCATCGACCGGATCCTCCGCGACCGCGCGCGCATCACGCCCGACCGCGTCGCGATCGACCACCTCGGCCGCGAGGTGACGTACCGCGAGCTCGACGAGCGCTCCGACGCGCTCGCGCGCGCTTTTTCGCACGGCGACCGCGTCGCGACGCTCACCGGTAACTCGCCCGAGCACGTCGTCACGTTCTTCGCGTGCGCGAAGGCCGGCGCGATCCTGCTCCCGATCTCGTGGCGGCTCTCGCCCCGCGAGATCGCGTTCCAGCTCGACGACGCCGAGGCGACACACGTCCTCGTCGAGGACGAGCACGCGGAGCTCGGCGAGGAAGCGCTCGCGCTCGCGTCGGCCGCACCCCTGCGCGAGCCCGCGACCGGAGCGCCGCGCGCGCCGCAGCCCGGCGACCCCCTGCTCCTGATCTACACGAGCGGGACGACCGGCCGCCCGAAGGGAGCGCTGCTCACGCACGCGAACTGCTTCTGGACGAACCTCTCGTTCGACCTCGCAACCGGCCTCGGCCCGCGCGACGTCGTCCTCCAGTGCCTGCCGCAGTTCCACGTCGGCGGTTGGAACGTGCAGTCGGTGCTCGCGTGGTGGAAGGGCGCGCGCGTCGTGCTCGAGCGCGCGTTCGACGCCGAGCGTGCCCTCCGACTCGTCGCCGAGAAACGCGTGACGACGATGATGGGCGTGCCCGCGAACTACCTCTTCATGGCCCAGTCCGACGGGTTCGCGAGCGCCGACCTCTCGTCGCTGCGGCTCGCCGTCGTCGGCGGCGCGCCGATGCCCGTCGCGCTCCTCGACACGTGGGCGGCGCGCGGCGTCGACATCGTCCAGGGCTACGGGCTGACCGAGGCGGCGCCGAACGTGCTCTGCCTGCCGCCCGAGGACGCGCGGCGCAAGGCCGGCTGGGCCGGGAAGCCGTACCCGTACGTCGAATGCGACCTGTCGGACGAGGGGGAGCTGCTCGTGCGCGGCCCGAACGTCTTCCCCGGCTACTGGCGCAACCCCGAGGCGACGGCCGCCGTGCTCCACGGCGGGTGGCTCGCGACCGGCGACGTCGCCGAACGCGACGACGAGGGCTGCTACCGCATCCTCGGCCGGCTCAAGGACCTGGTCATCTCGGGCGGCGAGAACGTCTACCCGGCCGAGGTCGAGGACGTCCTCTGCGGTCACCCGGACGTAGTGGAGGCCGCCGTCGTGGGCGTCCCGGACGAGCGCTGGGGTGAGGTCTGCGCCGCGTTCGTCGTGCTCTCGCGCGACCTCGGCGAGGAAGAGCTGCGCGAGTGGTGCCGTGCCGGGCTGGCGCGCTTCAAGGTGCCGAAGTCGTTCCACGTCGTCGGCGCTCTGCCGCGGAACTCGATGGGCAAGGTCCAGAAGTCCGAGCTCGAGGTGCCGGTCGCGTGACCGACGTCGCGCCGGTGCCGACGAACGTCGACGGCAGGCCGCTGTCGCGCCGCGGCCTCGACACACGCCGCCGCATCCTCGACGCCGCCGAGCGCGTCTTCGCGGAGCTCGGGTACCACGACGCGTCGATCGTCAAGGTGACCGAGGCCGCGGGTGTCGCGCAGGGGACGTTCTACCTCTACTTCGACTCGAAGAAGGCGGTCTTCGATGAGCTCGTGCGCGACCTCAACCGGCGCGTGCGGCACGCGATGAAGGAGGGATCGTCGCGCGGCGGCACGCGCCTCGAGGCCGAGCTGCTCGGCTTCGACGCGTACTTCCGCTTCACGGCGGAGCACCCGGCTCTCTACCGGATCATCCGCCAGGCCGAGTTCGTCTCGCCCGAGATGCTCGAGTACCACTACGAGCGCCTGTCGGGTGGGTACGTCGAGGCGCTGCGCGAGGCGGCCGACTCCGGCGAGCTGGGGGCGATCGATGCGGAGGTGACGGCCTGGGCGCTGATGGGCCTCGGCGAGATGCTCGGCATGCGCTGGATCCTCTGGGCGAAGGGGACGGCGCTGCCCGACGAGGTCTGGAACGAGCTGCGGCGCATCATCGCCTGCGTGATCGAGGCCAAGCCGTGAGGCGCGTCGGGCTCGCGGCCACCGCGTCGTACCTGCCGGACCGTTGGATGCCCGCGGCGGAGATTGCGCAGCGCTCGGGCATCCCCGAGCGCGTGATCGTCGAGAAGTTCGGGCTGCGCGGGAAGCACATCGCCGCGGCCGACGAGCATGTGAGCGACCTGTCGGTCGCGGCAGCCGAGCGACTGCTCGCGGAGGCGGAGGTCGACCCGGCCGACGTCGACGTCGTCATGTACTACGGCTCGACCTGGAAGGACTTCTCGGTCTGGCAGGCGGCGCCGTGGATCGCGCACAGGCTCGGCTGCACGAACGCGTTCGCGCTCGAGTTCGACAACGTCTCGCACGGCACGTCGATCGCCCTGCGCGTCGCGCGCAACATGCTGCGCGCCGAGCCCGAGCTGCGCAACGTGCTCATGGTCGCGGCGTGCCGCGAGTCGTACCTGCTCGACTACGGCAACGAGCGCTCGCGCTTCATGTTCAACTTCGGCGACGGCGGTGTCGCCGGCCTGCTCGTCGGCGAGCCCGACCGCAACGAGGTGCTGGGCGCACACGCGGTCACCGATGGCTCGTACGCGCTCCAGGTGAAGGTGCCGTCGGGCGGATCCGTGCATCCGAACGGCGGCTACCGGTTCCTCGACGTCACCGACCCGGCGGCGATGAAGGGCGGGCTCGACCGCGTCTCGCTGCCGAACTTCGTCGCGGCCGCACGCGGCGCACTCGAACGCTCCGGCGCGACGCTGGCGGACGTCGCGTTCGTGTGCCCGTTGCACACGAAGCGCTCGATGTTCACGGCGCTGCTCGCCGGGCTGGGGCTCCGCGAGGACCAGGCCGTGTACCTCGACGACACCGGTCACATGAGCGGCGTCGACCCGCTGCTCGGGCTCGACCGCGCCGCACGCGCGGGCCGGCTCGCCGAGGGCGACCTCGTCCTGCTGCTCTCGGCCGGCACCGGCTACACCTGGGCGGCGACGGTCGTGCGCTGGGGTTCGGTCGAGTGACGGAGCGCGTCGCGCTCGTCACGGGCGCGCGCGGCGGGATCGGGCGCGCGATCGTCGAGCGGCTCGGCGTCGACGGCTGGGCGGTCCACGGCGTGGACGTCGAGGACGCGGACCTGACGACGCGCGAGGGGAACCGCGCCGTCGTCGCCGCGGCGCTCGACCGGCACGGGAGGCTCGACGCGGTCGTGCCGGTCGCAGGCTTCCAGCACGTCGCGTCCATCGCCGAGTTCCCAGAGGAGCGCTGGGACGCCCTGCTCGCGCTCATGCTCACGTCCCCGTTCCTGCTCGCGAAGTACGCCTGGGACGCGCTCGCCGCCTCCGGCGACGGGCGGTTCTGCGTCCTCTCGTCCGCGCACGGACTCACGGCCTCGCCGTTCAAGGCCGGCTACGTGGCCGCGAAGCACGGGGTACTCGGCCTCGTGAAGACGGTCGCGCTGGAGGGCGCCGACGTCGGCATCAGCGCGAGCGCGGTCTGCCCGTGCTACGTCCGCACCCCGCTCGTCGAGGCCCAGGTGGTCGACCAGGCCCGCGCGCACGGCGTGTCCCAGGAGCGCGTGCTCGAGGACGTGATCCTCGAGCGGCAGGCCGTCAAGCGGCTGCTGGAGCCGTCCGAGGTCGCCGACGTGGTCGCCTTCCTGCTCGGGCCGGGCGGCCGCGCGTTCACGGGCGCCCCCGTCGTGCTCGACCTCGGCTGGACGGCCCGCTGAAAGGGGGATTTTCCCCCGGCACCGAGTGTTCGCTGCTACAACGTCTCGGCTCCGTGGCCGTTCTCGCCCATCCCCCTCGGCGCCTCCTGGCGCTCCTTGCGGCTGCGCTCGTCGCGCCGCTCGTCCTGGCCGGCGGGGCCACGTCTTTCCCCGGCGCCAACGGACCCGTCGTGTTCGTGCGCGGCGGGACGCTCTTCACGATCCAGCCGGGCGGCGCGGAGACGAACCTCGGCGTCGGCGGCGCGAACCCGTCGTGGTCGCCCGACGGCGGCAAGATCGCGTTCGACGACGGCACCAGCGTCAAGACGATCAACGCGGATGCCACGGGCCTGACCACCCGCGCGACCGGGACCGACCCGACGTGGTCGCCGGACGGGACGAAGCTCGCGTACATCAGCGCAGGCGACCTCTTCGTCACAGGCGTCGTGCCCGCCCTCGTCACGGGCGGCGTCAGCCAGCCCGCGTGGTCGCCCGACGGCTCGAAGATCGCCTACGTCCAGGGCAACGACGTCAAGATCGTCGCGGTCTCGGGCGGCGCGACGACGAACCTCACGAACAGCGGCGCCGTCGACACCTCGCCGACCTGGTCGCCGGACGGCTCGAAGATCGCCTTCACGAGCAACCGCGACGGCAACGTCGAGCTGTACTCGATGAACGCCGACGGCTCCGCACAGATGCGCATCACGTCGACCGCCGTGAACGAGGCCGGGCCTTCCTGGTCGCCGGACGGGACGAAGATCGCGTTCACGAAGCCCGACTCGGGCGGCAACGACGACGTGTGGAGCCTAACCGTCGCCGACGGCACGCTCTCGCAGCTGACGAACGACGCGGCCGACGACGTGCAGCCGGACTGGGCGTCCGCTTTCTCGATCTCGACCCCCGTCGTCGACGCGCCGAACGGCACCGCGGACGGCGCCGAACTGACGGTGCTGCCGGTGACGTACAGCGGCTCCGCGCCGCCGACCTCGTTCGCCTACACGTGGAAGCGGTGCAGCTCGAGCGGCGGCAGCTGCACCACGATCGCGAACGCCGACGCCGCGACGTACACGCTCACCTCGCTCGACGTCGGCTCGACGGTCCGCGCGACCGTCACCGCGACGAGCTCGGCCGGCACTGCGACCGCGACGTCCGCGCCGACCGCCGTCGTCACCGCGGCGGCGCCGGCGAACACCGTGGCGCCGACGATCACGGGTGCGTCGACCGCGTCCGTGGGCGTGGCGCTGAGCGCCGACAACGGCACGTGGAAGGGCACGACGCCGATGTCGTTCGCCTACCGCTGGCTCCGCTGCGACGCAGCCGGCGGCGGTTGTGCTGCGATTGCAGGCGCGACCGGCTCCTCGTACGCGCCCCTCGACGTGGACGTCGGCTCGGCGCTGCGGGTCGAGGTCACGGCGAACAACGGCGTCGGCGGCCCGGTCACGGTGCAGTCCAACGCGACCGAGAAGGTCGCGTCGAGCGTCCCGGCGAACGTCGACCGGCCCACGATCTCGGGCACCGTCGACGTCGGCTCGCTGCTCTTCGCCGACGAGGGCGTCTGGACGGGCGCGCCGACGATCACGTTCACCTACCAGTGGCAGCGCTGCGTCGACGGCGGCGCGTGCAGCGCCGTCGCGGGCGCGACCGCCCCGTCGTACTCCGTCACGAACTCGGACGCGGGCTTCCGCCTGCGGCTCGAGGTCGTCGGGCGCAACGGCTTCGGCAACGCGACCGCCACCTCGATCCAGACCGACCTGATCAAGGGCGTCGCGCCGACGAACACCTTCACGCCGACGATCAGCGGCTTCGCCGAGGTCGGCGAGAGCCTGTTCGCGAGCCCGGGCGTCTGGCTCGGCTCGCCGACGAGCTACGACTACGAGTGGCGCCGCTGCACCTCGGCGACGGCGTGCACCGCGATCTCGGGCGCGACGACCGCGACGTACCAGGTGAAGGAGGCCGACCTCGGCTTCACGCTCCTCGTCGTCGTCACGGCGCGCAACACGCTCGGCTCGGCGCAGGCGTCGTCGGCGCGCACCGCGACCGTGCGCGAGAGCACCGGCGGCAACAGCGACGCACCGTCGGTGACGAGGGCGCCGACCGTGACCGGCACCGCAGCGCGCGGGAGGAAGCTCACCGCCCAGCGCGGCACCTGGAGCGGCGACACGCCGATCACGTACACGTACCAGTGGCAGCGCTGCGGCGCGACGACCGCCGTGTGCGTCGCGATCGCGAGGGCGACGGGGTCGACGTACACGCTGGGTGCGGCCGACGTCGGCAAGCGCGTCCGCGTCGTCGTCACCGCCCGCAACAGGGAGGGCAGCACCTCGTCGATCTCGAGCCCGAGCGCCGTCGTGAAGAACGCGACGACGCCGGCCGGGAAGCGGATCAACGGCAGCGCGGCCGCGAACCGGTTGAACGGCTCGGCCGGGCCGGACGTCGTGCACGGCCTCGCCGGCAACGACCGGCTCGACGGCGAGGCGGGGAACGACAGGCTCTACGGCGACGGCGGCAACGACTCGCTCGTCGGCAGCGCCGGGCGCGACAGCATGTTCGGCGGCACCGGCAACGACAGCCTCTCGGCCGCCGACGGGGTGCGCGACCTCGTCGACTGCGGCTCCGGCAGGGACACGGCCGTGGTCGACCGCTTCGACGTCGCCCGCGGCTGCGAGCGCGTCACCCGGCGCCGCTAGCGGGCCCTACTCGTCCGGTTCGAGCGCCGGCGTCAGTCGACGTCGTGGTCGCGCTCGCAGAACTCCGGGCACGTGCACTCGGAGAGCTCGGCCGTCGTGAGGACGACCGGCGCAGCGGTCTGCAGCTCGCGGAGCTCCTTGGTCTCGACCGTCACCGGGGTCATGCCGCCTCCCTCGTTGGGATCCAGAATGCGCTCTGATCCTAGACGGTCTGGGATCCAAAAACTAGCCCTTCTGCACATTGTGGCGTCGAAATCTGCAAACTAGGATCCAGAACAGCGCACTGCGAACCCGGGAGGACACCGTGGCACACGAGGATCGGATCCAAGAGCAGGTGAGGCAGCTCGAAGCGCAGTGGGGCGACGACGAGCGCTGGGCCGGCATCCAGCGCACGTACACGGCCGACGAGGTCGTGCGGCTCCGCGGCTCGCTCGTGCCGGAGTGCACGCTGGCGCGCGTCGGGGCGGAGCGCCTGTGGCGCCTGCTCACGAGCGGCGGCTACGTCAACGCTCTCGGCGCCCTCACCGGCGGCCAGGCGGTGCAGATGGTGCGGGCCGGCCTGCAGGCGATCTACCTCTCAGGCTGGCAGGTCGCCGCCGACGCGAACCTCTCGGGCGCGACCTACCCGGATCAGAGCCTCTACCCGGCCAACAGCGTCCCGGCCGTCGTCCGGCGGCTGAACGCGGCGCTCGCGCGCGCCGACCAGATCGACTGGAGCGAGGGCCGCAACGGCACCGACTGGTTCGCGCCGATCGTCGCGGACGCCGAGGCGGGCTTCGGCGGTCCGCTCAACGCCTTCGAGCTGATGCGCCAGATGATCGAAGCCGGCGCCGCGGGCGTGCACTTCGAGGACCAGCTCGCGGCCGAGAAGAAGTGTGGCCACCTGGGCGGCAAGGTGCTCGTGCCGACCGCGCAGTTCGTGAAGACGCTGAACGCGGCGCGCCTCGCCGCCGACGTTCTCAACGTGCCGACGGTCCTCGTCGCGCGCACGGATGCGCTGTCGGCGACGCTGATCACCTCCGACGTCGACGAGACCGACGCGCCGTTCTTCACGGGCGAGCGCACGAGCGAGGGGTTCCACCGTGTGCGCGACGGGCTCGAGGCGGCGATCGCGCGGTCGCTCGCGTACGCGCCGTACGCCGACGTCCTCTGGTTCGAGACCTCGACGCCCGACCTCGAAGAGGCGCGCGTGTTCGCCGCGGCGATCCACGAGCGGCATCCGCGCAAGCTGCTCGCGTACAACTGCTCGCCGTCCTTCAACTGGCGCCGGCATCTCTCGGACGAGGACATCGCCGTGTTCCAGCAGCGGCTCGGCGAGTGGGACTACCGCTTCCAGTTCATCACCCTGGCGGGCTTCCACTCTCTCAATGCGGGCATGTTCGAGCTTGCACGCGGGTACCGGGATCGTGGTATGCCTGCGTACGTGGAGCTGCAGGAGCGCGAGTTCGAACTGGAGGCGGACGGTTACACGGCCACGAAGCACCAGCGCGAGGTCGGGGCCGGGTACTTCGACCGCATCGTGCAGGCGGTTTCGAAGGACGCGTCCACGCTCGCGCTCTCGGGATCGACAGAGGAGGCCCAGTTCTGAGCCTCGACTCGACGAAGGCCGACGACATCGCAGGGCTGATCGAGGAGGCGATCGTCTCCGGGGAGCTGGCACCCGGATCCGTCCTGCGGCAGGAACAGCTGTCCGAGCGCTTCGGCGTCTCGCGGACTCCGGTCCGCGAGGCGCTGCGGCGGCTCGCCGCGCTCGGGCTCGTCTCCTTCGTCCCGAACCGCGGCGTCCGCGTGCGGACGCTCTCGCACGAGGAGCTGTACGAGGCGTTTCTCGTGCGCGCGGAGCTCGAGTCGCTCGCGACCGAGCTCGCGGCGCGGAAGATGACGCCCGACGCGCTGGCGGAGCTCGAGCAATGCGAGCGGCGGTTTGCGCGCGTCGCGAAGGAGCTGCGCTCGCGCGAGCCGGGCCACGACCGGCGCTCGCTCACGAACGACTGGGTGCGCGCGAACCACGCGTTCCACGACGTGATCTACCGCGTCGCCGACGCGCCGTACGTCGAGCAGGTCGCGAAGGCCGCGCGCCGCACGTTCAGCGGCCCGGCCGTGTGGGCGCCGGGCGACGAGTCGGTCGACCGGCTCTACGAGCGCAACGTCGAGGAGCACCGCGCGATCAGGCAGGCGCTCGCGGCGGGCTCGCCGGAGGGCGCGCGCGTCCTCGCCCGCGAGCACGTGCTGTCGAGCTACGAGCTCCTGACGACGATCCTCGACCACGTCGGCGCGGACTGGCTGACGAAGAAGCGCTGACCGTCGGGCTGCTTCATCCCGGCGAGATGGGCGCCGCGGTCGGGGCCGCTCTGCGTGCGGCGGGGCACGACGTTGTGTGGGCGTCCGAGGGTCGGAGCGCCGCGACACGTGCGCGTGCCGAATCGGCGGCGCTGCGCGACGCCGGCTCGGTCGGGGCGGTCGTGGGCGCGAGGTTGGTCGTGCTGTCGGTGTGCCCGCCGCACGCCGCGCTCGACGTCGCGCGTGCGGTCGGCGCGTTCGACGGTTTGTACATCGACGCGAACGCGGTCTCGCCGGCGACCGCGCGCGAGGTGGGTGCGCTCTTCGCGCGGTTCGTCGACGGCGGCATCGTCGGCGGGCCGCCGGATCCGCGGCTCTACCTCTCGGGCGAGGAGGCGTCGTCGGTCGCCGCGCTCTTCGCCGGGAGCCCGATCGAGGCGCGTGTGCTCGACGGCCGCGTCGGCTCGGCATCCGCGCTGAAGATGACGTACGCCGCGTGGACGAAGGGCGCCGGCGCGATGGTGCTCGCCATCCGCGCGGTCGCGGAGGCGGAAGGCGTCGCCGACGCGCTCGCGGCGGAGTGGGGCGACTCGCTGCCGCGGCTCGAGGAGCGTCTCTCGCGCGCGCGGCGGTCGGCGGAGGCGAAGGGCTGGCGCTGGGTCGGCGAGATGGAGGAGATCGCGTCGACGTTCGACGCCGCCGGCCAGCCGGGCGGGTTCCACGAGGCAGCCGCCGAGATCTACCGCGGCTACCCGCGTCCGTCCGGCGACTGAGAGGATCCGGCCATGGCCGACTTCGTGGTGCGCCCGGCGCGCGAGGAGGACGCGCGCGGCTCGGCCGAGCTGATGGCGCTCGTCGCCGAGGAGCGCACGGGCATCGCGACAGAGCCGCCGGTCGACGTCGAGCAGCGGACGGCCCTGTTCGTTCAGGGCACACCGAACACGATCGTGGCCGAGGCCGGCGGGCGGATCGTCGGCACGATCCACGTCGAGACGAGCCGCTTCGGCTTCGGCGAGTTCGGCATGCAGGTCGCGCGCGAGTGGCGCGGCCGCGGCGTCGGCTCGGCGCTGCTCGACGCGGCGATCGAATGGTCGCGTGCGCAGAACCTGCACAAGCTCTGCCTCGAGGTGTTCCCGCACAACGAGGCGGGCATCGCGCTCTACCGCAAGTTCGGCTTCGTCGAGGAGGGCCGCCGCGTCAGGCAGTACCGCCGCGCGAGCGGCGAGCTCTGGGACTCGATCGTCATGGGCCTCTCCCTCGACCCGTCCTGAAGGGCCATGTCCGCAGTCCGGAGTGAGGCCATGTCCCGACGGGACAGCCGAAGCACGCTGTCATGCGGATCTTCAGCCGGGAGAGGGCCAGAACCGTGACCGCACCTGTCCTGAACGGCCATGACCGCAGTCCGGAGTAGGGACGTGTCCGAAACGGACAGGTGGCCGGCGTGAGCGACGTGGTCGTGGTCGGGGCCGGGATCAGCGGGCTCGCGACGTCCTTCTTCCTCCGCGCGCGCGGCGTCGAGACGGTCGTGCTCGAGCGGACCGGTGTCGGCGCCGGCGCGTCCGGTGTGCAGCCGGGCGGCGTGCGGCAGCAGTGGGGGACGCGCGTCAACTGCCTCCTCGCGCGCGAGTCGCACGCGTTCTACCTCGAGCTCGACGACCGCCTCGGGCGGCACACCGGCGCGCGGCTCGACCCGTGCGGCTACCTGTTCCTCGCCCACCGTGACGAGACGCTCGCCGAGCTGCGCGCGCACGTTGCGCTGCAGAACGAGCTCGGCATCGCGAGCGCGATCCTCGCGCCGGCCGAGCTCGAGGAGCTCGTGCCGGGCCTCGACGTCTCGACCGTCGCCGGCGCTGCGTGGAACGGGGAGGACGGCTACGTCGACCGGCCGCAGGCCGTCGTCGAGGGGTTCGCCGCGCTCGCCACGGTCGAGCCCGCCGAGGTCACGTGCGTCGTCCGCGACGGCACCGCGTGGCGCGTCGAGACGACGACCGGCGCCCGCCGCGCAAAGAACGTCGTCGTCGCCGCCGGCTGGGAGACGCGCGAGCTCGTCGACGCGCCGCTCCCGATCGAGCCCGAGGCGCGGCACCTCTACCTCAGCGACCCGCTGCGCGAGCGGCTGCTCGAGCCGCTCGTCGTCTCCGCCGAGCAGCGCGTCGCGGCGAAGCAGCTGGCGAACGGCCGCGTGCTCGCGAGCGACCTCGGCGCGACCGACACCGTCGACACCGCGTGGCGCGCCCGACTCGCGGACCTGCTGCCGATCCTGTCCTACGTCACCTACCCCGTGCTCGCGAGCGGCGTCTACGACCTCACGCCCGACCGGCAGCCGATCGTGGGCGAGATCGACGACGGCCTCTGGGTCGCGGCCGGGTTCAGCGGCCACGGCTTCATGCTCGCGCCGGCGATCGGCTCACGCCTCGCGGCCGCTGTTGCCGGCGAGCCGCAGGACGACCTGCTCGAGCCGTTCGCACCGGACCGCTTCGCAGGGGGCGACCTCGAGCCGGAGCGGCAGCTCGTCTAGCGCTCGGCGGTCTCGCGCTCCTCGAACCGGCGCACGACGAGCTCGCCGGCGTAGCGCACGTGCTCCGTCATCAGCCGCCGCGCCTCGCCCGGGTCGTGATGCTCGATCGCGTCGAGGATGCCGGTGTGCTGCGCGACGTTCTGCTCGAGCAGGCGCGAGCTCTCGCCGAGCACCATCCACGTCAGGTCGCGCGGGAAGCTCGTGTGCAGGTCGGCCAGGGTGGCGCGCAGTCGGTCGTTGCCGGAGCCGACCTGCACCGCGAGGTGGAACATGTCGTTGCCGTGGTGCCAGTCGTCGTGCGCCTTCTCCGGCGGGCCCGAGTTGTTGCCGTCGCGGCGCCGCTTCCAGTCGAGGAGCGTCGACATCGAGCGGCGGAAGAGGTC
>JBKPLI010000156.1:0-15380 GCA_046731555.1 Actinomycetota bacterium | reverse complement strand
GCCCGGCGAGGCGCAGCACGGGCGTCGAGAGGAGCACCGCGTCCGCCGGTGCACGCTCCGCGATCCTCCGTGCCGCGTCGAGCGAGGCGAGGCCCACACCGTCGCCGGCTGCCTCGCCTGCGACGAGCACGACGCGTGCATCGCGCACCTGCCCCTGGATCTCGACGGCGGCGCGCGCGGCACGGACCGCGTCGTCCTCGTGCGCGATCGGAATACCGAACGCGGCGACGGCCTCGTCGTCGAGGAGCTGCGTCGTCGTCCCGCCGTGACGCGCCACCGCGTCGCGCACGGCCGCGAGCGTCGCGGCCGCGTCCCCCGCCTCCGGCTCGACATAGACGATCACCACGCGCCGGCGCAGCGCGGGCGACGGCGCCGCGGCAGGCGTCGCGGGCTCGTCGAGCAGGATGCGCCGCTCCAGCGTGCGCAGCTCCTCGCCCGGCTCGACTCCGAGCTCGTCGATCAGCGCGAGGCGCGCCTCCTGAAACGCACGCAGCGCGTCGGCCCGCCGGCCGGCCGCGTGCAGCGCGAGGAGCTGGAGCCCTCGCAGCCGCTCGCGTGTCGGGTGGCGCGCGACGAGCGCCGCGAGCTCCGCGAGCAGGTCGTGGTGCAGGTCGAGGTCGAGCTCGGCCTCGATGCGGTCCTCGAGCGCGACGAGCCGCAGCTCCTCGAGGCGCCGGATCTCCGCCTGGGCGAACGGCTCGAACGCCAGGTCGGCCAAGGCCGGGCCACGCCAGAGCGAGAGCGCCTCGCGCAGCGCCGAGGCGCGCTCGCGCGGCTCGAGCGACGCCGCGGTGCGCACTGCGCGCTCGAAGCGCCGGGCGTCGATTGCGTCCTCGTCCGCGTGCAGCAGATACCCGCCGGCGCGCGTCTCCAGCATGTCCGGGCCGAGCGCCTTCCGCAATCGCGAGACGCAGTTGTGCACGTACGCGTTGGCGGTCTCGGGCGGCGCCCCCGACCACACCTCGTCGACGAGGGCGTCGAGCCCCAGCGGCTCGTTCGCGCGCAGGAGCAGCACGGCGAGCACCGACCGCTGCCTCGGCCCTCCGAGCGCCGCGGGCCGCTCGCCGGGACGAGCGACCTCGAGAGGACCCAGGTACCGGAACTCCATCCCCTTGCCGCCCCGCGGCGACCGTACCACGCGGTTAGTGCGTTGTTAGAGCGCCAGCGCAGAGTGACCCGCGAAAGGAGGTGCGTGCCACATGACCAAACAGCACGGACCCAGGCTCGGCGGCGCCGCGATCGCGAGTGCGCTGGTCGCCCTCGTCGCGGCCGGCACGGCGCCTGCAGCACCACCGGGGAACGACGAGAGGGCGCACGCCCTCGTGATCGCCGCCGGCGGCGGCAGCCTGACGCAGTCGACCGCCGAGGCGACGAAGGAGGCGGGCGAGGGCGACCATGCCGGCGACCGCGGCGGTGCGTCGGTCTGGTTCAGCTGGACGCCGGACTTCGGCACCGGCCATGACGAGACCGTGTTCATCGGCACCGCGGGCAGCGACTACGACACGCTGCTCGATGCGTTCGGGCCGGGCGGCCGGATCGCCGCGAACGACGACGTCGCCGACGGTACGGTCGCGAGCAGGATCTGCTTCACCACCAGCACGGGCGGGTCTCAGACGTATGTGTTCCCGGCCGACGGCTACGACGGCGCGACCGGGACGCTCGAGCTGCAATGGGGGATCCAGCCGAGCGGGCAGCCGTGTCCCATTCAGCCGCCGGACCTGGCCGGCAACGTGGCCGCGCCGAAGGTCGGCGACACGTTGTTCGCGACCTATGGCACCTACACGACCGGGGGCGTCGTCGCCGGCGAATGGCTCCGCTGCACCGAGTACGCGTGCTCGGCGATCCCGAACGCCACGTCGACCTCGTACGTCGTGCAACGGCGCGACATCGGCACGGCACTCCGCTTCGAGTCCACGCTCTCGAACGGGATCACGGTCAAGAACACCTCCGATCCCACCGGCGTCGTCGGGCAGGTTGCGACGACGCATCCGAACGGGCGCATCTTCTGGGCCTCGAACCGGGAGGGCCCGTCGAACTACGAGCTCTACTCGATGTTCCCGGACGGCAGCGGGCTGCTGCGCGTGACGAATGACGCCGGGTTCGACAGTGAGCCGGCGCTGACTGCGGCGGGCGACCTGCTCGCCTACGTCCACGACGGCGCGCTCGTCGTCGCGGATCCGGACGGCGGCTTCCCGGCCGGGCTCGGCCCGCTCGGGTCGTTCCCGACCTGGGCGCCCGACCTCGGCTCGCGGATCGCGTACGTCGCGACGAACGGAATCCGCGTCACGGACGGAGTCCATGACGAGTTCGTGCTCCCGTTGCCGGGCAGTGCGCTCGTGCGCGACGCCGCCTGGTCACCGGACGGCACGAAGATCGCCTTCAGCTACGCGCCTGCGGGCGGGAACCACCGGATCGGCGTCGTTCGGGCGGACGGCCGCCAACCGGCGCCGATCGACCTGACGACCGGCGCCGTCGCCGACCACAACCCGGCGTGGTCGCCGGACGGGACGAAGATCGCGTTCGTCCGTGGGCCGGTCTCGGGGAGCGTGAACAACGGCGACCTGTACGTGATGAACGCCGACGGCAGCAACCAGACGCTCTACGTCGACGGCAGCAGCTCGCTCACGACGAGTTCGCTCGTCAACTCGGTCGCCTGGTCGCCGGACGGGACGCAGCTCGTCTACAGCCAGGACGTCGCGATCGGCGAGGACGAGTTGTTCACCATTCCGGCAGTCGCGCCCGGCGGGACGCCGGCGCGGCTCACCGCGACGCCGGGCCGCGACGAGCTCCCGTTCTGGGCCGCCGCGGTCTCGTTCCCGCTCCATGTCGACCTCGACGGTGCGGGCAGCGGCACGGTGACCGGCTCGCCGCCCGTGCCGTGCAGCTTCGCCGAGTGCGACGCGGCCCTCGCAGACGCGACGCCCGTGACGCTGACGGCGACGCCGGAGCCCGGCTCGGTCTTCGCCGGCTGGGCGGGCGACTGCAGCGGCACGGGGCCCTGCGACCTCTCGATGGTCGGGCCTCGCACCGTCGTCGCCCAGTTCGACCTACTCTCGCCGTCCGGCGGAGGCGGAGGCGGAGGCGGCGGCGGCGGCGGCGGAAGCTCCGTCCCGGATCTCGGGCTGACGCTGAGCGCAAAGGCCACGACGCTGGCGCCGAACGAGACCGACGACATCGTCGCGACGGTCGCGAACAGCGGCGGTGCCGGCGCGCTGCAGACGCACCTGCGCATCGAGCTGCCGGCGGCGATGACGCTGCTCGGGCCGCCCGGCTTCCAGAGCGGCTCCGGGTGCACGGGGACGCAGACGATCGACTGCAACCTCGACTACGTCCCGAACGGCGGCGCGTCGAAGGTGCTGTTCTCGGTGCGCGTAGGCGGCACCGGCGCGCAGACGCTGACTGCGTCGGTGAGCTCCGACCGCGACTCGAATCCGGCCGACAACACGGCGAGCCTGACGTTGCAGGTGAACGCGCCGTCCGTGCCGGTCGCGCCGACGAAGCCGGCGAAGGGCGTGACGAGGACGGGCACGGCCAGATCCGACACGCTGACGGGAACGGCCGGGGACGACAAGCTGCGCGGGCTCGCCGGCAACGACACGCTCCGCGGGCTGGCGGGAAACGACACGCTGCTCGGCGGCGCGGGCCTCGACCGGCTGCTCGGCGGCGCCGGCGCCGACCGGCTCGTCGGCGGTCCCGGCCGCGACCGCCTCACGGGCGGCGACGGCGACGACCGTGTCGAGGCGCGCGACGGCGCGCAGGACACCGTCGACTGCGGCGCGGGGCGGGACACCGCCCTCGTCGACAGACGCGATCTCGTCACGAAGAGCTGCGAGCGGGTTCTTCGGAAGTAACGGCCCACGTGCCCGCCTCGCAACCGCGAGGCGGGCGCTTCTTTCTCTCGACCGCGAGGAGGCCAACGATGAGCGACAACCCCAGCAGCCCTCCGACCGCCGGCTTCGTCGTCGGCTCCACCGACCCGACCGTCGGCAAGACCCTTCGACTCGTCGACACGTCGTCCGACCCCGAGGGCGTCGGCATCGCATGGCGTGCCTGGGACTTCGGCGACGACGGGACGGGCACCGGCGTCTCGCCGTCGCACCGGTACCGCGCGAGCGGCCGTTACACGATCACGTTGACGGTCGCGACCTTCGACGGCCGCACCGCGCAGGCGCGGCGCGACGTCGACGTCGGCGCCACGAGCTGCTGTGCATGACGAGGTCTAGGCCTGGGAGCGCGCGCCTGTTCACGGACGTCGTAACGTGTTATTCACACGCCATGCTCGAGTTTCGGGTCCTGGGACCGCTCGAGTTGGTCGTCGACGGGGTCCCGGTCGAGCTGGCCGGCCAACGCCAGCGTGCACTGCTCGCCGCGCTGCTCCTCCGGCCCAACCAGGTCGTGCCGACCGAGCGCCTCGTCTCCGACCTCTGGGGCGAGGAGCCGCCGCGCACCGCGACGCCGTCGCTTCAGAACGCGATCTCGCGGCTGCGCCGCGCCGTCGGCGGCGCGCTCGTGACCCGGCATCCGGGGTACGTGCTGTCCGTCGAGCCGGACCAGGTCGACGCGTTGCGCTTCGAACATGCGGTGCGAGCAGCGCGCGAGCTCGCGCCGGCCGCGCGGTCGGCCGCGCTCAGCGCCGCCTTGGCGTCGTGGCGCGGAGCACCGTTCGCTGACCTGCCGTACGAGACGTTCCTTCAGGGCGAGGTGCGGAGGCTCGAGGAGTTGCGCATCGCAGCGATCGAGGAGCGCGTAGCGGCAGATCTCGAGCGCGGGGAGCACGCCTCGCTCGTCCCGGAGCTCGAGGCGCTCGTCGCCGAGAACCCGCTCCGCGAGCGGCTGCGGGAGCACCAGATGCTCGCCCTGTATCGCGCAGGCCGCCAGGCGGAGGCGCTCGAGGCGTACACGGACGCGCGCCGCACGCTCGCGGACGAGCTCGGCATCGATCCGGGACCGGCGCTGCGCCAGCTGCACGGCGCGATCCTCCGGCAGGACGCCTCGCTCGTGAACGCCGCGTCCGGCGGACGATCGGGCCTTCGGCTCGACGACGACCACCTCGGCGAGGTCGGTCGCGCGCTGCTCGCCGGCCGCGTCGTCCCCGTGCTCGGTGCGAACGCAGAGCAGCTCGCCGCGCAGCTCGCCGAGCGCTTCCGCTATCCGGCCAGCGAGGCGGTCGAGGTGCCGCGCGTCTCGCAGTTCGCGGCGGCGACGCGCGGCTACGGGCCGCTGTACGACGAGCTGCACGCGCTGGCCTCGGCCGACGGGGAGCCAACGGCGGTGCATCGCTTCTTCGCGTCGCTCCCGCCGCTTCTCCGCGAGCGCGGCGCACGGCACCAGTTGCTCGTCACGACGGAGTACCAGGACGCGCTCGAGCGCGCGTTCGCGGATGCGGACGAGGAGGTCGACGTCGTGTCGTACATCGCGTCCGGACGGAACCGCGGCCGCTTCTGCCACAAGTCGCCGGACGGCGACGCGCGCGTGATCGACCTTCCGAACGAGTATGCAACCGAGATCGCGCTCGACCGGCGGACGGTCATCCTCAAGGTCCGGGGCGGCATCGATCCGTCGCCGGCGCGCGAGTGGGAGAGCTTCGTCGTCACCGAGGACGACTACATCGAGTACCTCGGCCGGGCAGACGTCGCGAGCAGCGTGCCCGTCGGGCTCGCGGCGGCGCTGCGGCGCAGCCACTTCCTCTTCCTCGGCTACACGATGCGTGATTGGAACCTCCGCGTCGTGCTCGGGCGGATGTGGGGCGAGGTCCCGCTGAGCTACCGCTCCTGGGCGGTGCACGAGACGCCGGGCCCGGCGGAGCGCGAGCTGTGGCGCCGTGTCGACGTCGACCTCGTCGAGGCGCAGCTCGGGGAGTACATCGCCGCGCTCGCGGCGTCCGCCGGCCTCGTCGGAGCCGCCGCGTGACGACGCAGACGCCCGCGACGTCACTCGCCGCGCCGTACCGCGGCCTCGCGCCGTTCGGCGAGTCCGAGCTCGACGCGCTGCTCTTCTTCGGCCGCGAGCGCGAGACCGAGATCGGCGTCGCGAACCTCATCGCGTCCCGCCTGACGATCCTCTACGGCCCGAGCGGCGTGGGGAAGAGCTCGCTGCTGCGCGCCGGCGTCGCGCGACGCGTACGCAAGCTCGGCGCGCGCGACCCGCTCGAGCCCGCCGATCTCGCCTGCGTGGTCTTCTCGTCGTGGGCGGACGACCCGCTGCCCGCGCTCGCGGCGGCGGTCGCCGCCGAGGTACAGCCGCTCGTCCCGACCGCGTCGCCCCCGCCGACCGACGCGCCGCTCGCCGATGCGGTGGACGCATGGAGCAACGCGCTCGGCGGCGACATCTGCCTGATCCTCGACCAGTTCGAGGAGGCGTTCGTATACCACGAGGACGGCGCGGGGCTCGTCGAGGACATCGCGGAGCTCGTCACGCGGCCGGGTCTGCGCGCGAACGTCCTGCTGTCGCTGCGGGACGACGCGCTCTCGCAGCTCGACGTCTTCAAGCGCGCGATCCCGCACCTCTATGCGAACTCGTTGCGGCTCGACCGGCTCGACCGCCGGGCGGCGCGCGCTGCGATCCTCGGGCCGGTCCAGCAGTGGAACGACCTCGTGCCGGCCGACCAGCGCGTGTCGATCGAGCCCGCGCTCGTCGACGAGGTCGTGACGCAGGCGCGCGTGGCGGGCGAGGTCGACCGCGTCGAGCCGCCGTACCTCCAGCTCGTCATGGAGCGGGTGTGGTACGCGGAGCACGACGCGGGCTCCCGGGTGTTGCGTCGCTCGACGCTGCTCGAACTCGGCGGCGCGCATGCGATCGTCCAGGCGCATCTCGACCGCGCGCTCGGCCACCTCGACCCGGCCGAGCAGGACGCCGCCGCCCGGATGTTCGAGCATCTGGTCACGCCGTCCGGCACGAAGATCGCGCACCGCGCGTCGGACCTCGCGCAGTTCGCGCGACTCGGCACGGCCGCGGCCGCACCGGTGCTGGCGGCGCTCGGCCGCGAGCGGATCCTACGCCCGCTCGACGAGGCCGAAGGCGTCGGCGGCCGCTACGAGATCTTCCACGACGTTCTCGCCGGAGCGATCCTCGACTGGAGACGGCGTCGTCTTCTCGACGAGGAGCGCGTCGCCGCGCGGCGCCGCCAGCGCCGGCTCGCCGCTGGGCTGATCGCCGCGCTCGCCCTGCTCGTGGTGATGCTCGGCGTCACGGTCTACGCGCTCGACCAGCGCTCGACCGCACACAAGCAGACCGAGCTGGCCGTCGCTGCGCAGCAGGAGGCCGAGGCGAACGCGGCGGCGGAGCGCAAGCAGAAGCAACGGGCCGACGTGGCGCTCGAGAAGTCGCAGAAGTCGCAGGAGCAGACCGAGCGGCTCCTGCACAAGGAGCAGGCGACGGAGAAGAAGCTCGAACGTGCGTTGAAGAACGAACAGGCGGCGAAGGCGGGGCTCGTGCACCAGACGCAGGTCGCGAACGACCAGACGCAGCTCGCACGGGGTCAGACGCAGCTGGCTCGGAGTCAGACGCGTCTCGCCAAGGAGAAGACGAAGGAGCTCGGCAGTGCGCTCGGCCGTGAACGCAAGGCGAAGGAGCTCGCGAACCAGAAGACGCGGCTATCGAACAGGCAGCGCAACCAGCTGCGGAAGATCAACGCGCAGCTCAGGGCGACGGGCGCGTCGCTCAAGGCGAGCAGCCTCGCCTACAACGCGCTCTCGAACGTCTTCGTCAACCCGGAGCAGACGCTCGCGCTCGCGCTGGACGCGAACGAGCTGGGCAAAGCGCCGACGCTCGTCGAGCGGGCGCTGCGGCTCGGCCTGCTCGCGACGAAGGGGACGCGCATCCTCGCGGGCGGCGGCGGTGCCGTCTCGACGGCGACGTACGATCCGAGCGGCACGCGCGTCCTGACCGGCGCGGCGCACGGTGCTCGGATCTACGACGCCGGCACGTCGGAACTGCTGCGCGAGCTGCCGACGTCGACCCCCGTGACGGCAGCCGCGTGGAGCCACAGCGGCGCGCTCGTCGCGCTCGCGACCGCCGGCGGCGAGGTCGTCGTCGCGAACCCGGACACCGGCAAGAGCGCCTACCCGCTGCGGCAGCACGCCTCTGCGATCCGGCACGACCGGGCCGTGACGAGCGTCTCGTTCAGCCGCGACGACCGGCTGATCGCGACGTCGTCGGAAGACCGGACCGCGGCGGTCTGGGACGCGGCGTCGGGCCTTCCGGTGCAGCGCTTCGACACGGGCGGGATCGTCCGCTCGGCCGCGTTCACGCCCGACGGGTCGCAGCTCCTCGTCGTCACGGCGGTGTTCGCGAATCAGGGGCCGGCGCGCCTCTACGACATCGCGACGGGCGCGATCGCCCAGCGCTTCGTCACCGCCGGGCAGATCACGACCGCAGCGGTCTCTCCGGACGGGACGCTCGTGGCGACCGGCGGCCGAGACGACATCGCCGTCCTTTGGAACGCGGGCACCGGGGCGCGGCTACACAGGCTCGTCGGCCACAGTTCCGACGTGACTTCGGTGACGTTCTCGCCCGACGGCACGCAGCTCGCGACGACCTCGAACGACGTGACGACGCGCCTGTGGCGCGTGCCGTCCGGCGAGCCGCGGTTCCAGCTCGTCGGGCACACGACAACCGTCGTGGCCGCGGCCTTCAATCCCGACGGCACGCGGCTCGTCACGGCGGGCTCCGACCGCACGGCGCGCGTCTGGCGGACGAACGACAGTGCCCAGGAGGCGGTGCTCCTCGGGCACGCGGAGCGCCTCGCCGGAGCGTCGTTCTCGCCCGACGGGATGCGCGTCGTGACGGCAGCCGCCGACGGCGACGCGCGCGTCTGGGACCCGGTCGGCGAGCCGCGGCTCCGCTTCGTCGGGTCGCACACCGGGCGCGCGTTCGGCGCGTCGTTCGCCGGCGACGGCCGCCGGCTCGCGACCGCGGGCGCGGACGGCACAGCGCGGGTCTGGGACGTCGGCCGCAGGCGACAGCTCGCGGTGCTCTCAGCGGGGGTGCCGCTGAACGACGCTGCGTTCACGCGCGACGGAGGCTTCGTCGCGGCGGCCGGGAGCGACGGCATCGCCAGGGTCTGGCGCGCGACCGGCGGCGGGCCGACGCTCTTCGGGGCCGCCGGCAGGCCTCTGCACGCCGTTGCGTTCTCGCCGGACGGCACGCTGCTCGCGGTCGCCGGCGAGGACGGCAACGCGACGGTGTGGCGCTGGCGGAGCGATGAGCGTCTCTACTCGATCCGGCACCCGGCAGGGACGCCGGTCCTCGACGTCGCGTTCGCGCCCGACGGCCGGCTGCTCGCGACCGGAGCGGACGACGGGGTCGCCCGCCTGTGGCGCGTTGCGGACGGGAGGTTCGTCCGCGAGCTCCGAGGCCACACCGACGGCGTCACCGGTGTCGCCTTCAGCGCCGACGGCAAGCGGCTCGCTACCTCCAGCCGCGACAGGGATGCGCGCCTCTTCGACGTCGCGACCCGCGTGCCCGTGCGGACGTTCCGCGGCCACAGTGCTCTCGTCTCGGGAGTCGCCGTCGCGGCCGACGGCAAGTGGGTCGCGACTGCCGGGCCGATCAAGGCCGGCGTCTGGGCCACGAGCGGCCACGACCTCGCCGGCGACCGGCTCCACTTCCTCGTCGGCCACACGAACACACTCACCTCGGTCGCGTTCGCGCCGCAGAGCCACGTGATCGCCACGACGAGCTTCGACGGCACGGTGCGCACGTTCCGCTGCGTCCTCTGCGGCGACGTGCGGGAGCTCGCCGCGGCGGCACGCGCGCGCCTGCACGTGCTCGGCAAGCGCTAGTCCGCGGCGCGCCGTTCGAGCTCGTTCGACTTGTTCGTCAGCGCGACGAAGCCGGCCTGCAGCCAGTCGTTGACGCCGGCGGCGGCGAGCGTCCACGTGAGGATGCGCCCGAAGCGCGGGGCGACGATCTGCGTGCCCGCGAGGCCGGCTGCGACCCACGTGCCGATGCAGCGCGAGCACGTGACGAGCTCGCCGATCGCCTGACGCATGTCGCCCGTGTCGACCGGCTCCTCGGCGCCCTCGTGCGCCTCGCCCTCGACGAACGGCTCGCGGAGGAAGCTCGTCACCTCGTCGCGGGCGATCGTGCGCGAGGCCTTGAAGCTCGCGAACCCGAGGACGACCAGGTCGAGCGACGTGTTCTCGCGCGGGTCGCGCCCGAGCAGCCGCGCAACCGCGCCCGCCGCCGCGAGACCGCCGGTGAACGCGGTCATGATCGCGGCGTAGGAGCCGTACGGCGGGGCCTTCGTCGTCGCGCCCATGCACGCACTGTCCCGGCTCGCGGCGAACCGGAAACATCGGCGCCTTGACACAGCCCGCGGCAGCGGGTGAAGTCGCCGGATGCCCGAGCAGCACCCCAGAGCCCCTGACGGGAGGGCGCTCGCGATCCTCTACGTGTTCGCCGCGGCGCTGGCCGTGGTCGCGGTCGCCGCCCTCGTCGTCGGCGTGCACGACGCGGGGCTCGCCCGTTCGAGCCTCGGCGTGATCGTCAGCAGCGCGATGCTGCTCGCCGTCGGCGTCGTGCTGCTCGTCGTCGTCGTCCAGCTCGTCCGCATGAGCAGGCGCGAACAGTGGAAGGACGGCGAGCGCCCGCCGTGCACGCCGATCGTCCTCGTCGGGTTCCTCCTGACGATCCTGCTCGCCGTCTACGTGCTCTTCTCGGCGGCGCGCGCGTCGGGCGCGCAGCGACCCTTCGTGATCGCGGTCGCGCTCGGGCTGCTCGTGCTCGGCATCGCCGGGCTGCGGTTCTTCGGCAGCGACGCGCGGGTCACGCTGCCGCGCATCGGCGGGATCGTGCTCGGCCTCGTCGGCACGCTGTTCGCCGCATGGCAGTTCTGGTACCAGAACCAGTACGTGCCCGCGCGCGCCGGCCGGGCGGTGGCCCTGAAGGCGACGCTGGTGCTCGACGGCCGGCAGAAGACGTCGGACGTCGTGCGTGCACGGCTCGAGTACGAGGACGTCGGCCGGACGAGCGTGTCCGTCATCGGCTCGGCGTACACGCTCACCGGCTCGCGGCTCGTCCGGTGCAGTCGTCCGTCGCCCGCCGAGGCCGTCAAGGACGTCTACGGCGGGTTCCTCGTCGACCCGCAGCGGTCGCGGTACATGACGCAGGAGTGGGAGGAGCAGCCGCCGGACCTGCTCGCGACGGGGAAGTTCGTCGGCGACGGGAAGCGGCTCGACCCGGACGTGAGCGCGAGCCGGGACCTCGTCTTCCTCGTGCCGCACGGCCGCTACCAGCTGCTGCGACTGCGCGCGCAGCTCTTCGCGATCCCGGCCACGGTCGAGCTCTCGACCCGGTCGCTGCCGACGTACGAGTACCTCGACGACAACGCGCTCTACGGGTTCTGGCACCTCGAGGACGACAGCTGGCTCCACGACCTGCTGTACGGCCGCGAGCGGTGGGTCGTGCTTCGCTACTCGCTCGTGAACCGGACCCCGGGCCGTCCCCTGCCGAAGAACACGGCGCCCGACATCCGCGTCTCGGCGCGGTTCCCGGACCCGACGTGGTCGAGCGGCCGGCCCGGGAACGACGAGGCGCAGCGCCTGTTCGACAGCGCGGCGCCGACCGACTCCAGCGAGCCGTTCGCGAACTCCGAGCTCGCGGTGGGAGACCTCGTGCGGCGGACGCCGGAGGACACCGCGCCGAAGACCTGCAGGTGAACGCCCGCGGTACCCTGGACGGGTGCCGCCGCTGAAGACCTCGGACATCTACGCGCCGACCGGCGACCAGCCGACGGCGATCGAGCAGCTGACCGCCGGGCTGCAGGCGGGGGAGCAGTACCAGACGCTCCTCGGCGCGACCGGCACCGGCAAGACGGCGACGATGGCGTGGATCATCGAGCAGGTCCAGAAGCCGGCGCTCGTGATCGCGCACAACAAGACCCTGGCCGCGCAGCTCTGCAACGAGTTCCGCGAGTTCTTCCCGGAGAACGCGGTCGAGTACTTCGTCTCGTACTACGACTACTACCAGCCCGAGGCGTACGTTCCGCAGGCCGACCTCTACATCGAGAAGGACAGCTCGCGGAACGACGACATCGACCGGCTGCGGCACGCGGCGACGTCGAACCTGCTCTCGCGGCGCGACACGATCATCGTCGCGTCGGTGTCGTGCATCTACGGCCTCGGCTCGCCCGAGGAGTACGAGAAGAAGCTCGTCTACCTCACCGTCGGCGAGGAGGCCGACCGCGACCTCGTGCTGCGCAAGCTGATCGACATCCAGTACGCGCGCAACGACACGCTGCTCGGCCGCGGGCGCTTCCGCGTGAAGGGCGACGTGCTCGAGATCCAGCCGGCGTACTCCGAGACCGCGTACCGCATCTCGTTCTTCGGCGACGAGGTCGAGCAGATCACACACTTCGATCCGCTCACCGGCGAGGTGCTCGCGCGCGTCGACCACATCAGCGTGTTCCCGGCCACGCAGTACGTGACGTCCAAGCCGACGATCGACCGCGCGGTCGTCGAGATCCGGCACGAGCTCGAGGAGCAGGTGAAGAAGTTCGAGGCCGAGGGTCGCATGCTCGAGGCGCATCGCATCCGGCAGCGCACCGAGTACGACGTCGAGATGATGCAGGAGCTCGGCTTCTGCAACGGGATCGAGAACTACTCGCGCATCCTCGACGGGCGGCCCGCCGGCTCCGCGCCGCACACGCTGCTCGACTACTTCCCGTCCGACTACGTCGTGTTCGTCGACGAGTCGCACCAGACGATCCCGCAGATCGGCGGCATGTACGAGGGCGACCGCTCGCGCAAGCAGACGCTCGTCGATTTCGGCTTCCGCCTCCCGAGCGCGCTCGACAACCGGCCGCTGCGCTTCGACGAGTTCCTGCGCAAGGTGCACCAGATGGTGTTCGTCTCCGCGACGCCTGGGCCGTGGGAGCTCCGGCATTCGACGCGCACGGCCGAGCAGCTGATCCGCCCGACCGGCATCGTCGACCCCGAGGTCGAGCTGCGCGCGACGCGCAATCAGATCGACGACCTGCTGAACGAGATTCGCCGCCGCGAGGAGCGCGGCGAGCGCGTGCTCGTCACGACGCTGACGAAGAAGATGGCCGAGGACCTCACGGACTATCTGCTCGAGGCGGGCGTGAAATGCCGCTACCTCCACTCGGAGATCGACACCCTCGAGCGCATCCAGATCATCCGCGAGCTGCGCCTGGGCGAATACGACGTGCTCGTCGGCGTGAACCTCCTGCGCGAGGGGCTCGACCTTCCGGAGGTGTCGCTCGTCGCGATCCTCGACGCCGACAAGGAGGGCTTCCTCCGCGGCCAGACTGCGCTGATCCAGACGATCGGCCGCGCGGCGCGGAATGTGAACGGCACCGTGATCATGTACGCCGACAAGCAGACGGAGGCGATCAAGGTCGCGCTCGAGGAGACGAACCGCCGGCGCGCCAAGCAGCTGGCCTACAACGAGGAGCACGGCATCACGCCCGAGAACATCTCGAAGGGCGTGAGCGACATCGCCGAGTTCCTCGCGCTCGAGCAGGCGCACGTGCCGACGTCGCGCCGCCGCGGCAAGCACAAGGTCGAGGGCCTCGACCGCACGGAGATCGAGAAGCTCGTGATCACGCTCGAGGAGGAGATGTTCGCCGCCGCCGAGGAGCTCCGGTTCGAGTACGCCGCCAAGCTCCGCGACGAGATCAAGGACCTGAGACGAGAACTGCAAGCACTCGAGGAGGCGCCTGCCTGATGTGTCGGAACATTCGTCCCCTGTTCAACTACGAGCCGCCGACGACGGCGGACGACGTGCACGACGCCGCGCTGCAGTACGTGCGGAAGATCAGCGGCTACACGAAGCCGTCCCAGGCGAACGCCGCGGCGTTCGAGCGCGCGGTCGAGGCGGTCGCGGCCGCGTCGCGCGAGCTGCTCGACTCGCTCGTGACGACGGCGCCGCCGCGCGACCGCGAGCGCGAGCTCGAACGGGCGCGCGAGCGCTACGCCACGCGCGCGGGTTAGCACCGTGGCCGCCGACCGGCCCACGCCGGAGGCGGCGGCCGAGTTGCGGTCGCCGACGAGCTGCTGCGCGTCTGCCGCCCGGGCGGGACGATCGGATGATCAACTACACGCCCGACGGGGGCGTCGGCGACTTCTTCGGCGTCTTCGTGTCGTACCGGCCACCGGCGCCGCCCGGCGCCCTGCCGAGGTCTACAAGGAGCAGTTCGGCCCCGTCGTCGCGACGTACGGGCCGGCCGACGGGCCCGTCGAGTACCGCTACGGCTACCTGCTCGTCGTCGCGCGCACGCCGGCGGCGTAGGGTTGGGTGCAACTCATCGAAGGAGGCCGGCGATGGCTGTTGCGCGTGTCGTGGAGTTCGAGGGCGTCGGGAAGGACCGCATCGAGGAGATGAAGCGGACGATCGAAGACGGCGAGCGCCCGGAGGGGCTGCCCGCCACCGAGATCGTCGTGCTGCACGACGCCGACGCCGAGAAGTCGCTCGTGATCGTCTTCTTCGAGAACGAGGACGACTACCGGCGGGGCGACGAGACGCTGAACGCGATGCCGAGCGAGGACACGCCGGGCCGGCGCTCCTCCGTGAAGAAGTACGACGTCGCCGTCCGGATGTCCGGCTAGCGCGCGTCCTCGACGACGCGCAGGGCGGGCGTCACGCGCGCGATCCGGAGGCCCGCCCGCTGCGTCGCCTCCTCGACCGCCGCACGAGACCGGCTCTCGTAGACGAGGAGGCAGTGCCCGTCCTCCGGGACGAACACGGAGCGCAGCAGGCGGGCGTCCGTCCCCTCCGCCGCAGCGCGCGCACACGCCGTGAACGACTGGATGTCGCGCCACCCGCGGCGCGGCCGCGGAAGCTCGACGAGGTACTTGCTCGGCCGCTTCACCGCGCCACCGCGTGCCCGACGAGGGACGCCGGCGCCGGAGCGAGCGGGCCGCCGCTCGCCCCGGCGGGCGCCGCGTTCGAGCCCCAGACCGCAAGCGCCGTCAGCAGCGCGGTCACAAGGAGCGAACGGCGGACGAGCCCGGACACCGGCATACGTCGACGTTACGGCGCGCAGGCCGCCGCCGAAATCGTGGAGAACCACAGTCTTTAGCCGTCTGCCGCGCGGCTGAGCCGCGTCGCGAGCTCCGTCCGCGAGCGGACGCCGAGCTTCGCGTAGACCTTCGAGAGGTTCGTCTCCACGGTGCGCACGGTGACGAACACACGCGCGGCGATCTCCTTGTTCGTCAGCCCAGCGGCGGCGAGACCGGCGATCCGCTGCTCGGTTTCGGTGAGGCCTGTCGCGCCGGGCGTGCGGCCCGGGATGCGCGCCAGCTCGGCCGCTGCCTTCTCCGACCAGAGCGGCGCGCCGAGCGCGTCGAAGAGGTCGAGCGCCGCCGTCAGGCGCTCTCGCGCCTCGCGGCGGCGCTTCGCGCGGCGGAGGGTCGCGC
>JBKPLI010000155.1:0-5248 GCA_046731555.1 Actinomycetota bacterium | reverse complement strand
AGCCGGCGATGACCGGGCGCGAGAACCTCGAGATGGTCGCCCGCCTGTTCGGGCAGGAGCGCCGGACGGCGAAGCGCAGCGCGGCCGCCGTGCTCGAGCAGCTCGGGCTCGGGCAGGAAGCCGACCGGCTCGCGCGGACGTACTCCGGCGGCATGCGGCGCCGGCTCGACCTGGGCGCGAGCCTGGTCGGAGCGCCGCGGCTGCTGCTGCTCGACGAGCCGACGACGGGTCTCGATCCGCGTAGCCGGATCGAGCTCTGGGACGCGATCCGGGCGCTCGTCGACGCCGGCACCGACGTGCTGCTGACGACCCAGTACCTCGACGAGGCCGACCATCTCGCGAGCCAGGTCGTGATCATCGACCACGGCCACGCGGTCGCGGCCGGCACCCCGGCCGAGCTCAAGCGCCGGATCGGCGGCAACGTCGTCGAGCTGCACGTGCGCAACGGGCGCGACCTCGCGAGCGTCGCCGAGCTGTTCGAACGCCTGGGCCACGGCGCGGCACAGATCGACGAGCCCACGCGCCGGGTGAGCGTCCGGGTCGCCGCCGGCAGCGACGAGCTGATGGCGGCATTGCGATCCGTCCACGACGAGCGCGTCGAGATCGAGGACATCGGGATGCGCCAGCCGAACCTGGACGAGGTGTTCCTCGCCCTCACCGGACAACCGGCAGAAGCCGCCTGACCAAGGAATGACCGCCATGACCTCCCTCGCAATTCACCGCGGCCACGCCGGCCTCGCGAAGAGCACGCTGACCGTCGCCCGCCGCGCGCTGCTGCGCTACCTGCGAACGCCGCAGCTGATCGTCCTCGCCACGATCCAGATGTCGCTGTTCTTCCTGATCTACCGCTACATGTTCGGCGGCGCGATCCACGTCGCCGGGCTGCCATACGTCGACTTCCTGGTGCCGGGCTTCATCGCCACGGGAGTGCTGTTCAGCGGCATCGGCACGGCCACCGCGATGGCCGAGGACCTCGAGCAGGGGTTCGTCGACCGCCTCCGCTCGCTCCCGATCCCGCGCAGCTCGGTGCTCGCCGCGCGCGCGCTCGCCGACACCGCGATCTGCGCCTGGAGCACCGCGTTCACCGTCGCGATCGCGTTCGCCGTCGGATTCCGGCTGCACGGTTCGGCGCTCGACGGGCTGGCCGCGTTCGGGCTCGTGGTGCTGTTCGGGTTCGCGTTCGAGTGGCTGTTCATCACGCTCGGCCTGTTCGCCGGCAACGCCCAGGCCGCGCAGGGGATGGGCATGATCGTGTTCCCGTTCGCGTTCATCTCGAGCGCCTACGTGCCCGTCGACTCGATGCCGAGCTGGCTCCAGCTGTTCGCCGAGCACCAGCCGCTGACGTACATGGTCGACGCCGTGCGGGCGCTCACGCTGGGCCCGGACGCCGAGGCGCTGCTCGGTCACCCGGCGTCGTACTTCGTCGTGCGCTCGCTGCTGTGGGCGGCGGCGATCATCGCAGTCGCGCTCTCGCTCGCGGTCGCGAAGTACCGAAGGGGTTAGCGCCAGCGCTCGAGCAGCTCGGCGTCCGCGACCTCGCGCACCTGACGTGCCGGCGTGCCGACCATGAAGGCGCGCGCCGGCACGTCGCGCGTCACGATCGCCCCGGCCGCGACGAACGCCTCCTCGCCGACCTCGATGTCGGGCACGAGCACGACGCTGCCGCCGATCCGGCAGCCGCGCCGCAGCGTCGCGCCGCGCAGCGCGTAGCTTGCGTCGTGGCGCGACATCGTGTCGTCGTTCGTCGTATTGGCGCCCGGCCCGACGAAGACGTCGTCCTCGACGACGCTGTAGGCGGTGATGTAGACGTTGGTCTGGACCTTGACGCGATCGCCGATCACGACGTCGTTGTCGATCGAGCTCAGCCGGCCGATCACCGTCGACGCCCCGATCGTGGTGCGCTCGCGCACGCCTGCCCCGTCGCCGATGATCGCCTCGTCGCCGATCACCGCGCCGGCGTAGAGCACGGCGCCCGTGCAGACGGTAACGCGCGCGCCCAGCCGCAGCGCCGGCGGCGTATCGCGCGAGGCCGACGACGTTCGCGCGAGGCGCGGCGTCTTGCCGAGCACCGCGCCGGGCTCGATCACGCAGCCGTCGCCGATCTCCGTCCCGTCGAAGACAACGACGTTGGGGCCGAACAGCACGCCGTCGCCGATCCTCAGGTGCTCGCCGAGCGCCAGCCCGACGGCCTTGTCAGCGGGCCGCAGCATGGCGACGTTGCTCGCGTCGCGAGGCCTCGAGGTCATCCTGCAGCCCCTCGAGAACACGCACCACGCGCAGCCCGCTCTCGCCGTCCGACAGCGGCGCCCGCCCGGCGCGGATGCACTCGAGGAAGTGCTCGCACTCCAGCCGCAGCGGCTCGGCGTTCGGGACGACGGGCGACCAGATGTCGCCTGAGCGCGTGATGTACTCGCCGTAGGTGTCCACCTTCTCGTCGAACCCCTTGTCGTAGACGGTGAGTTTGCCCTCGAGCGCCATGTCGTCGAACGTCGCCATGCGCGTCGAACCGACGACCGTGAAGCGGCGCTCCTTGTGCGGGTCGAGCCAGGAGAGATGCAGGTGCGCGGACACCCCGGACGGAAAGCGCATGAACGCGAACACGACGTCCTCGACGCCGGGATTCATGTACGACTCGCCGCGCGCGGACAGCTCGATCGGCTCCTCGTCGGCGAGATGCAGCAGCACCGAGACGTCGTGCGCGCCGAGGCTCCAGAGCGCGTTCTCGTCGGCGCGCAGCTTGCCCAGGTTGAGCCGGTTCCCGTAGATGTAGCGGACGTCGCCGAGGTAGCCCTCCTCGACCAGCGCCTTGAGCCGCGCGATGCCCGGGTGGTACTGGAGCAGGTGCCCGACCATGAGGATCCTGCCGGCGCGGCGGGCGGCGTCGACGGCGCGCTCGGCGCGCTCGACCGACTGCGCGAGCGGTTTCTCGACGAAGCAGTGCTTGCCGGCCTCGAGCACGCGCACGCTGAGGTCGGCGTGGGTCGGTACCGGCGTGGCGAGGACGACGGCGTCGAGGGCGGGGTCCGAGAGCAGCTCGTCGAGCTGTCCTGTCGTGCGGGCGTGCGGGAAGGCGGCGCCGAAGCGCTCGCGCACGTCGTCGCGCGCTTCACACAGCCAGGCCAGCTCCGCGCCGGGGAGCGCGGCGAAGTTGCGCGCGAGGTTCGGCCCCCAGTAGCCGAGCCCGGCCACCGCGACCCTGATAGGTGCGCTCAAAGCTGCCGTACCCTGTCGTCGCGCAGCGCCCGGGTGACTCCGCGCAGGTCGAGCACGGCCGCCGAGCGCTCGACGATCGCGCCGTGATCGACGCCGGGATGGGCCGTCACGATCACCGCGAGGTCGGTCTCGCCGCCCAGCTCGCAGCACTGCAGGCCGAACTGCGGCAGGTCGGGAACGTGGGGGTCGTGGTAGAAGACGTTGCCCTCCCGCTCGCGCAGGAGCTGGATGATCTTGAGCGCCGGGGACTCGCGCAGGTCGCCCACGCCGGCCTTGTAGCTGACGCCGACGACGAGGACGTTCGATCCCTTGACGGGCTTGCCGATGTCGTTGAGCGCGCGCTCGATCTTCTCGAGGCAGAAGTACGGCATGCGCTGGTTGACCTTGCCCGCGAGCTCGATGAACTCGGTCGCCATGTCGTACTCGCGCGCCTTCCAGGTCAGGTAGAACGGGTCGACCGGCAGGCAGTGGCCGCCCATGCCGGGGCCAGGCTCAAAGCGCATGAACCCGAACGGCTTCGTCGCTGCCGCCTCGACGACCTCCCAGATGTCGATCCCCATGCGGTCGGCGACGATCGCGAGCTCGTTCACGAGCGCGATGTTGACCGAGCGGAAGATGTTCTCGAGCAGCTTCGCCAGCTCGGCCGCCTCCGGTGTCGAGACCGGAACGAGCGTCTCGCAGACCCTTCCGTAGACCTCCAGCGCGCGCTCCGTGCACGCCGGGGTGAGCCCGCCGACGATCTTCGGCGTGTTGCGGAGCGTGTAGTCGGTGCGGCCGGGATCGACGCGCTCGGGCGAGAAGGCGAGCGCGAAATCCTTGCCCGCGACGAGGCCCGACTCCTCGAGCAGCGGCACGAGGTGCTCGCGCGTGGTGCCGGGAAAGGTCGTCGATTCCAGCACGACGAGCTGACCCTTCGCGATCACGCCGGCGAGCGTCCGCGCGGCGCCGAGCAGCGGCCCGAGGTCGGGCTCGCGGTTCGGTGTCAGCGGGGTGGGGACGCAGACGAGGATCGCCTCGGACTCGTGCATGTCGACGGCGCGCGTCGTGAACTCGATCCGCTCCGCGACCGCGTGCAGCCGCTCCGACGGGATGTCCTCGATGTGCGAGCGCCGCTCGCGCAGGCCGGCGATCTTGGCCGGATCGATGTCGACGCCGATGACGTCCTCGCCGGCCTCGGCGAAAGCGACCGCCAGCGGCAGCCCGACGTAGCCCAAACCGACGATCCCGATGCTCATGCGTTTCCCTGTTCGCGCACGGCCGCCCCTTCCCTGTGCCCGGCGTAGCGGGAAACGGTAGCGGGCACGGGTCAGCCGTCCTGGCCCGTGATGCCGGTGATCATCGCGCGCTTCACGCGGTCGTCGCCCCCGCCTGCTCACGGAGCCACTCGGCCGTCGCGCGAATCCCGTCGCGGACGTCGATCGTCGCCGTCCAGCCGAGCAGCCGCTCGGCCTTCTCGACCGATGGCCAGCGGCGCTGCACGTCGACCTCGAAGCTCGGCAGATGCTCGAGCTCGAGGTCGGCCGGGTCGTTGCCCGCCGCCTCCCAGCACAGCGCGGCGATCTCCGCGATCGTCAGCTCCTCGCGGGCCGAGAGGTTGAAGTCATCGTTCAGTCCGTTCTCGTGGCCCATCGCGGTCACGATTCCGCCGGCGATGTCGTCGACGTGGGTGAGCGTCCGGGTCTGCTCCCCTGAGCCGAAGATGGGCAGGGGAGTGCGGCCGGCGAACGACTTCTTGATCAGGTCCGGGACGGCGTGCGCGATTCCCGGCTCCGCGTCCGGCAACTCGCCGGGACCATAGGCGTTGAACGGGCGGCAGATCGTGTACGGCAGCCCGTGCTCGTCGTGCGCCGCGCGGCAGTAGATCTCGCCCATGAGCTTCGAGAAGCCGTACGCCGAGAGTGGGAACGGGCAGCGGTTCAGGTAGTCCTCGGGCGTCGGAAACTCCTCCGCGCGCTCGAACACCATCGAGGAGCTCACGTACGTGAAGCGCTCGACCCCCTGGTCGAGCGCCGCACGGAACACGGCGTTGTAGAGC
>JBKPLI010000154.1:0-6053 GCA_046731555.1 Actinomycetota bacterium | reverse complement strand
GACCGACCCGGTGCGGGACGCGGTCGTGATGCGCGTGCGCTTCGACAACCTGCGCAAGGGGCCGCTCGCGCTCTACGTCCTGTTCGACCCGACCGTGAACGGCAACGGCGGCGGCGGGCCGGGCAACGGCGGCGCCGACTCCGCGACCCTCGACACCTCGCGCGGGCACCCGGTCCTCGTCGCGTCCGACCCGGTGACGACGACGAACGCGGTCAACCGCGACTACGCGCAGCCAGTCGTCGCAGCGCTCGACGGGCCGTTCACGCAGGCGACGAGCGGCTTCGCCGGCGCCGCGAGCGACGGTCGCGTGCAGCTCGACGCGGCGCACGCGCTCACGTCGACGTTCACCGCCGCGAACGGCGGCAACGCCGTGCAGGCGGCCCGCGTCGACGCGCGGGACGCGAAGCAGTTCACGCTCACGCTCGGGTTCGGCTCGACGCAGAGCGAGGCGGTCGGCACGGCGGCCGCGGCACAGCGTCTGCCCTTCGCCGTCACGGCCGCCGTGTACTCGCTCGGCTGGCTCGCCTACGACCTGCGGCTCGTCCGGCCGCCCGGCTTCCACGGCTTCGACGACCCGTACTACACGAGCGCCAACGTCCTGAAGGCGTCCGAGGACAAGACGTTCCCGGGCGCGATAGTGGCGAGCCTCGCCTCGCCGTGGGGCCAGGCGGTCAGCGCCGGCGACCCGAACAACACGTACTTCGGCTCGTACCGCGAGGTGTTCGCGCGCGACCTCTACGAGACGTGGACGGGGCTCGTCGCCACCGGTGACCTCGCGACCGCGCGAGACACGGTCGAGTTCCTGTTCGAGCGGCAGCAGCTGCCCGACGGCTCGATGCCGCGCAACAGCCTCGTCAACGGGAAGCTGGCGCCCGACTCCTTCGGCACGCAGCTCGACGAGTGCGCGTACCCGATCCTGATGGCACAGCAGCTCGGGATGACCGACCCGGCGCTCTACGCAAATCACGTCAAGCCGGCCGCGAACTTCGTCGCCTCGCACGGCCCGGCGTTCGGTTCCGAGCGGTGGGAGGAGCAGAACGGCTACTCGCCGTCGACGATCGCGGCCGAGATCGCCGGGCTGATCGCGGCGGCCGAGCTCGCCGACGCGAATCACGACGCGGTGTCCGCGGCCGTGTGGCGCGGCGTCGCCGACGACTGGCAGCGCTCGATCAAGGACTGGACGGTCACGACGAACGGTCCGCTCGCGCCGCGGTACTTCATCCGGCTTTCGAAGACCGGCGACCCGAACGCGGCGATTCAGTACAACGTCGGCAACGGCGGCCCGACGCTCGACCAGCGCTCGGTCATCGACGCCGGCTTCCTCGAGCTGACGCGGCTCGGCCTGCTGCCGGCGAACGACCCGGACGTGCTCGCGTCGCTGCCGGTCGTCGACGCGACCATCCGCAGCGTCACTCTCAACGGCCCCGGCTGGCACCGCTACAACGGCGACGGCTACGGCGACGGCGCCGGCGACGGCCACCCGTGGGCGCCGAGCGGGCGCGGCACCGGGCACCTCTGGCCGGCCCTGTCGGCCGAGCGCGCCGAGCAACTGCTGCAGACCGGCGACGCCGCCGGCGCGACGGCGCTGCTGCAGTCGATGGCGCGCTTCGCGACGGCGGGCGGGCTGATCCCGGAGCAGAACTGGGAGCTCCCCGACCTCGCGCCGTCCCCGTTCGGCACCGACCCGACGATCGCCTCGATCGGCTTCGTGAACGGTGGGCCTGCCGGCTCGGCCGCGCCGCTCACGTGGTCGGCCGCGTCGTACGTGCGCCTCGCGCGCGACCTGCGCGAGGGTCGGCTGATCGACCGGCCGCGCGAGACGTTCGACCGCTACGTCGCGCACGCGCAGGGCACGACGGCGCTGACGGTGACCGCACCCGCCGACCAGTCGGCGATCTTCGCGTCGCCGCTGACCGTCTCCGGCACCTCGACGCCCGGGAACACCGTCCACGTCGCGGTGACGAACACCGACGCGAACTCCGCGACGACGACCGCGTCCATCGACGTCGGCGCGGGCGGGACGTGGAGCGTCGCCGTCCCGGTGACCGGCGGGACGAACGTGGTGAACGTCGTGGCCGTCAGCCCGAGCGGCGGCACCGCCCACATCGTGCGGACGGTCGTCTTCGACTTCGTGCCGGGCACCGTGCTGCTCGACGTCACCGACCCGAGCGGCGACGACAACGGCCCGGGCAACTACGCGTACCCGACCTCGGGCGACTTCCACGCGGGCGCGTTCGACATCCAGCGCTTCCAGGTGCTCGACGACGGCACGAACGTGATCTTCCGGGTGCAGACGCGCGACCTCTCGCCGACGTTCGGCAGCCCGCTCGGCGCGCAGCTCGTCGACGTCTACGTGCACGACCCGGCGGCGTCGTCCACGTCGACCGCGGCGTCGTTCCCGCAGCGCAACTACCAGATCGCGCCCGCGTTCGCGTGGAGCCGCCTCGTCGAGGTGCAGGGCTTCGGGCAGCGGTTCGTCGACGCGGACGGCGCGGGCGTCGGCACGGTGGCGATCAAGGCGAACGCGATCTCGCGGTTCATCACGTTCAGCGTCCCGAAGGCGGCGCTCGGCCAGCCGGGGCCGGGCTGGGCGTTCACCGTCGTGCTGACCGGGCAGGACGGCTTCAGCCCGGACCAGGCGCGGTCGTTCGCGCCGACGCCGCAGCCGTTCAACTTCGGCGTGTGCGCGGCCGCGAGCGCCGATCCGCACTGCACCTTCAACCCGAACGCGGTGCCGAAGGCGCTCGACGTGCTCACGCCGGCGGGCGTCTCTCAGGCGGACGAGCTCGACTACACGCTGCACGCGCCGGTCGTGCTGCAGGGCATCGCGATCCCGTAGCCGCTTGCCGCGCGCCCGCGCGTGGTCGATGATGCCCGCGTGGGATTATTCGGTTGGATCATCGTGATCGGCGTCGTCGTCATCGTCGCTGCGATCGTCGCGTTCGTCATCCGCATGCGCAGCGGCGACGAGATGGTCTCCGGCGGCTCGGCCGGCTCGCAGCTCCTCGGGCACGAGGACAGGAGCTGGGGCCCGACGAGCACGCCGTCGGGGCACGAGCACGACGAGCAGAAGCAGTAGCGCCGCTACCCGGCCGCGGAGACCTCGCGTACGAACGCGACCGTCTCGTCCATCGCGCGCGGCTGGTCGGCGTACAGCGAATGGCGCGTGTCTGGGTAGCGGTGGTACGCCGCGAGCGACGAGCCCAGCGCGTCGGCGAGCTCGTCGGCGCCGGCGGCCGGCATCAACGGGTCGTCCTCGCCGGCGAGCACGAGCGATGGCACGCGGATGCGAGCGGCGTCCGGCCGCAGGTCGAACGTCCTCGCCTCGCCCGCGTACCAGTGCACCGCCGGCCCTGTCGACCAGTCGGCGCGCAGCAGCGCGTCGGCGAGCTCGGTCGGCGTCATCGTGCGGAAGAGGCGCATGAAGGCGACGACGAAGTTGCCGTACGTGCGGTCGGTCGGCTGCGCGTAGAACTCGACCACCGGTTCGGCCGCGAGCGGGCCGGCGAGACGCTCGAACACCGCGACCGACGCCGACGGGTCGAATCGCGCCACCGGCCGCGCGAGCACGAGCGCCGACGGATGCTCCGGGTGCCGGCCCGCGTAGCGCGTCGCGACGACCGCGCCGAAGCCGGAGCCGAAGACGATCGGCGACGTGATGCGGAGCGCGTCGCAGAGCGCGCGCACGTCGTCGGCCCACACGTCGAGGATCCACTTCGACGGCTCCGAGACGTCGCTGCGACCGTGCCCGCGCAAGTCGAAGTAGACGAGCTGCGTCAGCTCGCGCAGCCGCGGCGCGAAGGCCGGATGCTTGAACGTCGTGTGGTCGGCGCCGGGGCCGTCGTGCACCACGACGAGCGTCGGCACGTCCTCCACCGTCACGCCGGCGGGTCTGACCTTCGCCCCGTCGACGTCGAAGAAGAGCCGGACGTCTCCGGCCTGCACCTCCACGGCTACGCGGCGTCGAGCGCCGCCGCCGGCCGCAGCCTGCGGCCCCACGTGCGCGCGTTCCACAGGATCGCGACCGTCGCGATCGCGAAGCCGCCGATGCCGAACGTGAGCACGCCGTGGTCCGCGAACGTCGGCTTGAGCGCCATGTCGAAGACGACCAGGAAGAGGACGCCGAGCTCGATGCGCGAGACTATCGTCTGCAGCCGTCCGCGCGGGATCGCCGTCGCGAGGTCGTCGGCCGCGAGCGCCTCGCGAATCTGCTTCGAGAGCGGTTCCATGACGCCCACGACCAGAGCGTACGCCGTTGCGACGAGGATCAGCGCGATCGTGATCCAGTCGTCGGAGAACGAGAGCGGGCTGTCGAGCACCATCCCGACCCCCGCGCCGATGACGGCGAGCGACGCCGGCCCCAGCAGGCGCTTCCCGATCCACGCGACGTCCGAGCCGAAGGCGACCAGCCCGTCGATGCCGCGGGTGCGGGCGCGGATCGCCATGAACTGGAGCATCGTGGCGCCGCCGACCCAGATCGTGGCCCCCGCGATGTGCACGTAGAGGAAGTGGTACCGCGTCATCGAACGTCCTTCCCTACGAGTGGTGTTGAGAGGACGCTACGACGGGCGCCGCCGCGGCACATCCTTCGCGCGGCCCATTCCCGGGTCGTTCACGAGGACGACGGTCCACGTTAGGGTGGCCTCGTGCCGCCTGTGACGATTGACGCCACCGGCGTCCTCTCCTCGTGACCTTCGTCGACGAGGAGTCTGGTGAACGTCCATGCGCATCCCGACTCGCCGGCCGCGGAGCACTACCGCGCGCAGGCCTGGCCCGACGCCCTCGGGCTCGACGCGCAGCCGGCGCAGGGGCCGGCGCCTCTTCCCGGCCCTGACCTCCAGTACTTCGGCGGCAGGACGATCCCAGACCTCACGTTCGGCAACCTCTACGTCGGCGGCGAGCCCGCGTGGGATCCCGCCGACGTCTCGCGCATCGACGACGCCATCTGCGAGGCGATGAGTGACGCGCGCCTGAACGGCGTGCTCGCGGAGTATTTCCCGTCCACGAGCGTCTCCGCCGCGTTCGCGGGATCGCGGATCCTCCCGCGCCCCGCGCCGCCGACCGTCTACAGGGACGATGTCGAGGCGTGGCTCGCCGAGCTGCACCGCGCAGGCGATCTGCCGCCGGGCGACCCGGCGACGACGGCGTACTGCTTCCTGCTCCCGCGCGGCGTCGTCGCGGTCGAGGACCCGCGCGACGCGGCGCGGGCCGACTCCCGGAACGGCCTCGCCGGCTACCACGGGTCGCTCGACGCCGACGGGGTCCACCTGATGTATGCCGTGGCCGTGTTCTCGGAGAGGGGCAACGGGGTCGTCGCCTTCGACGAGCCGTGGAAGAACGTGGTCGCGACTCTCTACCACGTCCTGCAGGAGGTGCGGACGAACCCCGACGTCGACGACGCTGTGCGCGAGGCCGACCCGAGTCTGCTCGGCTGGATGTCGCAGCGGGGCGGCGAGATCGGCGACGCGCCCCTCGAGGAGCACGGCCCCAGCCTCGAGGACGTGATGAAGGAGGTGCGGCTCGCGAACGGCAAGGGCACCGTCCCCGTCCAGCTGCTCTGGTCGAACGCGGCGCGCGCCCCCGCGGCGAGGCAACCCCGTGCGCTCACCTCGGCGGCCGCGGCCGAGGACGTCCTCAACTGGATCGGCTTGCCGCCGACCGCGGCCGAGCGGCACCCGATCGTCACGAACATGGGGGCGGTCCTCGGCTCGCTGCTCTTCTGCAAGCTCCGCTACCTCGGCTGGAACGGAACACCCGTCTTCGCGTACGTCGTCCTCCCGCTCGGCTGGCGGCAGCGACCGCCGGCGCATCCCGTCCCGCTCGTCATCTCGCCTCACGGTCGCAACAACCTCGCCGTCGCGAACATCCCCTACTGGTACGACCTGCCGGCGCGCTGGCAATTCGTCCTCGTCTGCCCCGACGGCGTCAGCCGCTACCACGCCCCGGAAGACCAGGGCCACGGCGGGCTCTACACCTACGGCGCGCCGGGTCACATGAAGGACCTCGCGCGGATGCCTCAAATCGCGCAGGACGTCCTCCACGCCCGCGACGTC
>JBKPLI010000153.1:0-7608 GCA_046731555.1 Actinomycetota bacterium | reverse complement strand
AGGCCGACCCAGAGCACGGTGGCCGACGGGTGGAGCGAGACGTGCCGCGCCCAGCCGCCGACGCCCACCCGGCCGAGCGTGCGACCGCGCGCGAGGTCGATCACGACAACCTCGCTGCTCGCCGAGTCGGTGACGTAGGCGTGACGTCCGTCCGGGTGCGCAGCCGTGTAGCGCGGCTCGGCGAAGTCGCGCAGCACGTGCTCCACCCGAAGGCGCGTCGCGTCGACGAGCGTGACGGCGGCGACCGCCGTGTGGCAGACGACGGCGACGGCGCCGCGCCCCGCGAGCTCGATGCTCCGCGGGCCGGGCAGCGTCGGGATCGACCGCAGCACCTTCCCGCCCGGCAGCCGCACGGCGACGACCCGCGACTCTGTGTCGGCCGTGACGAGCGCGACCGGCGTCCCGCCCGCGAGCGCCCGCCCCGAACGAAGCGCGAACGGCAGCGCCGCGGCCGCGCCGAGGAACCTGCGCCGATCCACGCTCCGTCTACGGCCGCGGACGCGCTCGGGGTCCCGCTAGCTCCCGTCGTGCGGGCGGGTGGCGAGCTCGCCCTCGTCGCCGTCGAGCGACTTCGGGTCGACCTCCCAGCGCTCGAGCTCCGCGACGACGTTCCCGTCGCGGTCGACCTCGACGGTCACGCCGCTCACGGCGAGGGCCTCGTCGGCGGTCTCGTTGCCGTCCGCGTCGTAGAGGATCGACTTGACAGCCACGGTCGAATACTAGGGATGGCCCACCCGGAGCTGCCGACCGAGCAGGCGTACGTCGACCACGCCTACCGCTGCCTCGAGCGGATGCGCAGCGTCGTCGCGCACGCGGCAGACGCCGCGGAGGGCGAGGTGGCGCAGGCGGCGCTCGACGCCTGGGCGGCGAAGCGCCTGCAGACGTTCGAGGACGCCGAGCGCGGGCTCTGCTTCGGGCGCCTCGACTTCGAGACGGTCGAGCACCCGCTCTACGTCGGCCGCCGCTGGGTGCACGACGAGGAGCAGCGGCAGGTGGTCGTGAACTGGCAGGCGCCGGCGGCGCGGCCGTTCTACACGGCGACGCCGTACGACCCGCAGCGCGTGACGCTCCGGCGCCGCTTCCGCACGGCCGGCCGGCGCCTGGTCGAGATCGCGGACGAGGCATTCGACGGCTCGACGATCGACGGCGCAGCGGTCGGCGACTTCCTGCTCGAGGAGCTCGAGCGCAGCCGCGAGTCGCGCATGCGCGACATCGTCGCGACGATCCAGGCCGACCAGTACCGCCTGATCACGCGCGAGCCCGATCGGCCGCTCGTCATCCAGGGCGGGCCGGGAACCGGCAAGACCGCCGTCGGCCTGCACCGCGCCTCGTGGCTCCTCTACACGTTCCGCGAGCGGCTCGCGCGCACCGGCATCCTCGTCGTCGGGCCGAACCGCACGTTCATGGAGTACGTCTCGCACGTCCTGCCGGCGCTCGGCGAGACGAGCGTCGAGCAGCGAGCGGTGAGCGAGCTCGTCGACGGCGTCGAGCCCACGCTGCGCGACCCGCTCGACGTCGCCGCCGTGAAGGCGGACCCGCGGATGGCCGACGTGCTCGCGCGCGCGGCCGAGCTGCGGCTGCAGTCGGAGCCGAACGAGCTCGTCGCGCGGCTCGAGGGCTCGTTCGTGTGGGTGCGCGAGCGCGACGTGCGCGAGCTGCTCGAGGAGATCCGCGAGGAGCACGGCACGACGCTCGCCGCGCGCGAGCGGTTCCGGATGGCGCTGCTGCGGCGCTTCTACGAGGAGTACGGCCGCGTGCTGGGCGGCGCGGCGGTGCGCAACTTCGAGGAGGTCGAGCGCGCGCTGCGGTCGAAGGGCTACCTCGACGGCGTGATCAAGGCCGCCTGGCCGACGGTCGCGCCGGACAAGCTCGTGCGGTCGCTGCTCTCGTCCCGGCCGGCGCTCGCCGAGGCGGCCGAAGGCATTCTCGACGCCGACGCGCAGCGCCTGCTCGTGCGCCGCTCGCGCGAGTGGAGCGATGCGGACGTGCCGCTTCTCGACGAGGCGCAGGCGCTCGTCGGCTCGCCGCCGAAGGCGTACGGCCACGTGATCGTCGACGAGGCGCAGGACCTCACGCCGATGCAGCTGCGGATGATCGCGCGGCGCGCGCAGAGCGGCGCGCTGACGATCCTCGGCGACGTCGCGCAGGGCACCGGTGCGATCGCGTACGCACGCTGGGAGGACGTGCTGCCGCATCTGCCGCGCGGCGACGAGGCGGATGTCGAGGAGCTCCGGCACGCCTACCGCGTGCCGCGCGAGATCATGGACCTCGCGCTGCCGCTGCTCGACACGATCGCGCCGGACGTCGAGCCGCCGCTCGCCTACCGCACCGGCGGGGCCGCGCCGACGGTCCGGCAGGTCGAGGAGGCGCATCTGCTCGCCGAGGCGTACCACGAGGCCGAGCGGCTCGCGCGCGACGAAGGGCTGCTCGCGCTGATCGCGCCCGACGAGCTCGTCGCGGATGCGGACGGGCACCTGTACGAGGGGATCCCGCTGCTCACGCCGCGGCAGTCGAAGGGCCTAGAGTTCGACCACGTGATCGTCGTCGAGCCCGCCCTGATCGCCGAGAAGCCGCAGGGCCTCCGCGAGCTCTACGTCGCGCTGACCCGCCCGACGAAGACCCTCGTCGTCATGCACGCGCGGCCGCTGCCGGCCGAGCTCAGGCGCTAGCGCAGCGCAGGCACGACCTCGGCGAGGAGCAGGTCGAGGCCGACCGGGTCGCCGAACTCGACCCGCGCGACGCCGGCCTCCGCAAGCCGCTCGACGTGCGCGACGACCTCGGCGGGCGTGCCGGCGAAGACGAAGCGGTCGAGCGGCGGCTCGCCCTCGGGAATGGTCGGGTCGCGGTGCGCGACGACCTCGAGGTACATCGCGACCTTCGCGCGGGCCAGGGCTCGCGCGCGGTCGCCGTCGCGGTCGACGACCGTCACCGCGCCGACCACCACCCCTGCGCGCGCGTCGCCGAGCCAGCGGCGCATGAGCCGCACCATGTCCGGGTTCGCGCAGCCGCCGATCTTCACCTCGTCGGCGACCTCGGCCGCGAGAGCGGCCATGCGCGGGCTCCACGTCCCGAGCAGCAGCGGCACCTGCCGGCGCAGCGGCTCGTACTCGAGCCCGACGCCTTCCTCGAGCGAGAAGCGGCGGCCGCGGAACCCGCTGCGATCGCCGGCGAGCAGGCGCCGGACGACCTCGACCGCCTCGCGCATCGTCTCGACCGGATGCGGCTGCTCGACCCGGAGCCGGTCGAGCCACGCGCCGTGCGCGAGGCCGAGGTAGGCGCGGCCGTTCGAGACGAGGTCGAGCGCCGCGACCTGCCCCGCGATCTCGACCGGATGCAGGGTGTACGGGTTGAGCGCCGCCGGCCCGACGCGCACGCGCTCGGTCGCCCCCGCGATGAGAAGGAGCGGCGCGATCGCGGGCTGGTAGAGCAGGTCGTGGAACACGCTGACCGCGTCCACGCCCGCCGCCTCGGCGCGGCGCGCGATCTCTGCGTACTCCTCGGGGCGCTTGTCGGACTGGAGCCCGAGGCCGACCTCGACGAGGCTCAGGTGAGCTCCTCGGTCGTGAGGCTGCGCTCGCCGATGCGCTCGATCCGCATGATCACGCGCTCGTCGGGATCGGGGCACGCGATGTGCGAGTCGATCGCGAGCCAGTCCTCCGCCGGAAGCTCGCGCATCTTCGCGGCGAGGAACGGCAGGACCGACTGGAGCGCGTAGAGGCAGAAGTGCCGCCCCGGCGGAATGCGGACGCGGCTCGACTCGGTGACCTCGAAGCAGTCGCCGACCTCGAGGCCGCACACCGACCGGCCCTCGATCCGCTCGACGACGACCCTCAGGTCGTAGAGGCGCATCTCCGTCACGATGTGATCATCGCTGGTCGGACGGTCACGGTCGAAGAGGCACGTCGCATCGCGGTCCGCGCGCAGCTGCTCGACGGCTCGGCGCGCGGCGTCCTGCCGACCGTCCGGCGACTCGGGTTCCTCCAGCTCGACCCGATCGCGACGGTCGCGACGCCGCAGCACCTTGTGCTCTGGAGCCGGCTCGGCACGTGGGACACGGCCGAGCTCGACCGGCTGCTGTGGCGCGACCGGAAGCTCTTCGAGTGGAACGCGTTCGTGTGGCCGATCGAGGACCTGCCGCTGATCCGCGCACGGATGCGCGCGTCGTTCCGCGGCCCGAACAAGTGGCACGAGTGGGCGCGCGAGTGGCTGAAGACGAACGCGGCGTTCAAGCGCTACGTGCTGCGCGAGCTCGAGACGCGCGGGCCGCTGCTCTCGCGCGAGCTCGAGGACCGCGCGATCGACCCGCGCGAGGATCACCGCTGGTACGGCTCGCGCCGCGTCGGCTGGATGCTGGAGCTCCTGCATGCGCGCGGGGTCGTCGCCGTGGCCGGCCGGCGCGGCAAGCAACGCCTCTGGGACCTCGCCGAGCGGTGGTACCCGCCGACCGAGACCGTGCCGCTGCGCGAGGCGGAGCGCATCCTCAGGGACAAGCGTCGACGCTCGCTCGGCGTGTGGCTCGAGAAGGGGCGGTGGCGCGTGCACCCCGACGCGCGCGACGGCTCGGTGCCGGACCGCGTGACGCTCCTGTCGCCGTTCGACCGCCTCGTCCACGACCGCGACCGCGCCGAGGCGCTGTTCGATTTCCATTACCGGCTCGAGATGTACGTGCCGAAGGCGAAGCGCGAGTACGGCTACTACGTGCTGCCGCTGCTCGTCGGCGACCGGATCGTCGGTCGCGCCGAGCCGCGGTTCGACCGCAAGACGGGAGTGCTCGAGCTGCTCGGCGCCTGGGGCGACACGTCACGGCTCGACGAGGCGCTCGCAGGCCTCGCGGAGTTCCTCGGCGCTACCGAAGTTCGAGGAGCGCCTCGTCGATCTCCCCGCCCGTCGCCTCGTCCACGTACGTCTCGCCGCCGATCGTCGTGAAGCCGCACTTCTCGAGCACGCGGATCGACCCGACGTTGCTGCGCGCGACGCGCGCGTAGAGCGGCCGCTCCGTCACCTCGCGCAGGAGGGCGGCGAGCGCCTGCGTCGCGATGCCCTTGCCCCAGAACTCCCTCCCGAGCCAGTAGCCGACCTCGCGCTTGCCTTCGCGGGGGAAGCAGACCATGTTGCCGGCCACCTCGCCGTCCGCGACGATCGTCCACGCGAGGTTGGCGTCGATCGGGAGGATCCGCTCCTTCCAGTGCGTGACGAACGCCTCGTGCTCGCGGAGCGGGAACACGGCGACCCGACGCGCCTCCGGGTCGAGCTGGTGCTCGTAGAAGACCTCGACGTCGGCGGGCGTGACGTCGCGCAGCTCGACCTCCATGGGCCGATTCTGCCGCATCCGTGCGGCTGCCCGTGCGTCCGAGGTGGGGTTACCCGTACCGACACGGCCCGCGCGGCTTCGTAGCGTCGTCGCGTCGACACCACTCGAACCCAGGAGCCACCACATGAAAGGAATCGCCACCCTCGTGTTCGCCGTGCTCGCGATCGCGGCCGTCGCCGTCCCGGCGGCGAGCGCGAAGCCGCAATCCGGCGACACGGCGCACCTCGACATCGACCTCGAGATCTTCGATCTCGCGACGAGCACCGCCTGCGACGCCGACGTGTTCGCGAACGTCTCCGTGTCGATCACGAGCCGCATCCACCGCGACCGCAGCGGGGCCGTCGACAGCCTCGACGAGACGTTCCACGGCACCATCCAGTGGTTCACCCGCGGCACCGGCAAGTCGTACTCGTCGAACCTCGAGGTCCTCGTCCACAGCGAGTTCCCCGAAGGCGTCGACTTCTTCGAGCCGGCGAAGATCACCGTCATCGGCAAGAACGGCGGCGTGTTCCCGATCGGCGGCGGGCCGGCCGGCACCGGGATCCTCCAGTACGACGGCTTCATCTACACGGTCGGCGACGACGACCGGCCGTACGTCACGACGGAAGGCGACCCGATCTGGAAGGTCGGCGACTTCACGTCGACGACGAATCGGATCTGCGCGGCGCTCGCGTAGCGCACGTCGGAAGGGCCGGCGGCGCCCGCCGCCGGCCCGCACTGTGGCTTTCCCGCAGCGCCGATCGGTGCCGAGCCCGATGCTGCGGCGCGCCCGCGGCTCGAACCTCCGGAGAACACGGCGGAGGAGGGATCTCAGTGGCGGAGCAGACGAAGGTGGTCATCGCCGGCGGCGGAGTGGCCGCGCTGGAGGCGGCGCTCGCGCTGCGTGAGCTGGCGCAGGACCGTGTGAGCCTCGAGCTGCTCGCCCCCGAGCCGCACTTCTGGTACCGGCCGCTCGCCGTCGCCGAGCCGTTCGCGCTCGGCGAGGCGCGGCACTACGAGCTCGCCGACATCGCCGAGCGCATCGGCGCGGCCTTCACGCTCGGCGCGCTCGCGTCGGTGGACGCACCAGGGCGTGAGGCACGAACGACGGCCGGAAGCATCGTCCCGTTCGACACGCTGCTCCTCGCGTGCGGCGCCGTGCCCACGACGGCCGTGCACGGCGCACTCACCTTCCGCGGGCCCGCCGACACCGACAGGATCGAGCGCCTGCTGGCCGAGCTCGCAGCCGAGAAGGTCGAGAGCGTCGCCTTCGTCGTCCCGTGGGGCGCCGCCTGGTCGCTGCCCGCCTACGAACTCGCATTCATGACCGCAGCCTGGCTCCGCGCGCGTGAGCTGCACGGCGTGCGCCTGGCGCTCGTGACGCCGGAGGAGGAGCCGCTGCACCTGTTCGGCCGCGAGGCGAGCGCGGCCGTCCACAACCTCCTCGACGACCGCGGCATCGCCCTTCAGACACGCGCGGTCGCGACGAACTTCCGCGACGGGCGGCTCGTGCTCCTCGGCGGCGGCGAGATCGAGGCCGAGCGCGCCGTCGCGCTCCCGCGCCTCACGGGCCAGCGCATCGACGGGATTCCTCGGGAGCGCGATCTCTTCGTGCCGGTGGACTCGCACGGGCGCGTGACCGGCTGCGAGAACGTCTACGCGGCCGGCGACATCACGACCTTCCCCGTGAAGCAGGGCGGAATCGCCACGCAGCAGGCCGACGCAGCCGCGCGCGCGATCGCCGCGGCGGCGGGCGCGCCGGTCGCGGCGACCGAGTTTCGCCCCGTGCTGCGGGGGCTGCTGCTGACGGGCGGCGAGCCGCGGTATCTCCGTGGCGACGCCGGGCCGGGAGCGGCCGGATCGGTGAGCCCCGAGCCGCTCTGGTGGCCGCCGGCGAAGGTCGCCGGGCGCTACCTCGCTCCGTTCTTGAGCGCTCTCACGGGCGTCGAGCTCCCCGACGAGCCCGACGGCATCCGGGTGGAGACGGAGCTCGACCCCGAGCCCGCGCTGGGCATCGGTCTCGGTTTCTGAGCGCGCCTGCCCGCGCTATTGGAGGCGCCGGGCGAGCTCCGTACGGGAGCGGACGCCTAGCTTCGCGTAGATGTGGGTCAGGTGGCTCGCGACCGTGCGCTCGCCGAGGAAGAGCGCGGCGGCGACCTCGCGGTTCGTCCTGCCGTCGGCGACGAGCGCGGCGACCCGCCGCTCGGCAGGCGTGAGGCCGTCCACGCGCGTCCGACCGCCGACACTCGCGAGCTCCTCGCGCGCCTTTGCCGCCCACGTCGCCGCGCCGAGCTCCTCGAAGCCCGCCAGCGCCGCCC
>JBKPLI010000152.1:0-14715 GCA_046731555.1 Actinomycetota bacterium | reverse complement strand
GCTCGTCCGTCGTCTTCGTCACGCACTCGATCTCCGAGGCGGTGTTCCTGTCGAGGCGCGTCGTCGTGTTGAGCCCGCGGCCGGGCCGGATCGCGGGGATCGTCGAGATCGACCTGCCGCAGCCGCGCACCGTCGACACGCGCGAGGAGCCGCACTACTTCGAGCTCGTCACCGAGGTGCGCGAGCTGCTGCGCGGCGTCGGCGCGGACGAGCACGGATCGGTGCTCGCGGAGGAGACGGCGTGAGCGTCGTCGCCGGGCCCACGCCGCGCGGCACGATCGCCCGGTCGATCGGGACGCGGGTCGTCGACTGGGTCCCGGCGATCGTCGTGTTCGTCTCGGGGATCGTGGTCTGGCAGCTCGCGATCGAGATCTTCGACATCCGGCGCTTCCTGCTGCCGAAGCCCGGAGCGATCGTGAGCGCGTTCTGGGACCAGCGCAGCGTGCTGTGGCACGCGGGCTGGCTGACGCTGAAGGAGGCGCTCGGCGGGTTCGCACTCGGCTCGGCCGCCGGCATCGTCGTCGCGACCGTGCTCGCGCGCTTCCGCGGCCTCGGCGACGCGCTGATGCCGGTCGCGATCGCGGCGAACGCGATCCCTATCATCGCGTTCGCGCCCATCTTCAACGCCTGGTTCGACCCGCTCTCGCTCGCGCCGCGGATCGCGACCGCCGCGGTGCTGTGCTTCTTCCCCGTGATGGTCAACACGCTGCGCGGCCTCACCTCCGTGAAGCCGTCGCAGGTCGAGCTCATGCGTTCCTACGCCGCGGGCGAGTACCAGATCTTCCGGCGCGTCCGCGCGCCGAACGCGCTCCCCTATGTGTTCTCGGCCTTGAAGGTCGCCACCGTTCTCGCCATGATCGGAGCCATCGTCAGCGACTACTTCGGGACGTTCGGATCGCTCGGGATCCTGATCAAGAACTCCGTGTCCTTGTTCGACTTCGAGACGGCCTGGGCCGCGATCCTCGTCGCCAGCATCCTCGGCGTGGCGATGTACGTCGCAGTGGCGCTCGTCGAACGAATTGCCCTCCAGTGGGATCCAACGCGTCAGGAAAGGGGAAGTGGATGAGGAATCGCGCACTGCTCGCGGTCGGCGTGCTCGCCGTCGTGAGCCTCGCGCTCACGGCGGCGCTGCAGGCGGCGCCCAACCGGCAGCATGCGAAGAAGGTGACGCTGCAGCTGAAGTGGGTGACGCAGGCGCAGTTCGCGGGCTACTACGCCGCGAAGGAGAAGGGCTACTACCAGAAGGCCGGCCTCGACGTGAACATCAAGGTCGGCGGCCCGGACATCACGCCGGAGCAGGTCGTGCTCGCCGGCCAGGCCGACTTCGGCCTCGACTGGCTCCCGAACCTGTTCGCGACGCGCGAGAAGGGCGGCAAGCTCGTCTCGATCGCCCAGGTGTTCGCGCGCTCCGGCATGACGGAGATCACGTGGAAGGACAGCGGGATCGACTCCATCAAGAAGATGCGCGGCAAGAAGGTCGGCGTCTGGTGCTGCGGCAACCAGCCCGAGCTGTTCGCGGCGCTGACGAAGAACGGGATCAACCCGGCGAAGGCGAGCCACGTCACGATCGTCAACCAGCCGTTCGACATGAACCTCTTCCTCCAGAAGAAGATCGACGCGGCGGCGGCGATGACCTACAACGAGCTCGCCCAGGTGCTCGAGACGAAGAACCCGGACACCGGCAAGCTCTACCAGCTGTCCGACCTGAACGTGTTCAAGATGGACAGCGCCGCAGTCGGGACGGGGATGCTCGAGGACAACGTCTTCGTGACCGAGAACTGGCTGAACAAGCCCGGCAACAAGACGACGGCCGTGCAGTTCCTGAAGGCGTCGTTCCAGGGTTGGATCTACTGCCGCCAGCACTTCCAGGAGTGCGTGAACATCGTGCTGAAGAACGGCCCGACGCTCGGCACGGGCCACCAGACGTGGCAGATGAACGAGATCAACAAGCTCGTCTGGCCGAACTCGACCGGCATCGGCGTCGTGCCGAAGAAGGCGATCGCGAACACGGCGAACATCGCGAAGACCTACGGCGTGATCAAGAAGCTGCCGCAGAACGCCACGACGTACCAGTACGCCGACAAGGCGCTCGACCAGCTGAAGCAGGCCGGCGTCGACGTCTGGGGCAAGAACTGGAAGCCGGCGACCGTCAAGGTCACCGAGGGCGGCAAGTAACGCACGGGGGAGAACCTCCGGTTCTCCCCCGTGAGCCCCCACTCCGACACTTGCCGGCTGTGGGAGAGCGAGCCCGGGCAAAGCCCGGGCTCGCGTCGTCTGCGGGTGCATTTGCCCGCCGCGCGACCTAGAGTTCCCGCGAACACGGAAGGTCTGACGAAGGGAGATTTGCTGTGTCTGTGTTGATCAAGGGCGGCCGCGTGATCACGGCGGCCGACGACTACGTCGCCGACGTCTTCATCGACGGCGAGCGGATCTCTCTCATCGGCGAGTCGCTCGACGTCAGCGCCGAGAAGACGATCGACGCAGCCGGAAAGTACGTGCTGCCGGGGTGCGTCGACCCGCACACGCACCTCGACATGCCGTGGCGCGCCGCGACGACGATCGACGACTTCCAGTCTGGCCAGACCTCGGCGGCGTTCGGCGGGACGACGACGCACGTCGACTTCTGCATCCAGGGCAAGGGGCAGACGTTCGGCGACGCACTCGCGGCCTGGCACGAGAAGCGGAACGGCAAGGCCGTCATCGACAACGGCTTCCACATCGCGGTCACCGACCTGCGCGAGGGGGGCACGCTCGAGGAGCTGTCCCGCCTGCCCGAGGACCACGGCGTCACCTCGTACAAGCTCTTCATGGCGTACAAGGACTCGTTGATGGTCGACGACGAGACGCTCTTCCGCACGATGCAGGTGGCGGCGGAGACCGGCGCGCTCGTCATGGTGCACGCAGAGAACGGCGACGCGATCGAGGTGCTCATCCACGAGCTGCTTGACGCGGGGAAGACCGACCCGATCTACCACGCGCTGTCGCGTCCGCCGGAGCTCGAAGGCGAGGCGACGAACCGCGCGATCCAGCTCGCGCGCATCGCCGGCGCGGCGCTCTACGTCGTACACGTCTCGTGCGCGGAGTCGATCGAGCCGATCGCGATCGCGCGCGAGAAGGGCTGGAACATCTGGGGCGAGACGTGCACGCAGTACTTCTTCATCGACCAGACGTTCCTCGAGCGGCCCGACTTCGAAGGCGCGAAGTACGTCTACACGCCGCCGCCGCGCGACAAGGCGAACCAGCAGCTGCTCTGGAACGCCGTCCGCACGAACGTGCTGCAGGCCATCTCGACCGACCACTGCGCGTACCTCTTCGACGGGCAGAAGTCGGAGGGCCGGAACGACTTCTCGCAGATTCCGAACGGCGGCCCGGGGCTCGAGAACCGCCTGCAGATGATCCACCACTTCGGCGTCCGCGAGGGCCGGATCACGCTCAACCGCATGGTCGAGCTGCTCGCGACGAACCCCGCCAAGCTGTTCGGGCTCTACCCGAAGAAGGGCACGCTCGCGGTCGGGTCGGACGCCGACATCGTCGTCTTCGACCCGGAGAAGCAGGTCACGATCTCGGCGGCGACCCACCACTCGAAGGCGGACTACAACCTCTTCGAGGGCACGCAGGTCGCAGGGTCGCCGGAGGTCGTCCTGCTGCGCGGCAGCGTGATCGTCGAGAACGACGAGCTCCTGGCGCAGCCGGGCAGCGGCCAGTTCATCCGCCGTGCGCGGTTCGGCGAGGAGCTGAAGAACCAGCCGGCCGCCGCCGTCGCGTAACGGCGGCGGCCGGAGATGGTCGATCAGGCCATCGGCGCGGCGGTGGGCTCGACCGCGCGCTGCTTCGAGAGGATCGGCCGCAGGATGTAGTAGAGGCCGCCGCTCACGACGAACGCGGCGAGCCACGAGAGGTCGATGTTGTTCGTCGCCTTCGCGAGCGGGCCCTGGAAGAAGGAGACGAGGCCGTACTCCCACGACCAGCCGGCGACGAGGCCCGCGAGCGCCGCGACGATCGCGGCCCAGTTCACGTCGCCGTACGGCGACGTGTGCGGGTCGGCGTAGAGCGCGCCGACGTCGACCCTGCCACGTCTGACGATGAAGAAGTCGACGAGCATCACGCCGCCCCACGCCGCGATCCACACCACCACCGACGCGAGCCACTTGTCGAAGTCGGACGCGAAGTTGTCCGACTCGATGAACGCGATCAGCGCAAGCGTGCCGACCGCCGACACGACGAGCGCGACCTTCCAGCGCGCGAACTTCAGGTCGAGCGAGAGCGCCGCGAGGGTGGCCGAGTAGAGGTTGAGGATGTTCGTCGCCACCGGCCCGTGCATGACGAGGAACAGCACGAGGATCGAGACGGTCGTGCCGAAGGCGGCGGTGACGATGGCCGCGGGATCGGCGCTCGTCCCGGCGCTCGCGATCGACGCGCCGAGGAAGCCGAGCCAGATCGTCGGGACGAACACCCCGAGGAACGTCGACCAGAAGACCTTGCGCTCGGGCGTGCCGGGCTTGATGAACCTCGTGTAGTCCGACGACCACGACAGCCAGGTGATCCCCCACCCGATGCCGATCGCGGTCATGACCTGCGTGATCGAGGTCAGCTTGTCGGAGCCGTGCGCCGTCGAGTGGGTCCACACGACGTCGACCTTCCGCCAGGCGAGGATCGACATCAGGACCATCACGCCGGCCGCGACCGGCACCGTCCACTTCTCGAAGGTCTGGATCCAGTAGAAGCCGACGATGGCGATCACCGCCTGCACGGCCATGATCCCGATCCCGACCGCGTACTTCGTGCCGGTGCCCGGGTTGTCGTAGCCGATGTTCTTGAAGATGCCGAGCACGAGATCGAGTACGACCCACGTGTTGACGCCGAGCCAGCCCATGGTCATCAGCATCTGCGCGGTCGCGGGCAGGTAGGCGCCGCGCCGCCCGTAGGCGGCGCGGGAGAGCGTCATCTGGTTGACGCCCGTCCGCGCGCCCATGATGCAGAAGAGCCCGAAGAGCGCGCAGCCCGCGAGGTTGCCGACCACGAGCACGATCAGGGTCTCGACGAGGCTCAGACCGAGGATGATCCCGAGCGCGCCGAGCACCCAGTTGATCGGCGCGATGTTCGCGCCCGCCCAGATCCAGAACTGCTGCAGCGGCGTCGAGGTCCGATCCGCGTCCGGGATCGGCTCGATTCCGTGCTCGTCGAGCCGGACCTCCTCCGCGAGCCCGACGGCGTGCTGCTCCGCCATGTGTCACCCCTTCCGTGTCGGCCGAACGGTCGGCCCGATCTTCTCGCGCGGTGCGGACGGCGCGCTAGTGGCGAACGCCACGAGACGTGCGCTCAGTGCGGATAGATCGCGGGGTCGACCCCCGGCGGCTCGTGCCGCCGGCGCGGCCCGTCGACACGCGCTGCCGCGTCACGCATGGCGAGGAACTCGACGTCGCCGGCGTCGAGGGCGTGCTCGATCAGCTTCCGGAGGGTCTCGATCCGCGCCGGACGACCCGACAGGAACGGGTGGCACGTGAGCACGTAGAGCGCGCCGTGGCGGCGGTACGCGTCGAGGTTCGCGACCCACAGGTCGAGCACCTTCGACGGGCTCTCGAGCCCCGAGCCGACGTCCGGGCGCGGCAGGTAGGCGTACTGCTCCCAGTCGTCGAGCTCCCAGCTCACGGGCAGCTCGACGATGTCGCCCGCGTCCGTCTCGAGGACGTACGGCCGGTCGTCGTCGAAGAGCGACGAGTCGTAGCGGAGGCCGTGCTCGGCGACAAGGCCAGGCGTGCGGTAGGACGGCTCCCAGCCGGGACAGCGGTAGCCCTCGGGTTGAACGCCGTGCCGCGCGAGCGCCTCGAGCGCGCGCTCGAAGTCGCGCCGTTCCTCGTCGGCGGTCTGGTCGATCGGCGCGACGTGCGCGTAGGAGTGGTGCGCGACCTCGTGGCCGGCCTCGAGGATCCGCGGAACCGTCTCGGGGTGGTTGTCGGCCGTGAGGCCCGGGACGAAGAAGGTCGCCGGCAGGCCGTAGTCACGCAGCAACTCGAGGATGCGCGGGACGCCGACGCGAGGGCCGAAGGCCTGATGCGTCATCACGCCGAGGTTCTGCGCGTGCTCGAGGCCGTGCACGAGGATCGGCGACTCGGCGTCGACGTCGAACGTGAGGCAGGCGATCACGCAGCCGCGGCCCGCAGCGCGAGCAGCTCCCAGAGGACGTTCGCGGCCGCGAGCGCGGTGATCTGGCCCGGCCCGTCGTAGGAGGGCGAGACCTCGACGACGTCGGCCGCGACGAGCTGGATCCCGCGCAGCGCGCGCAGGAAGGCGATTGCCTCCGCGGTCGTGAAGCCGCCGACCTCTGGCGTGCCCGTGCCGGGCGCGTACGCCGGGTCGAGGAAGTCGACGTCGAAGCTGAGGAACACCGGCCGGTCGCCGACGCGCTCGCGCACCAGCTCGCCGTAGCCCTGAGGCCCGAGCGCGCGCAGCTCCTCGGCGGTGACGAGCGTGTAGCCGAGCTCGCGCGAGAGCTCATAGTCGGCCGCCTCGTAGAGCGAGCCCCGCATGCCCGCCTGCACGGACGCTGCCGGCTCGACGAGCCCTTCCTCGGCGGCGCGCCGGAACGTCGTGCCGTGGAACTCCTTCATGCCGAAGTACTCGTCCCACGTGTCCGCGTGCGCGTCGAGCTGCACGAGCGCGAGCGCGCCGCGCCGGCGCGCGTGCGCGCGCAGCTCGGCGAGCGTGATCGTGTGGTCGCCGCCGAGGCCGAGCGTCGTCACGCCCGCCTCGACGAGCGGCGCGAGCCCCTCCTCGATCCTGGCGAGGCTCCCGGGCGTGTCGCCGGGCGCGACGGACACGTCGCCGTGGTCGACGACCCCCAACCGCTCCAGCAGGTCGATCCCGTAGCCGGGGTGGAAAGGCCGCAGCAGCGCCGACGCGGCCCGGATCGCCTCCGGCCCGAAGCGAGGGCCCGGACGGAAGCTCGTCCCCGTGTCGAACGGGATCCCAACGGCCGCGACGTCGACGCCCTCCGTGCCCGTCTCGTGCGGGAGGCGCATGAACGTCCGGATCCCGGCGAAGCGCGGAATCACGCGCGCATCGAGCGGCCTGTACATCGGCCCCGCCACCGGCCTACACTAGTGGGTATGCGAACGCGGTGGATCGCGGTCGCTGCGGCAGGCGCCCTGGTTGGAGCAACGGGTCTCGCGCACGCCGGATCCCTCTCGTCGATCGGCGTCACGGTGTCGATCGCCGGCCCGCGGGCGGCCGAGATGAGCTCGTGGACCGACCTCCGCGTCGAGCTGAAGAACACCGGCCAGGACTCCGCCCAGGCGCGGGTGACGCTGACGGTCCCGGACGGCTCGGCGCAGCCGTCGGGCGCGGAGGGCGCGCAGTGCTCTGGCACCACCACGGTCGAATGCGTGCAGACGATCGCCGGCGGAAGCAGTGTCACGCTGGCGCTCCCCGTCCGCTGGGACGGCACGGGTAACCGGTCGGTCGAGGCGAAGGCCCGCATGCAGGCCGGCGGCTCGACGGCCGAGGCGTCCGCCTCGTCGAGCGTCACCGTCTACAGCCTCGTGCTGACGGACCGCGAGGCGTCGGCGGCCCGTGCGGGCCGGAGCTTCGTCGCCTCGGCCGTCCTCGCCCGCTCCGACACCGGCCAGACGCTGGCGGCGCACGCAGTGAAGTGCGCGGCGGCGCTCGCGACGGCGGCGACCGGCGGCAAGACGATCGCCTCGCTGGCCGGGAAGGCCACGGTCAACGGTTCGCAGCTCGAGTGCTCGTGGCGGCTGCCCAAGAGCGCTCATGGGCGCTTCGTGCGCGCGCTCGTCCTCGCCGACACCCACGCCGGCGGGATGCAGACCAGGTACCCGCTCGTTCGTCGGGTCCGCTAGCCCGGCCTAGGCGGGCCGCGCGACCCGTCCTAGACTGGTCCCGGATGGCTCGGGGTCTGTTCGCCGTCGTGGCGGCCTTTGCCGTCGCGGTGGTCGCGGCGTTGCCACAGGGTGGCGCCTCGGCGTCCATCGGCCTGCGCGTCGCGATCATCGGGCCGCACGCGGCCGAGGCCGGCGCGTGGACGTCGCTCCGCGTCGACGTCGCGAACCTCGGCCACGAGGAGCTCAGGGCGCACGCGACGCTCCTCGTCTCGCACGCGACGGCGCGACCCGACGAGGCGACAGGCGGCCGCTGCTTCGGCACGGAGACGGTGACGTGCGACCTCACGCTCCCCGAGGCCGCGAGCCGCTGGCTCACCCTGCCCGTGCGCTGGCAGGCCCACGGCAACTGGCAGATCGCGGCCCGCGTCCGGTCGGACGCGACTCAGATGTCGTCGTCGCTCCAGGCCGCGTCGAGCTCGACCGTCGCCGTCTATGCGCTGAAGCTGCGCGACCTGCACACGACGCCCGCGCCTGCGGGCGGGAGGCTCGTCGCGACCGCGACGCTCGTCCGCTCGGACACGGGCATGGCGCTGCACGCGCGGCTCCTCCGCTGCGCCGCCTCGGTCGGCGGCACGGCCCTCCGCGGCACGGGCCACATCGTCGGCACGAGCGTCAGCTGCGCGTGGCGCGTCCCGCCGGGGACGTCCGGGGAGTCGTTCCAGGGCACGATCGCCGCGAGCACACAGGCGAACGGGACGCCCAGGCGGTTCCTGTTCGTGCGGCGCATCGGCTGACGCCCGTCGTAGCATCGCGTCGTGGCCGACCTCGTCGTGCGCAATGCGCGCCTGCTCGACGGGCGCGTCGTCGACCTCGCCGCCGACGGCGAGCGCTGGACGCACATCGGCGAAGGCCTCGACGGCGCGACGACGATCGACGCCGACGGCCGCCTCGTCACGCCGCCGCTCGTCGACTGCCACCTGCACCTCGACGCGTCGCTCACCGCGGGCCGGCCGCGCTTCAACGAGAGCGGCACGCTGATCGAGGGCATCCACGTCTGGGGCGAGCTCAAGCCGTCGCTCACCGAGCAGGACGTCTTCGACCGCGCGTCCGAGATCGTGCGCTGGTCCGCCGCGCAGGGGACGCTGTTCATCCGCGCGCACGCGGACGTGTCGGGCGAGAACGAGGCGATGGTGCGCGGCCTCCTGCGCGTGCGCGACGAGCTCGCCGACCTCTGCACGATCCAGGTCACCGCGTTCCCGCAGGACGGCATCTTCGCGCGCGACGGCGACGAGGAGCGGCTCGAGAACGCGATTCGCCTCGGGGTCGACTGCGTCGGCGGCATCCCGCACTACGAGCCGACCGCCGAGCTCGGGCTGCGCGAGGTGCACCGCCTCTTCGAGCTCGCCAAGCAGTACTCGCGCCGCATCGACGTGCACTGCGACGAGACCGACGACCCGAGCTCGCGCTTCCTCGAGGTGATGGCGGACGACACGGTGAAATTCGGCCTCGGCGGCCGCGTGACGGCGAGCCACTGCACCGCGATGGGCTCGTACGAGCCCTACTACTCGTCGAAGCTGCGCGGCTTCCTCACCCGCGCCGGCATCAACGTCGTCGTCAACCCGTACGCGAACTCGCTCATCCAGGGGCGGCTCGACGTCTATCCGAAGCGGCGCGGGTTCGCGCAGCTGAAGGAGCTGCTCGCCGCCGGCGTCAACGTGTCGCTCGGGAACGACGTGATCATGGATCCCTGGTACCTGATGGGGAAGGCCGACCTCGTCGACGCTGCGCACCTCGCGCTGCACTTCACGTACATGAGCGGCCTCGACGAGATCCCGGAAATGCTTCGGTGCGCGACCGAGCGCGGCGCACGGACGCTCGGCGTCGAGGACGAGTACGGCCTCGAGGAGGGCAAGCCGGCGGACTGCGTGATCTTCGACGCGCCGAGCGCGGTCGAGACGATCCGCCTGCGCGCGACGCGCCGCTGGGTCGTCCGCGGCGGCCGCGTGATCGCGGAGACGTCGCCGGCACGCACGACGCTCCTCGGCGAGCCCGTGACGTTCGCGCCCTAGTCGAGGCAGCGGCGCCACGCGAGGCTGCCGACGAGCGCGAGCGCTCCGAGCGGCGCGAGGAAGAGCGCGAGCCCGGCGAGGAAGGCCGACACGAGCGGCCGGAAGCGGTCGGTCGGGACGGACGGCGCGACAGCCGCGAGCACGAGCGCCGCACCGACGATGCGTCCCGCCGGCGGTTGCGGCAGCAGCATCAGCGCGCATCCGGCCGCCACGTCCAGGAGGTCGGCCGGGCGTCGCGGAGTCGCACGCGGCGGGAGGTCGTCGACGAGCGTCTCGAGCTCGGCGCGCGATTCGGCTGCGAGCGCGTCGGCCGTCCGCCGCTCGAGACCGGCGAGCGTGAGCGTGCCGGCGACGTACTGCTCGCGCAGGTCGGCCTCGACGACGGCGCGCTCCCGCGTCGCCGGCCTGCCTGCGCGCCGACGCCCTACGGCCCACGCGGAAAGCCGCCACACGCCGACCCCGAGCAGGACGGCCGCCGCGACCGGCGTCGCGAGCACGACGCCGAACAGAAACGTCGCGAACAACAGGTAGAGGAGCAGCATCAGCAGCAGCGCGAGCAACTCGATCAGACCCATCGGGTAGGCTCCTCTCCTCTTGAGCGATCGATTTAATCATACGCTCAAACCGACCGCGGAGACGATCGCCGAGGCTGCGTTCGAGACGCTGCGCACCAGGGGCTTCGCCGGGGCCACCTCGCGCGCGATCGCGCGCAGGGGCGGCTTCAACCAGGCGCTGATCTTCTACCACTACGGCTCGCTCGAGCAGCTGCTGGTCGCGGCACTGAGGCGCACGAGCGAGGCCCGGCTCGCCCGGTACCGCGAGGTCGTCGCTCGGCACGACTCGCTCGCGACCCTGATGCCGGCCCTCGCCGACCTCTACGACGAGGACAAGGCGGCCGGCCACGTTCAGGTCGTCTCCCAGGTCGTCGCCGGCTCGCTCGACCGGCCGGACGCGGGACGGGAGGCGCTCGCGCTGATGGAGCCGTGGATCGACCTCGCCGAGGAGACGCTCGCGCGCGTCCTGCCGGACGGGCTCCCGACGCGCGACCTCGCCTACGCCGCGGTCGTCTTCTACCTCGGCGTCAACCTGATGTCGCACCTCGATCCCGGCGACGAGCGGACCGACGCGCTGTTCGCGCACATGCGCCACGCGGAGCCGCTGCTGCGCGCGCTCGGCGCGGCCTAGTCGCGCGCGTCGTCCTGCGTACGGTGCCGGTCGCCGTGCTCGAGGCCGCTGTCCTCGATCCAGCGCGCCATCTCGTCGATGTGGCGCCGCGTGTCGGCGATCGATTCGCGCTGGCGGTCGAGCGCGGCCCGGCCGTCGGCGAGGCGCCGGCGGGTCGCCTCCACGTGCTCGGCCGCGCTCCGGTTCAGAGCCTCGCGGTCGTCGTGCTCACTCATGCCGCGACCGTGATCGCCGAAAGCGGCGAGATCCAAACGTCGGAAGACGATCGGTTCGCGGCTAGGTGCAGGTGCCGCCGCCGAGCGAGATCGTGCGGCGGTAGGTGCGGCCGTGCTCGACCCGGACCTCGAGCGGGTAGCAGCCGCGCTCGGTGAAGACGAACGCGCCGCTGTAGCCCGTCACGCGCTTGTAGCTCAGGCCGTTGTGCATCGGCAGGCCGGGCGGGCACGTGCCGAACCGGACGGCGGCGGTGAGCGTGCCGAGCGGCGCGTAGTTCAGGAACAGCCGGTCCTGCACCTCGGCCGGCACGACGAGCGTGACCTCGCCGCTGCCGCGCAGGACCTTCACCGCCGACTTGCGGAAGAAGCGGCCGTCCTCCGTGCGGTCGACGCCGCGCGGCCTGGACGCGTGCGCGAGCTGAGAGAACGAGAGCGGCCCGATCACGACGTCGCCCGGGTTCGCGAAGCGCAGCCGCCCCTTCGTCGGCTCGGCGCGCGTCCCGCAGTCGCGGATCGGGATCTCGTCGGCGGGCGCGGCCGTCGCCGCGACGGCGGCCACCGCGAGTACGACCAGAAGCGCCTTCACCGCAGGAGTATCCCTCCCGCGGCGCGCGATCTCACTACCTCGTCTGGGGGAACCCGAGGTCGACCTTCGACGTGGCCGGGTCGGGCCAGCGCGAGGTGACGACCTTCGTGCGCGTGTAGAAGTCGATCCCCTCCGGGCCGTAGATATGACGGTCGCCGAAGAGTGAGCTCTTCCAGCCTCCGAACGAGTAGTACGCGACCGGCACCGGGATCGGAACGTTCACGCCGACCATGCCGACCTGCACGTCGAACTGGAACTGGCGGGCGACGCCGCCGTCGCGCGTGAAGATCGCGGTGCCGTTGCCGTACGGGTTCTCGTTCACGAGCTCGAGCGCCTCGTCGTAGGTCCCGACGCGCGTGACGCCGAGGACGGGGCCGAAGATCTCGTCGCGGTAGGCGTCCATGTCCGGCGTGAGCTCGTCGATGAGCGTCGGCCCGAGGAAGAAGCCCCCGCCGTCGGGGCACGCCTCGCGGCCGTCCGCGACGACCTTCGCGCCCTCGTCACGGCCGATGTACGACGCGACCTTGTCGCGGTGCTCGCGCGTGATGAGCGGGCCCATCTCGGACGACGTGTCCATCCCGTCGCCGACCTTCACGTTCGGGAGGCGCTGCTTGATCGCATCGACGAGCGAATCGGCGACGTCGCCGACCGCGACGACCATCGAGATCGCCATGCAGCGCTCGCCGGCCGAGCCGTACGCCGCCGAGACGGCCGCGTCGGCCGCCATGTCGATGTCGGCGTCGGGCAGGACGACCATGTGGTTCTTCGCGCCGCCGAGCGCCTGGCAGCGCTTGTCGTGCGCGGTCGCGGTCTCGTAGACGTACTTCGCGATCGGCGTCGAGCCGACGAACGAGACGGCCGCGATGTCCGGGTGCTCGAGGATCGCGTCGACGGCGACCTTGTCGCCGTGCACGACGTTGAAGACGCCGTCGGGCACGCCGGCCTCCTTCAGGAGCTCGGCCGTGTAGAGCGACGCGGACGGGTCCTTCTCCGACGGCTTGAGGACGAACGTGTTGCCGCACGCGAGCGCGGGCGCCCACATCCACATCGGAACCATCGCGGGGAAGTTGAACGGCGTGATGCCCGCGACGACGCCGAGCGGCTGGCGGATCGAGTAGACGTCGATGCCGGTCGATGCCTGCTCCGACATGGCGCCCTTCAGCAGGTGCGGGATGCCGCAGCAGAACTCGATCACCTCGAGCCCGCGCGTCACCTCGCCCTTCGCGTCCGAGAAGACCTTGCCATGCTCGGAGGTGAGGATCCTCGCGATCTCGTCGCGGCGCTCGTGCACGAGCTCGCGGATCGCGAAGAAGAGCTCGGCGCGCTTCGCGAGCGACAATGCGCGCCAGGCCGGGAACGCCTGCTTCGCGGCCTGGACCGCGGCGTCGACCTCCTCCACCGACGCGAAGTCGACCGCCCCGCTCTGCTCGCCCCTCGCCGGGTTGAAGACGGGGCCCGTGCGGCCGGACGACCCTGCGACGCGGGCGCCTCCGATCCAGTGGTTGATGGGCTTGACGGCTGCCGGTGCGTCGATCACGTCGGTCATCTGGTGCCTCCTCGAGTCGTATCGAGGAGCGTAGCGCGCGCCCGGGGCCGCTTGCGCGGGCGCGCGCTCCGTCCGGCCGCAGAGCCGTGGATCGGCTAGTCGTCCATCTCCTCGTGGCTCATGTCCATGTCGTCGTCCGGCGCGGACGCCGCACCGGCGACCGGGCACTTCACGCGCGGGTTCCACATCGCGAAAAGACCCGAGGGGTTGTGCTTGTAGATCCAGACGTGCAGCGAGTAGAACGCCGGGATCCCGAAGCGGTTGTCCCCGGAGGTGAGCATGAACTTCTCTCCGAAGAGCTCCGGGATCTTCTTGTGCTCGGCGTCCCACGCCGCCTGGAACACGATGTACTCGAGCGCGACGAGGCGCAGCGAGCCGTCGCGGCGCGGCTGGTAGACGACCGCCTCCGGCTTCTTCGGCGTGACCTCGGCGTCGCCGACGAACTCACCGTTCACGTAGTGGATGCCCATCGCGCCTTCGGGCGGGTTGTCGATGCACGCGATGCCGTTCTTGTCGAGGAACCGTGCGTAGCCCGCGTGCTCGGCGACGGTCACGTCCTTGAACTGCTTCGTCGCCCGCTTCGCGTCGTGCAGCGAGTTGCCCGGCCACGCCCACGCCGCGGCGACGAGGACGAGTCCGAGCGTGAGGACGGCGAGGATCGTGCGCTTGCCAGTCATGTTCACCTCCGGGTCAGCGGTAGAAGTACGGGTCGAGGACGCGCACTTCCGTGATGTGGTCGATCGGGAGCGCGTTGGCCGACGCGGTCGCCCGGATCGCCTCCGGGCTCGGCGCGTCGTAGACGCAGAAGCTCAGCTTCCGGTCCGGCCTCACGTACGAGTGGAGCCACGTGACGCCCTGGGCGGCGTTGCGTTCCACCACCTCGTGGCACGTCTGCGCGCCCTCGGCCGTGGGCGGGATCTCGAGCCCTTCCGGGTACGTGCGCTCGACCAGATAGCGCGGCATCTCCACCTCCCTGTCATTCGCTGGTCGCTCTCGACGGTAGGAGGCGGCCGTCCCACCGACATCGGCAGGACTGCCTAGGTTGTGCCGGGCGGCTACCGGTCCGCCAGGAGCCCGAGGCGGACGGCCTCGGAGGCGGCCTCGGCGCGCGTGCGGGCGCCGAGCTTGCGCAGGATCGCGGCCACGTGGTGGTCGACGGTGCGCGGCGAGACGAAGAGGCGCGCTCCGATCTCGCGGTTCCGGAGGCCCGACGCGAGCAGGCCGAGCACGTCGAGCTCGCGCGCGGTCAGGCCGGCGATGTTCCTGCTCGTTGCTG
>JBKPLI010000151.1:0-9102 GCA_046731555.1 Actinomycetota bacterium | reverse complement strand
CCGATGTGCGGGACGTCTTCGACGATGTCGTCTGGCGCCACCGCGGCAAGAAGATCGCGCCGAAGACCGTCACGCAGAAGCGCTACGTCGACGCGATCCGCCGCTCGACCGTCACGTTCGGGATCGGCCCGGCCGGCACCGGCAAGACGTACCTCGCGATGGCGCTCGCCGTCGCGGCGCTGCACGAGCGGCAGGTTGCGCGCATCATCCTCACGCGGCCGGCGGTCGAGGCCGGCGAGCGGCTCGGGTTCCTACCGGGCGACCTGCTCGCGAAGGTCGACCCGTACCTGCGCCCGCTGTTCGACGCGCTCTACGACATGATGGAGCCCGAGAAGGCGAACAACCTCATGGACCGCGGCACGATCGAGGTCGCGCCGCTCGCGTTCATGCGCGGGCGCACGCTCAACGACAGCTTCATCATCCTCGACGAGGCGCAGAACACCTCGCCCGAGCAGATGCAGATGTTCCTCACGCGGCTGGGCTTCGGCTCGAAGGTCGTCGTCACCGGCGACCAGACGCAGATCGACCTACCGCGCGAGCAGCGCTCGGGCCTGATCCACGTGCAGGGCGTGCTCTCCGACATTGGCGGCATCGCGTTCGTGCGCTTCGGGCATCAGGACGTCGTGCGGCACAAGCTCGTGCAGCGGATCGTCGAGGCGTACAAGCAGCACGCGGAGGAGAGCGGCAGCGACCGGCGATGATCGCCGTGGAGGTCGAGAACCGCAGCGGCGTCGCGGTCGACGAGGCGGCGGCCGTCGAGCTCGCGGGCCGCGTCCTGCGCGCGGAGGGGGTCGAGGACGGCGAGCTCGGGCTCGCGTTCGTCGGCGCCGACGAGATGCGGACGCTGAAGCGGGACCACCTCGGGATCGACGAGGCGACCGACGTGCTCTCGTTCCCGATCGACGGACGCGACGAGTTGCCCGAGGGGATGCCGCGCGCGCTCGGCGACGTCGTGCTCTGCCCGCAGGTCGTGGGCGACGAGTGGCGTGCGCCGCTCACGCACGGGCTGCTCCACCTCCTCGGCTACGACCACGGCGACGACATGGAAGCGCGCGAGCAGGAGCTCCTCGCATGAGCGCGTGGCGCCCGCCGACGATCCTCGACTCGTTCAACTACGCGTTCGAGGGGATCATCCACGTGCTCCGCACGCAGCGGAACATGCGCATCCACTTCATGATCGCGGCGGCGGTCCTCATCGCGGCGCTCATCCTCGACGTCTCGAAGCTGGAGCTGATCGCGCTGCTGATCTCGATCACGTTCGTGCTCATCGCCGAGATGCTGAACACCGCGATCGAGGGCTCGATCGACGTCGCGACGACGAGCTTCGACCCGAACGCAAAGCTTGCGAAGGACGTCGCGGCGGGGTCGGTGCTGATCGCGACCGTGAACGCGATCGCGGTCGGCTATCTCGTCTTCGCCGGCAAGGCGGCCGACAGGTCGACGACGATCCTCGACAAGATCCGCGACGCGCCGGCCGAGCTGACGATCGTCGTGATCGTGATGACGACGGGCCTCGTGATCGCGACGAAGGCGTGGACCGGCCGCGGGACGCCACTGCGCGGTGGCCTGCCGTCCGGGCATGCGGCGCTCGCGTTCGGGCTGTGGATCGCCGCGACATACATCGTGGGCGCGAACCACCGGTTCCTCATCTCGTCGATCGCATTCATCATGGCGCTGCTCGTGGCGCAGACGCGTGTCGAATCCGGCGTCCACTCGGCGCTCGAAGTGCTGTACGGCGGGCTGCTCGGCGCGCTCACGTCACTCGTCCTCTTCCAGCTCTTCGGATGAGCCGCGAGCTCGTCCAGCAGGCCGAGCGCGCGGCTGCGAACGCTTACGCGCCGTACTCGAACTACCTCGTCGGCGCCGTCGTGCGCGCGAACGACGGCCGCGAGTTCGTGGGCGTGAACGTCGAGAACGCCGCGTACCCGCTCGGTGTGTGCGCCGAGACGAGTGCGCTCTCCGCCGCGGCCGCCGCAGGCCTGCGGCCGGGCGACCTCGCGGCGATCGGCATCACCGCGAGCCCGTGCGGCGGGTGCCGCCAGCGCCTGTACGAGTTCCGCATCCCGGAGGTCAGCTACCGCCGCTCGGACGGCGAGATCCGCACGGTCACGGCGGCGGATCTCCTCCCGGACACGTGGGAGTTCTGACCGCGGTCGAGATCCGCGCGGCCAGCCCTGCCGATGCGGACCGGTTGCGCGAGATCGCGCGCGCCGCGAAGGCGCACTGGGGCTACAACGAGGCGCGCGTCCGCGCCTGGGCCGCGGCGCTGCCGCTGCCGCCCGACGCGGAGCGGTGGGTCGCCGAGGCGGGCGGCCAGATCGTCGCATGGGCGGAGATCGAGCCGCCGCGCGGCGGCACCTGCACGCTCCACGACCTCTGGGTGGAGCCCGCGTGGATGCGGCGCGGCATCGGCACGCGCCTCTTCGCGGTCGCCGCGGAGCGCGCGCGGGAGCTCGGTGCGCGCAGGCTCGAGTGGGGCACCGAGCCGAACGCGGTCGGGTTCTACGAGCGCATGGGCGCGCGCCGCCTCGGCGAGCACCCGGGCGCGTGGGGCCGTGTGGTGCCGGTCATGGGGCTCGAGCTGTGAGGTCGGGCTTCGTCGCCGTCGCCGGCCGGCCGAACGTCGGCAAGTCGACGCTCGTAAACGCGCTCGTCGGCGACAAGGTCGCGATCGTCTCGAAGGTGCCGCACACGACGCGGCACCGGATCCGCGGCGTCGCGAACCGCGACGACGCGCAGCTCGTGCTCGTCGACCTGCCCGGTTGGCAGCGGCCGATCGACCGGCTGACCGAGCGGATGCAGGAGCGCGTCGAGGAGACGATGGCCGATGACGTCGACGCGGTGCTGCTCGTCGTCGACGCCCGCCAGCGGATCGGCGGCGGCGACCGCTACGTCGCCCGCCGCGTGTTCGAGCTCGGCGTGCCCGTGATCATCGTGGTCAACAAGGTCGACCGCCTGAAGGCCGGGCACATCGCCGAGCAGATGAAGAACGCGGCCGCGCTCGGCGACTTCCACGCGCTGCACCCGGTGAGCGCGAAGACGGGCGACGGCATGGACGAGCTGCGCGACGACCTCTTCTCGCTGCTGCCGGAGGGGCCGCCGTACTACCCGCTCGACGAGGTGACCGACATGCCGCTCGAGGCGCGCATCGCGGAGCTCGTGCGCGAGCAGGCGCTGCGGCTCACACGCGAGGAGGTGCCGCACGCGGTCACGGCCGAGGTGGTCGAGATCGAGGACGACCGCGTGCACGTCCGCATCTACACCGAGACGGAGAGCCAGAAGCAGATCCTGATCGGCAAGGGCGGCTCGATGGTGCGCGAGATCGGCCGCTGGGCGCGGCCGGGGATCGAGCAGCTCCTCGGGCACAAGATCTTCCTGCAGCTGCAGGTGAAGGCGAGCCCGAAGTGGCGGCGCAACGAGACGATGCTCGAGCGCCTCGGTCTCTGACCTAGGGACGGATGCGCGCGAGCAGCGTGCCGAGGCTCGCCTGCTCGTCGCCCGACCAGCGCGCGTCGAGCGCCTGGGTTGCGGCCTGCTGCGCGGTCTGCAGCGCCTCGCGCGCGATGCGGTCGCCCGTCGGCGTGAGCACGACGAGGGCGAGGCGCGCGTCGCGGTCGTGCGACTCGCGGCCGACGAGGCCCATGCGCTCGAGCGGGGCGAGCTGCCGGGCGACGCCGGACGGCGTCACGCCGAGCCGCGACGCGAGGTCGACGCGCCGCACCTTCTGCTCGGGCGCGGCGCGCAGCTCCAGCAGCAGCGCGAAGTCGCTCAGGCTCAACCCGTGGTAGGTGCCGAGTGCGGCGTCGACGTCGCGCACGACGAACGAGCGTGCGAGGGCGAGGTCGAGAACGGTGTCGAGGGGGGATGCCATAGGTCGGCATCATATCATCAACCACTCAACGACCTAGCACGCTATTCCGTCTCGAGCTGCTCGTGGGTGAGCTCTAGCGTCTCGACGCCGATCCGCGCCGGGCCAAGGTCGACCTCCGCCCCATCGACTCCTGGCCGTCGCCGAGGTCCAGCGACGGCTACTCGCGCCGGGCTACGCGGGTTCCGGGCAGGGCGGCACCGTGCACGGCTCCGGCCGGCTCACCGCCTGCCGGACGCGGGCGAGGAGCGACGGGGACGACGCCTTGCGCCGGGCCCGCGCTTCGTCGCGCGCCGCGCGGATCTCGCGCCGCAGCTGCCGCTCGCGCTCGAGCTCTATGCGGTTCTCTTCGAATTGGGTCAGGTGTGGGTACATGGCTTCTCCTCTCATGCCGCCATCAGCGTTGCCTGGCCGGGCCGCCAGTTGGCCGGACACAGCTCGCCGGTCTGGAGCGCCTGGACGACGCGCAGCGTCTCCTCGGCGCTGCGGCCGACGCTCATGTCGGTGACGCTCGCGTGGCGGACGATCCCTGCGGGGTCGATGACGAAGGTGGCGCGCTCGGCGGCGCCGTCCTCGCGGAGGACGCCGTACGTGCGGGCCAGGTGGTGTGCGGCGTCGGCGACGACCGCGTACGAAATCTCCTTGAGCCACGGGTTCGTGTCGAACCACGCGCGATGCACCCACCAGCTGTCGGTGCTCGCGGCCACGATCCGCGCGCCGGCCGCCGTGAACTCGCCCTTCAGCGCCTCGAAGGCCGCGAGCTCCGTCGGGCAGACGAACGTGAAGTCCCGCGGGTAGAAGAAGAGCACGAGCCACTCGCCGCCGACCGGCAGCGTGAACTCGACCGGCTCGAGCTCCTCCTTCAGATAGGCCTCGACGGGAAGTTGCGGTGCGAGGCTGCCGACATTGATATTCATTGCCCTTCTCCTCATGGACCCCTGCGAGTGGTGTCAGGTCATCCAGGGTAGGGCGGGCGCTGCGCCGCGTCGTCGGCAGCGCGGACGATTCCTCGTCGTTCGGCCGGACGACGGCGCGTCGACCGGGCGGGAACCCCACCGGAGCTAGACTCGACCGCGGAATGGCGCAGGCGCCCGCACTCCCCGCCGGGTTCGAGCTGCCGCTGAAGCAGCGGCTGCCGCGGATCGGGTCGATCGACCAGGTCGCGGTCGAGGCGCGCGCGGGCGAGCTGGCCAAGCGCAGCATCAAGAAGGAGGCGAAGCTCTGGGCGCTCGAGCTCGCGATCCGGTGCTGCGACCTCACGACGCTCGAAGGGCAGGACACGCCGGGCAAGGTCGCGGCGCTCTGCTCGAAGGCGGTCCGGCCCGACCCGAGCGATCCGAACGTGCCGTCGGTCGCGGCGGTCTGCGTCTACCCGAACCTGGTCCCGGTCGCGGCCGAGAAGCTGCGCGGCACCGGCGTGAAGATCGCGAGCGTCGCGACGTACTTCCCGTCCGGTCAGGCGCCGCTCGACGTGAAGCTGCGCGACGTCGAGGACGCGGTCGCCCTGGGCGCCGACGAAATCGACATGGTCATCGACCGCGGCGCGTTCCTCTCCGGCCGGTACGCCCAGGTGTACGAGGAGATCGTGCGCGTGAAGGAGGCGTGCGGGCCTGCGCACCTGAAGGTGATTCTCGAGGTGAGCGAGCTCGGCACGTACGACAACGTGCGCCGCGCGTCGCTGCTCGCGATGGCGGCCGGCGGCGACTTCATCAAGACGTCGACCGGCAAGCTGCCCGGCGCGGCGACGCTGCCGGTGCAGCTCGTCATGCTCGAGGCGATCCGCGACGTGTACGAGGAGACGGGCAAGCGGATCGGCATGAAGCCGGCAGGCGGCATCCGCACCGCGAAGAACGCGATCCAGTACCTCGTGCAGGTGCACGAGACGCTCGGCCCGGACTGGCTCACGCCCGACCTGTACCGCATCGGCGCGAGCTCCCTCGTCAACGACATCCTCATGCAGATCCGCAAGGAGAAGACCGGCGCGTATCAAAGCTCGGACTACTTCACGAAGGACTGACCATGACCGACGTCTGGACGCACACCGTGTGGACGGTGAAGAGCGGGCGCGAGGAGGATTTCGTCCGCGCCTGGCGCGCGATGGCGCGCGAGATCGCCGCCGACATGCGCATGCGCCGACCGCCCACCCTGCTCCGCGATCATGACCACCCGAACGTGTTCATCAGCTTCGCGCCGTGGGAGGACACCGACACGGTCGCGCGGTTCCGCTCCTCCGAGATCTTCCGCCGGCATGTGAGCGGGATGGGCGAGCTGCTCGACGACCTCGAGGCGCAGACGCTCGACCAAGTCGAGAACGATGTCTGAGGTCGAGCGCCGCCAGGACCGCTCGCCCGTGCCCGCGGGCTGGACCTACGCGCCCGCGCCCGAGTCGACGGACATCGTCCGGCTCGACGAGCGCTACGGCATCTTCGTCGGCGGCGAGTGGCTCGAGCCGAAGTCGGGCGAGTGGTTCACGACGATCTCGCCGCGTGACGAGGAGCCGCTCGCCGAGGTCGCGCAGGCCGGGGAGGAGGACGTCGCGCTCGCCGTGCAGGCGGCGCGCGACGCGTTCGCGTCGTGGTCGCGGCTCGCGCCGGGTTCGCGCGCGAAGTACCTGTTCCGGATCGCGCGCATCCTCGCCGAGCGCGCGCGCGAGTTCGCGGTGCTCGAGTCGCTGAACGGCGGCAAGCCGATCAAGGAATCGCGCGACGTCGACCTGCCGCTCGCGGCCGCGCACTTCTTCTACTACGCGGGCTGGGCCGACAAGCTCGAGTACGCGTTCCCGAACCGGAAGCCGAAGCCGCTCGGCGTCGCGGGTCAGATCATCCCGTGGAACTTCCCGCTGCTGATGCTCGCGTGGAAGATCGCGCCGGCGCTCGCGGCCGGCAACACGGTCGTGCTCAAGCCGGCCGAGACGACACCGCTGACCGCGCTGCTCTTCTGCGACGTGCTGCGTCAGGCGGAGCTGCCGCCGGGAGTCGTCAACATCGTCACCGGCGACGGCCGCGCGGGCGCCGCGCTCGTCGACGCGGACGTCGACAAGATCGCGTTCACCGGCTCGACGGAGGTCGGCAAGGCGATCCAGCGGCGCCTCGCCGGCACGGGCAAGAAGCTCACGCTCGAGCTCGGCGGCAAGGCGGCGAACATCGTCTTCGACGACGCCGCGCTGGACCAGGCGGTCGAGGGGATCGTGAACGGCATCTACTTCAACCAGGGCCACGTGTGCTGCGCCGGCTCGCGCCTGTTCGTGCAGGAGTCGATCTACGAGCCGGCGATCGAGAAGCTCAAGCGCCGGATGGCGACGCTGCGCGTCGGCGATCCGCTCGACAAGAACACCGACGTCGGCGCGATCAACTCGAGGATGCAGCTCGAGAAGATCGAGGAGCTCGTCGCCGCGGGTCGCGAGGAGGGTGCGGACGTCTACCAGCCGCCCTGCCGTCTGCCGGAGAAGGGCTACTGGTTCGCGCCGACCGTGTTCACGAACGTCGCGCAGAGCTACCGCATCGCGCAGGAGGAGATCTTCGGCCCGGTGCTCTCCGTGCTCACGTTCCGCACGCCGGACGAGGCGATCGAGAAGGCGAACAACACGCCGTACGGGCTCTCCGCCGGCGTCTGGACGGAGAAGGGCTCGCGCATCCTCTGGATGGCCGAGCGCCTGCGCGCCGGCGTCGTGTGGGCGAACACGTACAACCGCTTCGATCCCGCGAGCCCGTTCGGCGGCTACAAGGAGTCGGGCTTCGGCCGCGAGGGCGGGCTGCACGGGCTCGAGCCGTACCTCGCGTTCGACGGGTCGGAGACGTTCGGCGGCTGATGGCGCGCCTCCCGGTGAAGAAGACGTACAAGCTGTTCATCGGCGGCGCGTTCCCGCGCTCCGAGTCCGGGCGCACGTACGAGGCGCAAGGGCAGAACGTCGCGCGCGCTTCGCGGAAGGACCTGCGCGACGCCGTCGTCGCGGCGCGGCCGGCTCAGGCGAAGTGGGCGTCGGCGACCGCGTACAACCGCGGGCAGGTGCTCTACCGCATCGCCGAGATGATGGAGGCGCGCGCCGGCGAGTTCGCCGACCTGTGCAGCGGCAAGGAGGAGGTCGAGCGCGCGATCGACCGCTGGGTCTGGTATGCCGGCTTCGCCGACAAGCTCGCGCAGGCGATCGGGAGCGCGAACGCGGTGGCCGGGCCGTACTTCAACTTCACAGTGCCCGAACCGACGGGCGTCGTCGGCATCGTCGCGCCCGACGAGCCGCCGCTCCTCGGGCTCGTGTCGCGTGTCGCGCCGGCGCTCACGGGCGGGAACTCTGTGATCGCGGTCGCGTCGGAGACGCAGCCGCTCGCGGCGGTCGAGCTGGCCGAGGCGCTCGCAACGAGCGACGTGCCCGGCGGCGTCGTCAACATCCTCACGGGCTACCGCGCGGAGCTCGCGCCGTGGCTCGCCGCGCACATGGACGTGAACGCGATCGACCTCACGGGCGCGGACGGCCTGCGCGCGGAGCTCGAGGTCGCCGCGGCCGAGAACGTGAAGCGCGTCGTGCTCGGGCAGCCCGACACGCAGTCGCTCTACGAGATCTCGGCCTTCCTCGAGCTCAAGACTGTCTGGCACCCGATCGGCGTCTGACCGCCACGACTGTCCTTTTCGAACCCGTCGGGGGTCTGACCCCGGCCTGTCCGAAAAGGCCATGGCCGGTACCAGAGGGCGACATGTCCGAACGGGACGGTGACTGGTGGCGGATTCGGCTCAACGATGCGGCCCGTGGCCACAACGGACAGGTCCCGTTCGGACGGCGCCGGGGTCAGACCCCGGCCTGTCCGAGATGGACATGTCCCGACTGGCCGGCGGCTAGAGGCCGACCAGACGCTCGCTCAGCTCGCGGAGGCGCCGCCTCGCGTCCGCGTCGTAGGCCTGCGCGTTCGCTCGCGCCTCCGTGAGGCGGTCGAAGTAGCGGCCGCTCACGCCGTCGAGCTCGGGCGCGACCGCGAGCCGCATCGTCGACCGCACGCCCGTCTCGAGCGAGTCATGCGGATCGACGCCCGCGTGCAGCACCATCTTCGTCGGCATGTACGTGCCCGGATGGAGCGCGTTCGCGGTGACGCCCGCGTCGCGCAGCTCGTCCGCCAGGTCGAACGCGTGCATGACCATCGCGAGCTTGCTCTGGCAGTACGCGCGCGTCGGGTCGTAGCCGCGCTCGAGCATGACGTCGTCGAAGTCGATCGGCGCCTGGCCGGCCGAGGCGACGTTCACGACCC
>JBKPLI010000150.1:0-22784 GCA_046731555.1 Actinomycetota bacterium | reverse complement strand
CGAGCACCTTGAGCATGAAGCGGTCGAGCTGCGCCTCGGGGAGCGCGTACGTCCCCTCGGACTCGATCGGGTTCTGCGTCGCCATCACGAGGAACGGCGCCGGCACCGGGAACGTCTGCTTGCCGAGCGTGACCTGGCACTCCTGCATCACCTCGAGCAGCGCGGACTGCACCTTCGCGGGCGCGCGGTTGATCTCGTCCGCGAGCAGGAAGTTGCAGAAGACCGGCCCGAGCTCGGTGTCGAACTCGGCGGCGCCCGGTCGGTAGATGCGCGTCCCGATCAGGTCCGACGGCACGAGGTCGGGCGTGAACTGCACGCGGCCGAACGTGCCGCCGAGCACGGCCGCGGTCGTCTTGATCGTCAGCGTCTTCGCGAGGCCGGGCACGCCCTCGATGAGGAGGTGGCCGCCGGCGAGCAGGGCGACGAACGTGCGCTCGAGCAGCGCGTCCTGGCCGGCAATCACGCGGCGGATCTCGTAGGCCGCGCCCTCGATCGCCTCCCCGCCACGCTCGCCGTCGCGGACGGGCCTGATGTAGCGGTGGTCGTTCACGAGGGAAGCTCCTTCCGGTCTGTGGGCGATGAGTGCCGGGGAAGGCCGCGCCGGCGGCCCTCCCCGGACCGGTCGTGGTCGACTCCCGTCGTGTCGTCCACCGACTCCTTCATGCCGACCAGCGAACCAGCCGCACCTATGCGGGGCATGAACGTTTCCTCGGAGTTCGCTGTGAAGCGTTAGCGTCGCCGTCCATGGCGGCGCCGCCCGACCTGGCCCACATCCACCACGCCGAGCTGCTCACGACGAGGCCGGACGAGAGCCTGCGCTTCTTCGTCGACGTGCTCGGGATGGAGATCGAGGCGCGCGACGGTCAGTCGGTCCACCTGCGCGGCTGGGGCGACTACCAGCGCTCGAGTCTCAAGCTCACGGAGGCGGCGCAGACCGGCCTCGCGCACCTGGCGTTCCGCGCGTGGAACGCGGATGCGCTCCAGCGGGCGGTGCGCGCGATCGAGGCGAGCGGCCGCGGCGAGGGCTGGATCGACGGCGACCACGGGCACGGCCCGGCGTACCGGTTCACCGACCCGGACGGGCACGTCTTTGAGGTGCTGTACGAGGCCGACCGGTACGAGCCGCCGCCCGCGCTACGGCCGTCGCTGAAGAACCAGCCGCAGCGCTACACGGGACGCGGCGTGTGCGTGAAACGGCTCGACCACGTCAACCTGCTCGCCGCCGACGTGCGTGCGGTGCGCGAGTTCGCCACGGACGTGCTCGGCTACCGGCTGTACGAGCGCGTGGAACTCGACGACGGCGCCGAGTCCGGCGCGTGGATGAGCCTGTCGGTGATGGCGCACGAGCTGATCTACACGCAGGACCACCACCGCGCGAACGGCCGGCTCCACCACCTCGCGTTCTGGGTCGACACGCGCGAGGAGTGCCTGCGCGCGGCCGACCTGTTCCTCGACAGCGGCGTCTACATCGAAGCCGCACCGTCGAAGCACGCGATCGCCCAGGGCTTCTTCCTCTACGGCTACGAGCCGGCCGGGAACCGCATCGAGGTCACGACCGGAGGGCGGCTCGTCTACGACCCCGACGAGCCGCCGGTCGTGTGGACGCAGGCCGAGCGCGCGAAGGGCCAGGCCTGGGGCGTGAAGACGATCGAGAGCTTCCACACCTACGGCACGCCGCCGGTCGACGCCTCGTGAGCACGAGCGCGATCCTCGTCCTCCTCGGGGCGTTCCTCGCGAGCGCCGTCGAGATGGTCGAGGCGCTCACGATCGTGCTCGGGGTCGGCGTCGTGCGCGGGTGGCGCTCGACGCTCGTCGGAGTCGGCGCCGCCGGCATCGTGCTGGCGCTGCTCGTCGCGGCGCTCGGGCCGGCGCTGCAGCAGATCCCGATCGAGAGCCTCCGCCTGGTCGTCGGCGCGCTGCTGCTCGCGTTCGGGCTGCAGTGGCTGCGCAAGGCGATCCTGCGCGCGAGCGGCTACGTCGCACTGCACGACGAAGACGAGACGTTCCGCGCGGAGCGCGCTGCCGCGGCGGCGGCCGGCGGCGAGCAGCGGGCGGGGCTCGACTGGTACTCGTTCACGGTCGCGTTCAAGGGCGTGCTGCTCGAAGGGCTCGAGGTCGTCTTCATCGTCATCGCCTTCGGGAGCGCTCACGGCAGCCTCGGCCTCGCCGTCGCCGGTGCCGTGACCGCGCTCGCCGTCGTCGTCGTGGCGGGCGTGTTCGCGCGCGGTCCGCTGTCGCGCGTGCCGGAGAACACGATCAAGTTCACGGTCGGGCTGCTGCTCACGACGTTCGGCTGCTTCTGGTCAGCGGAAGGCGCCGGCGTCGACTGGCCGGGGGACGAGTTTGCGCTGCTCGGCGTCCTCGCGTTCTTCGCACTCGTCTCGTACGTGCTCGTGCGCGCGCTCCGCCGTCGCCGCCTCGTGCCGCTCGGAGCGGAGGCGTGAGACACGTGCGCGCCTTCGGCCGCTTCTGGTGGGACTTCGTCGTCGGCGACGACGTGCGCCTGGCCGGCGGCGTCGCCGTCGCGATCGCCGTCACGTGGCTCCTCGCGCGCGAAGGCGTCGACGCCTGGTGGCTGCTCCCGGCGGCAGTCGCGGTGCTGCTCGCCGAGTCGCTGCGCCGCCGCGCCGGCTGACCGCGAGGGAATTGCCGCCGGCCGACTCGCGTTCTGAACCGCATGGCATCGACGTTCCACCGGGCAAGGAGGCGAGGGATCTACGACCGGCTCGCGCGGGTGATCGGGGCGAGCGACGACGGGCGCGGCCTGTTGCCGCTCGAGGAGGCGACGACGCGTCTGCGGCCGTTCGAGCGGAGGTACGTCGGCCTCCGCGCGATCCCGGTGAGCAGCGTCGTCGGGACCGAAGGGCGTGTCCACGACTTCGACCGCGAGTTCGTCCCGCGCCGACGCGACATCGGCCCGCGGCTCCGCAGCGTGGCGCAGGCGTTCCCCGAGGGCGACTTCCCGCCGATCGTCGTCTACCGGCTGGGCGAGGCGTACTTCGTCGTCGACGGCCACCACCGGGTCGCGATCGCGCGCCGCCGCGGGATGGCGACGATCGATGCCGAGGTGACGGAGCTGCGCGCGCGGTGGCGGCTGCCCGCAGACGCCGACCCGCTCGAGCTCATCCACGCAGACCAGGAGTGGATCTTCATGCACGAGAGCGGGCTCGCACGGACGCGCCCCGAGGTGCAGATCCGGTTCACCCGCCCGGTCGGCTACGTCGAGCTGCTCGAGAACGTGCAGCTGCACGGCTACCACCTGATGCAGCGCGAGGGCCGCGTCGTGCCGCCCGGGGACATCGCGGCCGACTGGTACGAGAACGTCTACCTCCCGACCGTCGACGCGATCAAGCGCGAGGGCCTCGACAACATCTGCCCCGGCGCGACGTACCCCGACCGCTACCTGTGGGTCTACCACCGGCGGCGCGAGCTCGTCCCCGAGCACGGCCTCGTGCCGGTCGACGAGAGCATCCGCCTGACGAATCTCGAGCGCGCCCGCGAGCGGCGCCTCATGCGGCGTCTGCTCTCGCCGCGCGCGCAGGCCGCCTGACGGGGTCCTAGGGCGCGGTCGTCGTCCCCAGCGTGGCGCGTGCGCCAGCCGCGCGCACGGCGGCGGCGAGCGACGCGCTGTCGTACGCGCCGTAGTGGCGCCGGCCGTTGACGAAGAACGTCGGCGTCCCCGAGACCCCGCTCAGGTCGGCGCTGTCGACGTCCTCGGCGACGCGGACGGCGCCGGCGTGCCCGTCCACGTCCGCGGCGAAGCGCTCGACGTCCAGGTCCAGCTGCTGCGCGTAGCCGACCAGGTCGTCGGGGTCGAGCGCGTCCTGATGTGACAGCAGCAGGTCGTGCATCTCCCAGAACGCGCCCTGATTCGCCGCCGCCTCCGCGGCCTCCGCCGCCAGTTGCGCGTGCAGGTGCACGTCGTTGAGCGGCAGGTGCCGCCAGACGTACCGGACGTCGCCGAACTCGCGGAGCAGCTCGCGGACGACCGGCTCCGCCTGCCCGCAGTACGGGCACTCGAAGTCGCCGTACTCGACCACCGTCACCGGCGCGTCGAGCGGTCCGCGAACGTGATCCCGCTCCGGGTCGACGTCGATGTAGAGGTCGACGATCGGCTCGGCGGTCCCCAGCAGCGCGCGGATCCGGAGCCGGCGCGGCAGCAGCGCCGTCGCCCGGAAGAGCAGCCACGTGAGAAGCGACGCACCGAGCGCGGCGCTCAGGATCCCCACCTTGGCCTCCTCGAGCCGGGTGCCGTCGAACGCGAGCGTCGCGACGAGCAGCGAGACGGTGAAGCCGATGCCCGCGATCGTGCCGCCGCCCGCGACCGCCGCCCAGCCCACCGGCGGCCGTAGTCGCCCGCGGGTGAGCTGCGTGAGGAGCCACGTGCTGCCGAAGATTCCCAGGGGCTTGCCCGCGACGTAGCCGACGAGGATCCCGAGCGTGATCGGCGAGGTGAACGCCTCCTTCAGGAACCCGCCGTCGATCGCGATGCCGGCGTTGGCGAGCGCGAACAGCGGCACGATCACGTAGCTCGTCCACGGGTGGTAGAGCAGCTGCAGCCGCTCGTTGACCGAGATCGCGGAGCTCAGCTCTCGCCGCGCGGAGCGTGCGAGCTCCGGCGTCGGCTGCTCGCGGAACGCGCGGAAGCGCTCGGTCGCCCGTTCGAGGTCCGAGCGTGCGGCCGGGTAGGCGTACGCCAGGAGGCCCATGGCGAGCCCGACGACGATCGGCTCGACTCCCGACTCGAGCAGCGCCACCCAGATCGCCGTTCCGAGTGCGAGGTAGACGAGCCCGCCGCGGAGGCCGAGCGCCTTCGCCGCGAGCACGACTGCGAACAGCCCGAGCGCGGCCAGCAGCCACGAGACCGTGACCTCCTCCGAGTAGACGACCGCGATGACGACGAGCGCGACGACGTCGTCGACGACGACAACCGTGAGCATGAACGCGCGCAGGCGATCGGGGAACCGCGGCCCGACGAGCGCGAGCAGGCCGAGAGCGAACGCCGTGTCGGTCGACATCGCGATCCCCCACCCGTGCGCGGACGACCGGCCGGTGTTGAACGCGAGATAGATCGCGACCGCGACCGCCATCCCGCCGATCCCGGCCAGCAGCGGCAGCACGAACCGCCGCCGCTCCCGCAGCTCGCCGAGGTCGAACTCGCGCCGCGCCTCGAGGCCGACGACGAAGAAGAAGAACGTCATCAGCCCGCTGTTCACCCACTCGCGCAGGTCGAGCGAGATGCCCGCGTCGCCGACGTGGATCGACAGCTCCGTTCCCCACAGCGAGTCGTAGGAGGACGCGTCGAGGTTCACCCACACGAGCGCCGCGACCGCCGCGGCGAGGAGGACCGCGGCCCCGCCCGTCTCCGTGCGCAGGAACGCGCGCAGCGGCGTCTGCACGCTGCGCGCCCACGCGGTCCGACCGGAGAACGGCTGCGCCTGCGCGTCGGCGACGACGTTCGACATCCGGGCCGATCTTGTCAGTCGGGGTTCGGTCGACGCGCCGCGTGAACCGGCGCGCCTGCGAGCCAGTCGGCGAGCGGATGCAGTGCACGCCACTTCGTCGCGTAGTCGCCGAGGCGCTCGAAGACGGCGCCCTCGAGCTCCTTCGCAGCTTCGATCAGACGCTCGACCATGGTCAGCCGGTGGCCGCGGCCGATGGCCTGTGGGTGCATCGTGAGGTCGTAGACGCCTCCCGGCACGTTCGCATGCGCCCACGCCAGCTCGTCCGCCCAGATCTCGTACACGGCCGACGGCGGGTCCTGGCGGACCGTCACGCCGGGCACGAACTCGAAGAACTGGAAGTCGCTGAGGTGCCATGCAAACGGAATGCCGACCAGCTCCGTGCTCTCGCCGAACACGTACTCGCCGTCGGGCGGAAACCGGTCGCCGCGCCGCAGGTAGTACGGCTCGAAGTCCGAGCCCGAGAACGAGGCGTCGTACACGAACCCGTGCTCGAGCAGGATCTCGACGGTCGAGACGCTGACGTCGACGTTCGGCGCGCGGTAGCCCGTCGGCCGGACGCCGGCGACGCGGTCGAGCGCGTCGAGGCCGCGCTGCAGCACGTCGCGCTCCCGGGCCGCGTCGAGCTCCGAGAGCGGCTCGTGCACCCAGCCGTGGTGCCCGAGCTCGTGGCCCGCGTCGCGGATGCTGCGCACGAGGTCGGGATACGCGAGGGCGGTGTGGCCCGGGACGAAGAACGTCGCCGGGATGTCGTGGCGCTCGAGCAGCGCGAGGATCCTCGGCACCGCGACGGCGCCGAACTCGCCGCGCGAGAGCGCCGCGACGTTGCGGCCCGCCATCCCGAGTACCCACGGCGACAGCGCGTCGAAGTCGAACGTGAAGCAGACGGAGAGACGCGGCGTCGTCACGTCGCGAGTTCGGCGACGGCGGCCTCTAGCGCGATCCGCACGCCCTCGATCTGCGTGTCGAGCGGCATGCTCGGCTCCGGCGCGCGCTGGACGGCGACCTCGCCGGGCAGGCTCGGCAGGTGCAGGAAACCGGCCGGCAGACGCTGACCCGCGGTCGCGTGCAGCGCCGTGTACATCGCCGCGTTGCACAAGTACGTGCCAGCGGTGTCGGAGAGCGCACCGGGAATCCCCGCCGCCCGCCACGCCTCGACGATGCGGCGAACCGGCAGCGTGGCGAAGTACGCCGCGGGGCCGTCGTGCTCGATCGGCGCGTCGACCGGCTGCGCGCCGTCGTTGTCGGGCTCCTCGAAGTCGAAGACGTTCACGGCCACGCGCTCGATCGTGAGCGCGGCGCGGCCCGGCGCGACGCCGAGCAGGAGCGCGAGGCGCGGCGTCGCCTCGGCGAGCGCCGCGCGCACCACGTCCGGCGTGTGCTCGGCCGAGACCGGCAAGATGCGCCCGACGACGTCGTGGCCGCCGAGGCGAGTGCCGTCGAGGGCCGCGACGATCTGCTCGCTCGGGTTCCGCTCCACGTTCGCGAAGCGTCCGAAGCCGGTGAGCAGGATGGTCAAGGTCGCGTCAGGATTGTTGAACGAGTGACTAGTTCGACGCTAACATCGGCGCAGCGATGGGTGCAACACCTCAGCGCGACGATGCGCGGATCGGTGTCGACGTCGGAGGAACGTTCACAGATCTGGTCGCCCTCGTCGACGGGGAGCTCGCGGTCGCGAAGGTGCCCTCGACGCCGGCGGATCAGTCGGTCGGCGTCATGTCGGCGGTCGGCGACGTCGGGCTCGACGCCGCGCGGGTGCGGACGTTCGCCCACGGCACGACCGTCGCGACGAACGCGCTGCTCGAGCGCAGCGGCGCGCGCACCGCGCTGCTCACGACGGAGGGCTTCCGCGACGTGCTCGAGATCGCGCGCCAGACCCGCCCGTCGCTCTACGACCTGACGAAGCTGCCGCCGCCCCCACTCGTCCCGCGCGAGCTCCGCTTCGTCGTGCGCGAGCGCGTCGATCCCGACGGCGAGGCCGTCCCGCTCGACGAGGAGGCCCTCGACGCGGCGGTCGAGGCGCTGCGCGCCGCCGACGTCGAGGCGGTCGCGGTCTGCTTCCTCTTCGCCTTCCTCGACCCCGCGCACGAGCGCCGCGCCGCGGAGGTGCTCCGCTCGGCGCTGCCGGAGGTCCAGGTGTCGCTCTCGAGCGACGTGCTGCCCGAGTTCCGCGAGTACGAGCGCTTCTCGACGACCGCCGCGGACGCGTACCTCGCACCGCGTCTCACGCGCTATCTGCGGCGTCTCGGCGACCGGCTCGCCGCCGCCGGCCTCCCCGCCCCGCTCGTGATGCAGTCGTCCGGAGGCGTCGTCGACCTCGACGGGGCGGCGGGCCGCGCGTCCGCGTGCGTGCTCTCGGGCCCTGCGGCGGGCGTCGTCGGCGCGGCGTTCGCGGCCGACGCGAGCGGGTACCGGGATCTGCTCACATTCGATATGGGCGGGACGAGCACCGACGTCGCGCTCGTCGTCGACGGCGAGGTGCAGGCCACGACCGCCGCGGTCGTCGCCGGAATCCCGATCAAGCACCCCATGGTCGACGTGCACTCGGTGAGCGCCGGCGGCGGGTCGGTGGCGTGGGCCGACACGGGCGGTGCGCTCCGTGTGGGGCCGCGTTCCGCGGGGGCGCGGCCGGGCCCCGCGGCCTACGCGCTCGGCGGCGAGGAGGCGACGGTCACCGACGCCGACCTCCACCTCGGATACCTCTCCGGCGGCACGCGGCTCGGCGGCGAGATCGTGCTCGACCCGGATCGCGCCCGGACGGCGCTCGCCGCGGTCGGCGCGTCGCTCGGCCTCTCGCCGCTCGAGGCGGCCGAAGGCATCGTCGCGGTCGCGGAGGCGGAGATGGCGCGCGCCCTGCGCGTGATCAGCGTCGAGCGCGGTTTCGACCCGCGCGACTTCACGCTGCTCGCGTTCGGCGGCGCCGGCGGGATGCACGCGTGCAGCCTCGCCGAGGAGCTGGGGATCCGCACGGTCCTCGTCCCGCGCGCCGCCGGCGTCCTCAGTGCGCTCGGGCTCGCCGTCTCGGAGCTGCGGCGCGACTACGTCGCCGCCTTCTTCGCGGACGTGACGACGCTCGACCGCGCGCAGATGGACGAGGCGTTCGCGGATCTCGAGCGACGCGCGGGCGACGACCTCTCCGAGCCTGAGCTGCGGCGCGCCGCCGACCTGCGCTACCGCGGGCAGTCCTTCGAGCTGACCGTCCCGGCCGACGACGTGGACGCGCTCCCGAGGCAGTTCGCGGCTGCCCACCTGCGCCGCTACGGATTCGCGCTCGACGGCGAGGACGTGCAGGTCGTGAGCATCCGGCTGACGGCGACGGTGCCGGTGACTGCCGCGCCGTTCGCGACGCCGCCGGACGGCCGGCCGTCGGAGCGGCGGACGCGCGCCGCCCGGTTCGACGGGGTCTGGCAGGAGACGCCGGTACACGCCGCCGTCGAGCTCGCGGCCGGCGACGGGTTCGCCGGGCCCGCGATCGTCGAGTTCGCCGAGTCGACGTGCGTCGTGCGGCCGGGTTGGTCGGCCGCGGTCGACGACGCGGGCGCGCTCCTGCTGGAGCGCGCGTGACGCGCACGCCCACGCGCGAGAGCGCTCTCGATCCCGTCACGCTGTCGGTCCTCGTCAGCGGCCTCGCGGGGATCGCGGAGGAGATGGGCGCCGTGCTCGTCCGCAGCAGCTACTCGTCGAACATCAAGGAGCGGCGGGACTGCTCGTGCGCGCTCTTCGACGAGCGGGGACGCATGGTCGCGCAGGCGGAGCACATCCCCGTGCACCTCGGCGCGATGTACGACTCGGTGCGCGCCGTTCGCGAGCGCTCGCCGGAGCCGGGCGACGTGTTCGTCCTCAACGACCCGTTCGCGGGCGGGACGCATCTCCCCGACGTCACGCTCGTGACGCCGGTCGACGCCGACGGCGAGATCGTCGGGTACGCGGTCAGCCGGGCCCACCACTCCGACGTCGGCGGCATGACGCCCGGGTCGATGCCGAGCGCGTCGACGTCGATCTACCAGGAGGGGATCGTGATCCCGCCGCTGCGGCTCGTCCGTCGCGGCGTTCTCGCCGAGGAGCTGCTCGAGCTCGTGCTCGCGAACGTCCGGACGCCGGAGATCCGGCGGGCCGACCTGCTCGCCCAGGCGGCGGCGAACGACGTGGGCGCCGAGCGGCTGCGCGCCCTCGCCGCGCGCCACGGGCTCTCGTTCCTGCGTGACGCGTTCGACGAGGTGATCGCGTACGGCGAGCGCCGGACGCGCGAGGTGCTCAGGTCGCTTCCCGACGGCACGTTCGAGGCGGACGGAGAGATCGAGGGCGACGGCGTCGCCGACGTCGACATCCCGATCCGCGTCGCGGTCACGATCGCCGGCGACGCGCTGAAGGTCGACTTCACCGGCACCTCCGGGCCGGTCGCGGGCAACGTCAACTGCCCCGTCTCGGTCACGCAGTCGGCGTGCCTGTTCGCCCTGCGGGTGCTGCTCCCCGCCGACGTCCCGATCAACGCCGGCAGCGCCGCGCCGCTCGAGCTGGTCGTGCCGCGGCCGTCGCTCGTCGACGCGCGGCGGCCGGCCGCAGTCGTGGCGGGCAACGTCGAGACGAGCCAGCGCCTCGCCGACACGGTCCTCGCCGCGCTCGGGCAGGCCGTCGCCCTGCCCGCCGCCGGACAGGGGACAATGAACAACCTGATCATCGGCGGCTCCGACTGGACGTACTACGAGACGATCGGCGGCGGGCAGGGCGCATCGAGCGCCGGGCCGGGCGCGTCGGGGGTCCACGTCGGCATGAGCAACACCCTGAACACGCCGATCGAGGCGCTCGAGCTCGAGTTCCCGCTGCGTGTCGAGCGCTACGAGCTCCGCTACGAGTCCGGCGGGACGGGGGCGCATGCCGGCGGCGACGGCATCGACCGGCGGGTGCGCGTGCTCGAGCCCGCGACGCTGTCGCTCCTCACCGACCGCCGCCGCAACGCGCCCTCGGGCAAGGAGGGCGGCGGGCCCGGCGCCTGCGGGCGGAACCTGCTCGACGACCGCCCACTGCCGCCGAAGCACACCGGCGAGATCGACGGTGGGCAGGTCGTGGCGGTCCTCACGCCCGGCGGCGGCGGCTGGGGGTCGAGCACGCGATGACGCAGCCGGCCGGCGACGGGCCGCTCGCCCTCGAGACCGCCGCCTCGATCCGCATCGACCGCAGCAGCACGGCCGAGCGCGTCGCCGACGCGCTCCGCGACCTGATCACGCGCGGCGACCTGCCGCCGGGCACGGCGCTCCGCGAGCAGCAGCTCGTGGCGTCGCTCGACGTCTCGCGCAACACGCTGCGCGAAGCCTTCCGCCTCCTCGGACGCGAGCGCCTCGTCGTCTACAACCTCCATCGCGGCGTCTTCGTCCGTGAGCTCGACGAGCACGACGTGCAGGACATCTACCGCACGCGCGAGCCGCTCGAGCTGATGGCGATCGCGTACAGCGCGGACGCGCCGCGCGAGCGGCTCGAGGAGCTGCTCGCGCTCGTCGCGCAGGCCGAGCGGGCCGCACGCGCGAGGGACTGGAAGCAGGTCGGGACGCTGAACATCGACTTCCATCAACGTCTCGTCGAGCTGATCGGGAGCGAGCGCATCAGTATGTTCTTCCGCGTGATCGACGCGGAGCTGCGGCTCGCGTTCGCGATGGTCCCGGACGCGCCCGAGCTCTTCCGCCCCTTCATCCCGCGGAACCGGGCGATCGCCGAGCTGCTGCTCGCCGGCGACCGGGCCGCCGCCGCCGCCGAGCTGAAGGCGTACCTCGCCGAGGCCGAGCGGCTGATCCGCTCCGGCATCGGCACCGCCTAGGCGGCCTCCGCGCGGACCTCCGGTTGCACCGGCACTGTCGCAGCTGTTAGCGTCGAACCAGTCACGTGTTCAACAATTCCGTTTCGCGGCGGCGGGTGCGCCCGCGGCCGAGAAAGGACGGTTGACGTATGAGCCCGACCACCCCGACGCGGGTCGCGGCGGCCATAGTGGCCCTCGCCGCAGCCGTCGCCCTCGTCGTCTCGGGCGCCGCGGTTGCGCGCCAGTCCCAGAGCGCCGCCGGCGGCACTGCGACGCTCGCGCTGCCGCCGGGCACGACGCCCGACTTCATCTTTCCGATCGTCGACGGAGCCCACTACTCGGTCGCGAACATCGAGCAGTTCCAGCGCCTGATGTACCGGCCGCTGTACCTGTACGGCAAGAACGGCCAGCCGGTCCTGAACGAGAAGGCGAGCCTGGCCCTGCCGCCGGTCTTCAGCAAGAACAACACCCAGGTGACGATCACGCTCAGGCCGTACACGTGGTCGGACGGGAAGCCGGTGACGAGCCGCGACTTCACCTTCCTGTTCAACCTGCTCAAGGCGAACAAGAAGAGCTGGGCCGCGTACCTCCCGGGCGACATCCCGGACAACGTCAAGCAGGTGAAGGTCCAGGGACAGCGGAAGTTCACGCTCGTCCTCAACCGCTCCTACTCGCCGATCTGGTTCACCGGGAACCAGCTCTCGCAGCTGATGCCGATCCCGCAGCACGCGTGGGACAAGAAGTCGGCCGACGGCGCGATCGGCGACTGGGACCAGACGACCGCGGGCGCGAAGGCGGTCTACGACTTCCTGATCGGCGAGGCGAAGAAGGCGAAGAGCTACGCCACCAACCCGCTCTGGCAGGTCGTCGACGGACCGTGGAAGCTGTCCGAGTACCGCACCGACGGATACTCCGTGTTCGTCCCGAACCCGAGGTACTCCGGGCCGGTGAAGCCGAAGCTCGACAAGTTCATCCAGCAGCCGTTCACGACGGCGCAGGCCGAGCTGAACGTGCTCCGCTCGGGCGGCGTCGACTACGGCTACCTGCCGCAGTCAGAGGTCGCGCAGGCGAAGGCGCTCGAGGCGCAGGGCTACAAGTTCAGTCCCTGGGTCTCGTGGGGCATCAACTACCTGCCGTTCAACTTCGCCAACCCGAAGGTCGGGCCGATCTTCAAGCAGCTGTACGTCCGCCAGGCGATGCAGATGCTGATCGACCAGCAGGGCTACGTGAAGAACCTGTTCAAGGGCTACGGCTGGCCCACGAACGGGCCGGTGCCGATCCAGCCGGCGAACAAGTACGCCAGCTCGTACGTCAAGAACGGGCCGTACAAGTACAGCCCGGCGAAGGCCGCGGCGCTCCTCAAGTCGCACGGCTGGACGATCCATCCCGACGGCGCGAGCGAGTGCACCGGGAACTGCGGCGCGGGGATCGACCAGGGCACCAAGCTGCAGTTCAAGCTCATGTACGCGTCGGGGGACACCGTCGTCAGCCAGCAGGTGCAGGCGTGGAAGTCGGCGGCCGCGAAGGCGGGCGTGCAGCTCGACCTGTCCGAGGCGCCGTTCAACCAGGTGATCGCAGCGGCGGCCCCGTGCCAGGCGGGCAGCGCATGCTCGTGGGAGCTCGTGTACTGGGGCGGCGGCTGGCTCTACGGCGTCAACCCGATCCCGGTCGGCGACCAGCAGTTCCTGTGCGGCGCCGGCGCGAACTTCGGGTCGTACTGCGACAAGACGAACGACGCGAACATCCGCGGCGTCCAGCGCCAGGCCGGGCTGGGCCCGATGATCCGCTTCCAGAACTACATGGCGAAGCAGCTGCCCGTGCTCTGGATGCCGTACCGTCCGTACCAGCTCTCGATGATCAAGAAGACGCTCAAGGGCGTCGAGCAGAGCCCGATCCTCTCGCTCACTCCAGAGGACTGGTCGTTCTCGAAGTAAGCCTCGACTCAGGGCGGTCCGCGCCGATGTGCGCGGACCGCCCGCTCACATGACCGGGTACGTCCTACGCCGCCTCGCCCAGTCGATCGTCGTCCTGCTGCTCGTGACGGTGATCGTCTTCACCATGCTGCACGAGCTGCCCGGCGGCACCGCGCGGGCGGTGCTGGGGGAGCGCGCCACGAACACGTCGATCGAGGAGTTCAACCGCGAGCACGGGCTCGACGAGCCGCTGCCCGTCCAGTACTGGCGCTGGCTCCAGGCGACCGTGCGGGGCGACCTCGGCTTCTCGTACAAGCAGAACGAGCCCGTGTCCCAGCTGCTCGAGGAGCGGTTGCCGAAGACGGCGCTCCTCGCCGGCATCTCGGTGTTCTTCGCGCTCCTCGTGGCGATCCCGCTCGGCTTCCTGCAGGCGCTTCGACGAAACAAGGCGTCCGACTACGCCCTCACCGGAGCGACGTTCATCTTCTACTCGACGCCCGCGTTCTGGCTCGCGCTCGTGCTCATCAACCTCTTCGCGATCCACTGGAACGTCTTCCCCGCACAGGCTCCGCAGGGCGACATCGGCGACATCGTCTCGCAGCCGCGCGGCCTCGTCCTCCCCGTGCTGACGATCACGCTCGTCTCGATCGCGTTCTACAGCCGCTACGTGCGCTCGTCGACGCTCGAGAACCTGCTCCAGGACTACGTGCGGACCGCGCGCGCCAAGGGAGCGACGACGCGCCGCGTCGTCGTCCGCCACGTGATGCGGAACGCGCTTGTCCCAGTGGTCACGCTCGTCGGCATCTCGATCCCGTTCATCGTCGCCGGCACGCTCATCAGCGAGCAGGTCTTCAACTACCCGGGGATGGGTCTGCTCTTCTACAACTCCGCGGTCGCGCGCGACTACCCGGTGCTGCTCGCCGTCACGCTCGTCGTCGGCGCCGCGACGGTCCTCGGGTCGCTGATCGCAGACGTCTGCTACGCGCTCCTCGACCCGCGCGTCCGGTACACGCGAGAGAAGTGAGCGTCGACCTCGGCAACGTCGAGACGCAGCCCGCCGCGCCCGCCGCCGCGGACGAGCAGGCACCGCACGAGAGCGCGTTCAGGCTCGCGGTCGACGTCTTCGCGGAGAGCAAGCTCGCGCTCGCGAGCGCCGCGATGCTCGTCCTCATCGTGCTCTTCTGCTTCGTCGGCCCGCTCGTCTACAAGACCGACCAGATCCACACGGACATCTCGCAGGCGACGCTGCCGCCGAGCAAGGCGCATCCGCTCGGGACCGACGACGTCGGCTACGACGTGCTCGGCCGGCTGATGGTGGGCGGCCAGACGTCGCTCGAGGTCGCGCTCGGCGCCGCCGCGGTGGCGGTGGTCGTCGGCGTGCTGTTCGGCGCGATCGCAGGGTACATCGGCGGCCTCGCCGACTCGGTGATGATGCGGGTCGTCGACGCGATCCTGTCGATCCCGGCGCTCTTCCTGCTCCTCTTCCTCGCGAGCGTCGCGACACCGAGCGTCGGCACGCTGATCCTCGTCGTCGGCCTGATCGCGTGGCTGATCCCCGCGCGGCTCGTGCGCGCGGAGACGCTCAGCCTGCGCCGGCGCGAGTACGTCGAGGCGGTGAAGGTGATGGGCGGCGGCTCGGTCCGGATCGTGGTGCGGCACATCGTCCCGAACACGATCGGCACGGTCGTCGTCAACGCGACGTTCCAGATCGCCGACGCCATCCTGCTAGTCGCGGCGCTCAGCTTCCTCGGCCTCGGCATCCCGCCGCCCGCCGCCAACTGGGGCGGAATGCTGTCGAACGGCCTCAACTACACCTACTCGGGCTACTGGTGGCTCGTCTATCCGCCGGGCATCGCGATCGTGCTGACCGTCGTCTGCTTCAACTTCATCGGCGACGCGCTGCGCGACGCGTTCGAGGTGAGGCTGCGCCGCCGGTGACCGACCGGACGCCCGTGCTCGAGGTGCAGGACCTGCGCGTCGACATCGCGCTTCGCCGCTCGACCGTGCACGCAGTCGACGGCGTCAGCTTCACGATCACGCGCGGGGAGACCGTCGGACTCGTCGGCGAGTCCGGGTGCGGCAAGACGACGATCGGCCTGGCCCTGCTCGGGCTGCTGCCGGTCGGCGGCGCGATCGTCGGCGGCTCGATCCGGCTCGCCGGCCGCGACGTGTCGGGACTCGCCGAGCCGGACCTGCAGCGACTGCGGGGCGACCGCATCGGGATCGTGTTCCAGGACCCGCTGACGTCGCTGAACCCCACGATGACGATCGGCGACCAGGTGGGAGAGCCGCTGCGCATCCACCGCGGCGCCTCGTCGCGTGCCGCGCGCGCCCGCGCGGCCGAGCTGCTCGAGCTTGTCGGCCTCCCGAGCCCGACGCGCCAGCTCGACCGCTACCCGCACCAGCTCTCGGGCGGGATGCGGCAGCGCGTCTGCCTCGCGACGAGCCTCGCCTGCGACCCAGCCGTGCTCGTCGCCGACGAGCCGACGACGGCGCTCGACGTGACGACGCAGGACCAGATCCTCCAGCTGCTCGCGCGCCTGAAGAGCCAGCTCGGGATGGGCGTGCTCCTGATCACGCACGACCTCGGCGTCGTCGCGGGCCAGGCCGACCGCGTGCTCGTCATGTACGCGGGCAAGCTCGTCGAGGCCGGCGGGACCGACGAGGTCTTCTACGACTACCGCCATCGCTACACCGAGGCGCTGCTGCAGTCGATCCCGCGCCTGACCACCAGCCGTTCGGACCCGCTCTACAGCATCTCCGGGCAGCCGCCCGACCTCGCGCGCCCACCGCAGGGCTGCCGCTTCGCCGGCCGCTGCACGCACGCGACACCCGAGTGCGTCGCGGCCGTGCCGCCGTTCGTCGGCGCCGGGCACGTGTACGCGTGCATCCACCCCGTGCGGGAGGCGGCCGCATGAGCGAGACGGTCCTCGAGCTGCGCGACGTGGTCAAGAACTACCCGGTGACGTCGCCGGTCCTGCAGCGGCACATCGCGTCGGTGCACGCGGTGTCGGGCGTGTCGCTCGAGGTGCCGGCCGGGGCGACGTTCGGGCTCGTCGGCGAGTCGGGCTGCGGCAAGACGACCGTCGGTCGCATGATCGTCGGCCTCGAGCGGCCGACGTCGGGCTCGATCCTGTTCGCAGGCCGCGACGTCTCGCGGCTCCGCCACCGCGAGCGCCGCCGGCTGCAGCGCGATCGCCAGCTCGTCTTCCAGGACCCGTACGCGTCGCTCGACCCGAGGATGCGCGTCGGCGCGATCGTGCGCGAGCCGCTCGCCGTGCAGCGCCTCGGCTCGCGCACCGAGCAGCAGGCGACCGTGCGTCGCGTGCTCGAGGAGGTCGGGCTGCCGCGCGACGCGGCCAACCGCTACCCGCACGAGTTCTCCGGCGGCCAGCGCCAGCGCATCGGTCTCGCGCGCGTGCTCGCGCTGAACCCGCGGCTGATCGTCGCGGACGAGCCCGTCTCGGCGCTCGACGTCTCGATCCGCTCGCAGGTCCTGAACCTGATGCGCGAGCTGCAGCGGACGCACGACCTCACCTACATCGTCATCTCGCACGACCTGACGGTCGTCCGCTACGTGTCCGACCTGATCGGCGTGATGTATCTCGGCAAGCTCGTCGAGGTCGGAGACGCGGAGGACGTCTACGACCGCGCGGCGCATCCGTACACGGCGGCGCTGATCGCGACCATCCCGCTCCCGGATCCCGTCCACGAGCGCGCGAAGTCGCATGCGGCGATCCGCGGCGAGCTGCCGTCTGCGATCGACCCGCCGCCCGGCTGCCGGTTCCACACGCGCTGTCCGCGCGCGCAGGAGCTCTGCCGCCAGGTGGAGCCGCCGCTGAGGCCGTTCGGCCCGCGCCACGTCGCCGCGTGCCACTTCCCGCTGCAGGAGCCGCAGTCCGAATGAGCTGGGAGACGCTCGTCGAACGCCGCGAGGAGCTGCTGCACACGTTGGCTCCCCCGATCCTGTCCGCGGTCGCGAACGAGGACACGCCGAGCCCGATCTTCCATGGCTGCTCCGACTGGCACTCGGCGGTGCACGGCGTGTACGCGCTCTACGCGATCCACCGCCGGACGGGCGACGACCTGTACCTCGAGGCCGCGCGGCAGCACGCCCGCCCGGAGTTCGTCGACGCCGAGGTCGAGTACATGCGCGGCGACGAGCTCGACGCAGAGGAGAACCCGTACGGCTTCGCGTGGGTGCTCGCGCTGGTGCGGGCGCAGGAGCTCGCGACGGGCACGCGCGAGCTCCGCTCGCTCGCCGACCACGCACGGGAGCGGATCGTCGCGCTGATCACCGGGCTCGACGACGAGCGCGGCTTCGAGCTCGCAACCTGCGACGCACACCCCAACCTCTCCTGGGCGCTCATCCACCTCGCGCTCTGGGCGCGGTACGTCGAGGACGGGTCGCTGCTCGAGCTCGCACGCGAAGCCGCGGCGCGTCACCTGCGCAGCGACCGGCTCGACGACGCGCTGCCGGTGGCGGTGGATGCAGGCGACGTCGAGGAGTTCATGGCGCCCGCGCTGATGCGGCTCGGCGCGCTCGGCACCGTGCTGGGTGACGACGTTCGCGACCGACTGCCGAACGGATTCGAGGTCCGGCCGCTCGAGCACCCGACAACCGTGCACGCGGGCGGGGTCGGGCTTTTCCGCGCGTTTGCGCTCCTTCATCTGCATCGCGCGACGGGCCTCGACGCGCTGCGCGACGACGCCGCGCGGCTCGTGCTGCGCCAGGTCGAGCGCACCGACCTCTGGCGGAGCGGCGACTACGACCACCGGCACTGGATCGCGCAGATCGGCGTCCGCGTGCTCGACGACTCGTACGACATCGAGTAGTAGGCTCGCGCGGTGCCGACCACGCACGACTTCCCGGCCGACCGCGTCCACTTCACGTGGGACACCGGCCACGAGCCGGCGCTGACGATCGAGAGCGGCGACACGGTCACGCTCGAGTCACGGGACGTGAGCGACAACCAACTCAGCCCGAGCTCGACGGCGCAGGACATCGAGACGCTCGACTGGGACCGCGTGTACCCGCTCGCCGGGCCGATCGCGGTCGAGGGCGCCGCGCCCGGCGACACGCTCGCGATCGAGATCCTCGAGCTCGAGACGAAGGACTGGGGCTGGACGGCGATCATCCCGGGCTTCGGGCTCCTCCCCGACGACTTCGCCTCGGCGTACCTCCGCGTCTTCGACCTCACGAACGGCGAGTACGCGTACGTCCGCGAGGACGTGGCGATCCCCATCGAGCCGTTCTTCGGGACGATGGGCGTCTGCCCGGACGGCGCGAAGGAGCAGGCGGTGATGCCGCCGGGGACGTTCGGCGGCAACATGGACACCCGCCAGCTCGTACAGGGGACGACGCTCTACCTCCCCGTGCAGGTCGAGGGCGCACTGTTCTCCTGCGGCGACGCACACGCGGCGCAGGGCGACGGCGAGGTCTGCGTGACGGGGATCGAGACGCCGATCGGCGCGACGCTCCGCTTCACGCTGGAGAAGGGCCGCAGCATTCCGGCGCCGCAGTACCACGTGAAGGGACCGCTGACACCGCGGGCGAACCGAGGCGAATGGTACGGCACGACGGGCGTCGGCCCCGAACTCTACGCAGCTGCGCAGGACGCCGTTCGCGCGATGATCGAGCACGTCTCCGCCAGATCCGGCCTCTCCCGCGAGGACGCGTACGTCCTCGCGAGCCTGTGCGTCGACCTGAAGATCTCGGAGGTCGTGGATGCCGGACAGTACGTGGTGAGCGCGCTCCTTCCGCTCAACGTCTTCGCGTCGCAGTAGCGGCGACCGGCGACCGCGCCGGCCCGACCCCGGGCGCTACGGTAGGGGTCGAAGGTTCGTCGAGCGGAGGTGGCACGTGAGCGGAGCACTAGAGAAGGCAATCCTTGCCGGCGGTTGCTTCTGGGGGATGCAGGATCTGATCCGGAAGCGCCCCGGCGTCGTCTCCACACGGGTCGGCTACAGCGGCGGGGACGTCGCGAACGCGACCTATCGCAACCACGGGACGCACGCCGAGGCGATCGAGATCGTCTTCGACCCCGAGCAGATCTCCTACCGCGACCTGCTGGAGTTCTTCTTCCAGATCCACGACCCCACGACGCTGAACCGGCAGGGAAACGACATCGGGCTGAGCTACCGCTCGGCGATCTTCTACCTCGACGACGAACAGCGCCGCATCGCCGAGGACACGATCGCCGACGTGGAGGCCTCGGGCATCTGGCCGGGCAAGGTCGTCACCGAGGTGACGCCGGCCGGGCCGTTCTGGGAAGCCGAGCCCGAGCACCAGGACTACCTCGAGCGCTACCCGAACGGCTACACCTGCCACTTCCCGCGCCCGGGCTGGGTCCTGCCGCGGCGCACGGAATCCGTCACGGGCTAGAGCAACGACGCGCGGGCGGCGGGCTGTGCACGCCCGCGCGCCCACGCGTGACAGCGTTCGCTCAGGCCCTGATGCAGAGCGAGGCGTAGTCCATGCCGTACACGGGCTGGAACAGCTGGCAGCCCATGCGTGCGGAGAAGAAGTCGCGGTTGTTGTCGTTGTCCCAGGCGGCGAGCGGCGCGGGGTTGCGCGCCAGGTCGATGTCGAGCTGGCCGTACGTGTTGAAGCGCTTGTTGCCGGTCAGCCCGGCCGCCTGCTCCATGAGCTTGTTGTACTTCGGGTCGTTGAAGTACGAGTAGTTGACGTTGTTCGAGGCCTGGATCGACGGGCCGTACAGGAGCACGTTGATGAAGTCGTAGGGGTCGTTGTAGTCGGCGTTCCAGCCTTCGAACGCGATGTCGAACGGCTCGCCGCGCGTCCCTTCCTTCGAGAACTGGACGGCGCGCTCGAACTGCTTCACCTCGACGTCGATCCCGATCTGCTTGAGGTTCTGCTGCACGATCGCGGCCTGCTCCGGGCACGGCGACTCGTTGCACGTGTAGAAGACGGCGGTCCCCTTCGCGTTCGTGCCCGCAAGCTGCTTGGCCTTCTCGACGTCGGGCGCGTCCAGCGGGTAGAGCTGACCCGTGCGCTGCGCGCCGGGCACACCCGGCGGCAGGTAGTGGTCGGTCGTCCGTCCGGCGTAGGCGCCGCGCTGGTTCAGGATCGCCTTACGGTTGATCGCGAAGTTGACCGCCTGGCGCAGCTTCTGGTCCTTGAACATCGGCCGCGTCGTGTTCAGCGCCAGGTACCGGAACGACAGGGTCGGGTTCACGAAGTACTGCTGCTTGCCGTCCTTGGCCGCCTGGCTGTCGGGCCCGTACTTCTCCCCCATCTCCGATTGCGACGCCGGCGGGATGCCATCGGCAGCGTAGTCCGCCTCGCCCTTCTGCACCTGCAGCACGGTCGCCTGCGGTGTCACCCCGATCGTGTAGATGATCGTGTCCAGGTTGTGCGGCCGCGAGCCGGCGTAGTTCGGGTTCTTCTTCAGGATCAGCTCCCGCTTCGGCTCCCACGAGGAGACGTAGTACGGCCCCGCGCTCGCGACCTTCGTGACGCCGTTCGAGTTGACCGGCGTGCCGGTCGGGATGGCGCAGAAGAACGGCATCGCGATCCGCGACAGGAAGTCGGGAGCCTTCTTCGTCAGCTTGACGGTCAGCGTGTCGCCCTTGGCGATCACGCCCGAGGCTTCCTTCGCCTTGCCGTCCTGGACGGCCGCTGCGCCGACGACGTCGCTCACGAACTGCGCGCCCGGCGACTGCATCTTCGGGTTCAGCACCCGGTTGATCACGAACTTGAACGTGTCCGCGGTGACCGTCTGCGTCGACGGCGGCGAGAACTTGAACCCGCTCTTGATCTTGAACGTGTACGTCTTGCCGTCGGCCGAGATCGTCGGCAGCCCGGCCGCGACCTCAGGGACGAGCTGGGAGCCGCGCGGCCCCGCCTGGTCCGGGTAGTTCAGGAGCTTCGCGCAGGTTGCGTACTCGAACTGCCACGAGGTCTGGTAGTACGCGAGCGCCGGATCGACGTAGTCGGTGTCGTTCGTGAGGTTGAAGTTGGCCGTGCCGCCCTTCTTCGCGGCGGCCTGCTGCGTGCTCGAGGAGCCCGTCGTCGTCGCCGACTCGTTGTCCGAGCCGCCTCCTCCGCAGCCGGCCGCGGCGACCGCGACCATGCTGAGCAGGGCGAGGGCAGCCGTGAGTCCGCTACGAGACATGGAGTGTCCTTTCGGTCGTTTCACCGTGTCCGGACGCTGCCCCCGAGCGGTATGTGACGGTCGGACGCCCGCGGCTCCCGCCGCACGGGCATCAGTTCTTATCCGTCGCGAATGCTACCGAGAGCGCTTTTGCCGCCGACTGCGCAGCAGCGAGTTGTTCTCCGACGTTCACCACTGTCTAGGACCTCGAGGGTCCGGCGCTGTCTAACGGCGTCGTCGGCGCGGTCGCGCGAAGGCGGGCAGCTGGAGCTTGCGGCGGTAGGCACCCGGCGTCACGCCCGTGATGCGCTTGAAGAGGCGGCGGAAGGAGGCGGGATCCTCGTAGCCGACGGCGTAGCTGATCTCGTCGACGGGCGCCGACGTGCGTTCGAGCCGTCGCTTCGCTTGTTCGACGCGCACGTGCTGGACGTACCCGATCGGCGAGTAGCCGGTCGTTCTCGCGAAGCGGCGCTTGAAGGTGCGCGCCGGCCCGTACCGCGATCGTGACCTGATGACTCGAAATCAGGACACGGAGGTCGAAACGATGGCAATCGAAACGAAGACGAGCGAGGCATTCGTCGAGCGGGCGGTCACTGATCTGGCCGCCTCCTACGGCGGTGTGCTCATCAGGCCGCGCGCGCCAACGCCGAGGCCGCCGGAGTCGCCGACCGCGTCGCCTCGAGCGCGGCGACGCTACGTCTTACACAGGCGCGGGATACGACCTGATCTGCTTCTTCGACTGCCTGCACGACCTGGGCGATCCAGTCGCGGCGGCACGCCACGCGTACGAGGCGCTCGCCGACGACGGAGCGCTGATGGTCGTCGAGCCGTTCGCCGGCGACTCGGTCGCCGACAACCTCGGACCGATCGGACGCCTGTACTACTCGGTCGCGACGACTGTCTGCGTTCCGCACTCCCGCTCGGAGCACATCGGCCTCGCCCTCGGCGCCCAGGCCGGACCCGTGCAGCTGGCCGCCGTCTTCCGCGAAGCCGGCTTCGGCTCCGTGCGCCACGCCTACGAGTCGCCGTTCAACATCGTCCTCGAGGCACGCCGCTGACGAGCCGGCGGAGACGACCGTGCGGCGGCCGGCCTCTCGCCGCCGCACCGGACTACAGTCGCGCCGTGCACCCGGACGACGCGGACTGGGATGCCTGGACGCCCGCGGGGGCCGCGCGCCGGTTGAGCGGCCTCGACGTGCCGTGGCGCGTCTCGGCCGGCTGGGCGATCGACCTCTTCCTCGGCCGCGAGCGGCGCGAGCACGACGACCTCGAGCTCGCCGCGCCGGCCGACCGGTTCGGCGAGGTCGCGGCCGCGCTCGACGAGCTCGACTTCCACGTCGTCTCCCCCGGCCTCGCGATGCCCGTCGGCGACGCAGGCGAGCTGCTGGCCGAGACGCACCAGACCTGGGGCCTGGACCGCGGCGCGAACGTCTGGCGTGTCGACGTCTTTCGCGAGCCGTGCGAGGGCGACGAGTGGGTCGCACGCCGCGACGCGTCGATTCGG
>JBKPLI010000149.1:0-18123 GCA_046731555.1 Actinomycetota bacterium | reverse complement strand
CTCGTCGCCCGCGCGGAGGCGCGCGGGGTCCGCGTCGTCGCCGGAGCGCGCGTGACCGACGTCCTCGTCCGCCGTCGCGCCGCCGTCGGCGTCCGCGTCGCAGACGGCAGCGAGATCGGCGCGCGCCGCGCCGTGCTCGCCGACGTCGACGCGGTGTCGCTCTACCTCGACCTCCTGCCGCGCGAGGAGGTACCGGCCGCGACGCTCGCGGACATCCGTCGGTTCCACCGCGAGTGGGCGACGGTGAAGGTCGACTGGTCGCTCGACGCGCCCATCCCGTGGACGAGCGCAGAGGCGCGCCGTGCGGCGGTCGTGCACCTCGCCGATTCCGTCGACGCGCTGACCGTCTACGCGTCCGAACTCGCGCGCGGGCTCGTCCCCGAGCGGCCCTTCCTCGTGCTCGGGCAGTACGCGCCCGCCGATCCGGCCCGCGCGCCCGAGGGCAAGGAAGTCGCGTGGGCGTACACGCACGTCCCGCTCAACGCGGACGTCGACGCGGTCGTCGAGCTCATGGAGCGCGAGGTCGAGGCGCTCGCTCCCGGCTTCGGCGCGCTCGTCCGCAGGCGGCACGTCGCCGGGCCGCGCGAGCTCGAGGCCGCGAACGCGAGCCTCGTCGGCGGCGGGATCGGCGGCGGAACCGCGCAGCTCCACCAGCAGGTCGTCTTCCGCCCCACGCCCGGCGTCGGCCGCCCCGAGACGCCGGTCGCACGCCTCTATCTCGCGTCTGCCTCCGCGTATCCGGGCGGCGGCGTGCACGGCGGGCCGGGCGCGATCGCCGCGCGCGCCGCCCTCACGGCCTCGCGCGCGAGACGCACGACGCTCGCGCTCGCCGGCCTCGCGGTCGCTACGCCGATTTACGCTGCTCGGCGGCGCGGGCCTGCTCGGCGCGCCGGCGGATGAACGGGTTCGCGAGCTTCACGATCTCGAGCACGTAGACGACGTACAGCGACATCGCGAGCGCGAGCAGCGCGACGAGCCCGTCGATCACGAGGTTCGACACGTCCCACTGGCCGTGCGCATGCGGATGCACGAACCGCGTGGCGAGCGCGGCGAGCGCGAGCGTCGCGCACCACGCGTAGAGGTAGACGACCGCGCGCCGCTGCGAGAAGCCGATGCGCACGAACCGGTGATGGAGGTGCCGCGCGTCGGGCGTGTAGATCGGCACGCCGCTCTTGAGCCGCTTCGCGATCACGAACGACGTGTCGATGAGCGGGATCGCGAGCACGAGCAGCGGCAGCACGAGCGTCGCCAACGCGGCCGTCTTGAGCAGTCCCTGCACGGAGACCGCCCCGAGCGTGAAGCCGAGGAGCAGCGCACCCGAGTCGCCCATGAAGATCCGCGCCGGGTAGAAGTTGTGCCGCAGGAAGCCGACACACGCGCCGAACACGGTCGCCGTCAGGATCGCCGCGTCGGTGCGGCCGAGCGACAGGTCGATCAGGCAGAACGAGCCGGCCGCGATCGCGCACACGCCGGCCGCGAGGCCGTCCATGCCGTCGAGGAAGTTGACCATGTTCATGAGCGCGACGATCGCGAGGATCGTCAGCGGGATGCCGACCCACGACGGCAACTCGTGCACGCCGACGACCGGGAAGGTGAAGCGGTGCACCCACGTCCCGTACACCGTCGGGATCGCGGCTGCGGCGATCTGCCCGCCGAGCTTCGCCCACCAGCGCAGGCCGCGGAAGTCGTCGACCGCGCCGACGGTCGTCGCGATGGCGGCACCGAGCAGGATCCCGCGCATCTCGCCGCTCAGCGGCAGGAAGGCGAGCGACGGGACGAAGATGCCCATGAAGAGCGCGAGCCCGCCGAGCCGCGGCACGTTCGGCCGCGCACGCTGGCCCTCGGGCGGCCGGTCGACGACGCCGAGCAGGCGCGCCATCCCGCCCACCGCGGGCGTGAGCAGCACGACGATCACGCACGCGAGCACCGCGCCCCACACGACCTCGAGATGCGACGTGAGCTGATCCCAGACCAAAGGCTACGCCTTCCAGTTGCTACTTGGTCCCATAGAGACGGTCACCGGCATCACCCAGACCCGGCACGATGTACCCCTTCTCGTTCAGCCCGCGGTCGATCGCGGCGACGACGATCTGCACGTCGGGGTAGTGCGACTGGATGTTCTCGATCCCCTCGGGCGCGGCGATGATCGCGATCAGGCGCACGCTCGACGCGCCTGCGTCCTTCACGAGCTTCACCGCCGCCGCGGTCGAGTTGCCGGTCGCGAGCATCGGGTCGAGCAGGATGACGTCGCGCTCGGCCACGTCCTGCGGCAGCTTCACGTAGTACTCGACCGGCATGAGCGTCTCCTCGTTCCGGTAGAGGCCGATGAAGCCGACGCGCGCACCCGAGATGAGCATGAGCACGCCGTCGAGCATGCCGAGGCCGGCGCGCAGGATCGGGCACACCGCGACCTTCTTCCCGGAGATGCGCGGGAACGGCGCGACCTCGAGCGGCGTCTCGATGTCGATCGGCTCCGTCGGTAGCTCCTTCGTCGCCTCGTAGGTGAGGAGGAGCGTCACCTCCTCGACGAGCTTGCGGAAGTGGACGGTCGGCGTGTCCTTGTCGCGCAGGTACGACAGCTTGTGCTGGACAAGCGGATGCGTGACGTGGACGACCGGCATTACGCGAGGTACGTGGTGTAGCCGCGGAACCCCGGGTACAGCGGACGCTTGTCGCACAGCGCCACGGAGCGCGCGGCGAGTGCCTCGACGTCGGCATTGTCGTCGAGGGCCTCGCACATGACGCGCCCGACCTCGCGGAAGTCCTCCTCGTCGAAACCGCGCATCGTCGCGGCCGGCGTGCCGACGCGCACGCCCGAGGCCTGCATCGGCGGCCGCTCGTCGAACGGCACCGTGTTGCGGTTGACCGTCATCTTCACCTCGTGCAGCCGCTCCTCCGCGGCCTTGCCGGTCCACTCCGTGTTGCGAAGGTCCATGAGGATCAAGTGCGTGTCGGTCCCGCCGGTGAGGACGTCGACGCCACCGTCGCGCAGCGACTCCGCGAGCACGTCCGCGTTTGCGCGCACCTGCCGCTGGTAGTCCTTGAACGCCTCCGTCGCGGCGATGCGAAAGCACGCGGCCTTCGCGGCAACCGTGTGCATCAGCGGCCCACCCTGCATGCCCGGGAAGTTCGCGCGGTCGAGCGCCTGCGCGTGCTCCTCCTTGCAGAGCACGAACCCTGCACGCGGGCCGGCGAGCGTCTTGTGCGTGGTGGAGGTGACGAAGTCGCAGTGCGGCGTCGGGTTCGGGTGCAGTCCGGCGGCGACGAGCCCGGCGAAGTGCGCCATGTCGCACATGAGGAGGGCGCCGATCTCGTCCGCGATCTCGCGGAAGCGGTCGGCCTCGACGGTGCGCGGGTACGCGGAGCCGCCGCACACGATCAGCTTCGGGCGCACCTCCTTCGCGCGCGCGAGCACGTCGTCGTAGTCGACCTGCATCGTCTCGCGCGAGACGCCGTAGTGGTGGATCTCGTAGAGCTTCCCGGAGAAGTTGACCTTGAGGCCGTGCGTGAGGTGGCCGCCGTGGTCGAGCGAGAGCGAGAGGATGCGGTCGCCGGGGTCGAGCACGGCGAAGTACACGGCCATGTTCGCCTGCGCACCCGCGTGCGGCTGCACGTTCGCGTGCTCGGCGCCGAAGAGCTCCTTCGCGCGCGTGCGCGCGAGCTCCTCGATCTCGTCGACGACCTCGCAGCCTCCGTAGTAGCGCCGGCCCGGGTAGCCCTCGGCGTACTTGTTCGTCGGCGTGGACCCGACCGCCTCGAGGACGCTGGGCCATGTGAAGTTCTCGGACGCGATCAGCTCGATCTGACCGCGCTGCCGCTCGAGCTCGCGCCCGAGGAGCTCGTCGATCTCGGGGTCGATCTCGGCGAGCCCCTGGGTCTTCAGCTGCTCGAAGGTCTGGTGCGCGACGGCCATGCTCCGCTCCTCTCCGGGTTCGCGAGGATGGTACTGGCGCACCCGGAGCCCTAGCTCGCCAGGGCCTCGCGTACGCGGCCGATCGCCTCGTCCGCAGGCGCAGCGCCGTCCCGCAGGACGACGGGGTCCGGGCCCGTGAAGTCGATGACGGTCGATGGCGTGCCCGGGAGCCGGCCGGCGTCGACCGCGGCCGCGCAGCCCGCCCGGATCCGCTCGGGCACGTCGTCGAGCGTCCGCGGGTCGGGGCCGCCGGGGTCGTTCGCGCTCGTCGCCATCACGCAGCCGACGGCGTCGAGGACCTCGCGCGCCGGCCCCGTCAGGGTCGGGACCCGCACGCCGATGGCGTCGCCGCGCGCGCCGGTCAGCCACCGGAACCGTCCGGCCGGGTTGGGCAGGACGAGCGTGAACGGGCCGGGCAGGAGCGTGCGCGCGATCACACCCGCGCGGCCGCGCAGCTCCGGGATGCATTCGAACAGGAACTCGACCGACCCGGCGAGGAGCGCGGACGGCTGCGTCTCGGTGCGGCCCTTCAGGGCGTAGAGGCGCCAGGTCGGCTCGTCGCGGTACGCGGTCGTGCTCAGCCCGTAGACGGTGTCGGTCGGGAGCAGCACGGGCTCGCCCGCGCGAATCGCGTCTATCGCCCGCTCGACCTCTCCCATCTCGCCTCCACGACCCGCTCGCGGCCCCCGAGGTCCGGCGTGATCGTAACGTCGCCGTAGCCGAGGGTCGAGAGCAGCCCCGCCACCTCGCCGGCGCGCGCCTCGTGAACCTCGAGCACGAGCCAGCCGTCGAGCGCGTCGCGCGCCGCGCGCGCAATCGCCTCGGTCTGTCCTTCGTCGAGGAGTGCGACGCGCGGCTCCCAATCGCGCACCTCCGGTGGGGCCGCCGCGAGCTCCTCGGCCGAGACGTAGGGCGGATTCGAGACTACGAGGTCGAATTCACCGGCCCCACTGGTTGGGCCTGGGTACCCAAGCACCACGTCGAGCCCGAGTGCGGCCGCGTTCTCGCGCGCCAGCGAGAGCGCCTCGTCGGACACGTCCGTCGCGGTCACGTGCGCGTCGGGCCGCTCGCTCGCGATCGCGAGCGCGATCGCGCCCGTGCCGGTGCCGACGTCGAGCACGCGCGGCGCCTCGACGCCCTCGAGCAGCGCGAGCGCGCGCTCGACGACGACCTCCGTCTCGGGCCGCGGCACGAGCGCGCGCGCGTCCGTCTTCAGCACGAGCCGCCTGAAGCCCCAGTCGCCGAGCACGTACGCGAGCGGCTCGCGGCGGCCGCGCCGCTCGACGAGCGCGCGCGCCGCCGCACGCTCGGCCTCCGTCAGCGGCCGGTCGTGCTGCGTGTAGAGCTCGATGCGCGTCAGCCCGAGCGCGCGCGACAGCAGAAGCTCGGCGTCGACGCGCGGCGACTCGACGCCCTTGCGCTGTAGATACTCGGTGGCGGCGCGGAGGACCTCGCCCAGCGTCACGCGCCGTCTTCGAGCGCGCGGCGGCGCTCCTCGGCGTTCAGCGCGTCGGTGAAGTTGTCGAGGCTGCCGGTGAGCACCTGCTGCAGCGGCACGTCGACCTTCACGCGGTGGTCGGTGACGCGGTTCTGCGGGAAGTTGTAGGTGCGGATCTTCTCTGCGCGCGCGCCGGTGCCGACCTGCGCGCTGCGCGCCGCCGCCTGCTCGGCCGCCTGGCGCTCGCGCTCCGCCTCGAACAGCCGCGCACGCAGGACGCGCATCGCCTTGTCGCGGTTCTGCAGCTGCGAGCGCTCGTCCTGCATGGCGACGACGATCCCCGACGGCAGGTGCGTGATGCGCACGGCCGAGTCCGTCGTGTTCACCGACTGGCCACCGGGGCCTGACGAGCGGTACACGTCGATCTTCAGGTCGGTCGCCTCGTTGATCTCGACGTCGACGTCCTCGGCCTCGGGCATGACGGCGACGGTCGCCGTCGAGGTGTGGATGCGCCCCTGCGACTCCGTCGTGGGCACACGCTGCACGCGGTGCGTCCCGCCCTCGAACTTGAAGATCGAGTACGCGCCGTCGCCCTTAACCGCGTACACGCCCTCGGCGATGCCGCCGCCCTCGTTGGGCGAGACCTCGAGCTCCTCCCACTTGAACCCGCGCCGCTCGGCGTAGCGGTGGAGGAGCTGCGAGAGCTCGGACGCCCACAGCGCCGCCTCGTCGCCGCCGACGCCCTGCCGCACCTCGACGATCACGTCCTTGTCGTCGGCCGGGTCGCGCTTGGCGAGCGAGAGCTTCAGCTCCTCCTCGAGCCGTGCGAGCTCCGCCTCGTAGTCGGCGACCATCTCGCCGAGCTCGGCATCGGAGCGCGCCGCGTCGAGGTCGTCGCGCACCTGCTGCCACCGTTGCGCGAGCTTGTACGGCTCCTCGAGCTCCTTGAGGCGCTTGCCGATCTCGGCCGCCTCGCGGTGGTCGTTGTAGACGCCAGGGTCCGACATGCGCTCCTGCAACTCGGTGTACGAGCGCTGCAACTCTGCGACGAGCTCTTCTAGCGAGGCCACGCGTCTAGGGTATCGCCGTGCGTGCGAGCAGACCCCGCTTCAGCCCGTCGTACGGCATCTCCGACTCGGATGAAGGGCTGCTCACGTGGGACTGGGCGCTCGAGCGGCTCGCGGCGTCGCGCAACTACTGGATCTCGACGACGCGCGCGGACGGACGCCCGCATGCGATGCCCGTGTGGGGTGTGGTGCACGACCGAACGCTGTGGTTCGGGAGCGGCGGCGTGAAGGCCGAGAACCTCGCGCGCACCGGCCGCCTCGTCGCGCACACGGAGAGCGGCGACGAGTGCGTCATCCTCGAAGGCCGCGCGGAAGTCGCCGACGTGAGCGACGCGCTGCGCGACGCGTACGAGGCGAAGTACGACTTCCGCCCGGAGCAGTCGCAGATGTGGGTCGTCCGCCCCACGCTCGCGTTCGCATGGCGCGAGCAGGACTACCCGCAGAGCGCGACGCGCTTCCTCCCGGACTAGACGAGCTCGTCGCGCAGCAGGTCCATCAGGAGGCCGTCGCGGAACGTGCCGTCAGGCCCGCGCTCGTACCGGCGCATCACGCCGACGCGCCGGAAGCCGACCTTCTCGTAGCTCCGGATCGCGCGCGCGTTGTCGGCAGCGGGGTCGATCGTGATGCGGTGGTGGCCGCGCTCCTCGAACAGGTGGCGCGCAAGCAGGCGCACGGCCTCCGTGCCGAGGCCGCGACCCTGGAAGCGCTCGGAGAGGAAGACGTCGATCGACGCGTGGCGGTACATCGGGTCCTCCTCCTCGGAGTACTGGATCAGGCCGGCGACGACGCCGTCCTCCTCGATCGCGAACTCCACCGACTCGCCGCCGCCCGCGACCTGCTCACGCGCATCCGGCTCGCCCCACCAGCGCGCGACCCCGGGCTCGCGACGGATCGCGAGCAGCGCGTCGTCGTCGGCCTCGACGGCCGGCCGGACGGTCAGCGAGCCCGACCGGAGCGTCGGCCGCGCGCTCAGCCGTCGAGCCGCGCGTCGAGCGTGACGTCCGGGATGCCCGCCAGCGCCTTCGACACGGGGCAGTTCGCCTTGGCGTCGTCGGCGGCCGCCTTGAACGCGTCCCCGTCCAGACCGGACACGGTGCCGACGACGGTCAGCGCGCCCTTGACGATCCCCTCGCCCGGCTGGAACGTGACGGTCGCCGAGGTCGCAAGGCGCTCGGGTGCGTTGCCGTCCTGCGCAAGCCCGTGCGCAAGCGCCATCGCGAAGCACGACGCCCACGCCGCCGCGATCAGCTCCTCGGGGCTCGTCTTGCCGTTCGGCTCCTCCGCGCGCGACGGCCACGACACGTCGAGCTCCGGCAGCGCGCCGCTCGTGTTCGACGTGATCGTCCCGCTGCCATTCATCAGGTCGCCCTGCCAGACCGCCTCGGCCTTGCGCTCGGTCGCCACGTTCGTTCCTCCTCGGTCGTTTGACCGAAGAGCCTAGGCCATCACTTCGACCCGGCGATCGGCTGGGTCGAGGCGGCGCTTGCGACGCCGTCCAAGAGGCCATGCCGGCTTCGCCGGCGTGGCCGCTTCACCCGCGGCAGGGTTAGGCCATCACTTCGACCCGGCGATCGGCCGGATCGAGGCGCCCTTCGCGCTCGAGCACCTCGCGGAGCGCGCGGATCGAGACCTCGAGCTGGTCGAGCATCGGCTCGCGCGTCGTCAGACGCTGCAGCCAGAGGCCCGGTGCGAGCAGCGTCATGAGGATCCGGTTCTCGCTGTGCTTGCCGGCGAAGCGGATGAGCTCGTACGCGATGCCCGCGATCAGCGGCAGGAGCGCGATGCGCGAGACGATCAGCCAGTACCACTCCGGCCGGCCGATGAGCGCGAACACGAACACGCCGACGACCATCACCCACAGCAGGAACGCGGTGCCGCAGCGCGGGTGGATGAGCGAGTGGCGCTGCACGACCTCGGGCGTCAGGTCCTCCCCCGCCTCGTACGCGTTGATCGCCTTGTGCTCGGCCGCGTGGTACTGGAACACGCGCCGGAGCGACGGGATCAGCGAGAGCAGGAACAGGTACAGGACGAAGATCGTCACGCGGATGAGGCCCTCGATGAGGACGAACCAGCCGTCGCTCGAGATGGGCAGCAGGTCGGTCAGCAGCGCAGGCCCGACCTTGAACACCATCAGCACGAAGCCGATCGCGACCGCGAAGCTGAAGACGAGCGCCCACCGGCCGATCTCGGCCGGCTCCTCGTCCCCCTCGAGCTCCTCCTGCGCGGCGTAGTTCGCCGACACGCTGAGCGCGCGGAACCCGATCGCGAGCGATTCGCCGAGCGCGACGACCCCGCGGACGATCGGCAGGCGCAGCGCCCAGTGGCGCGCCATCAGCGGGTTGATGTGCTCCGCGACCTGCGCGATCTGGCCGTCGGGCTTGCGGACGGCGACCGCCCAGTTGCGCGGGCCGCGCATCATCACGCCCTCGAGGACCGCCTGGCCGCCGATGGCTTGACTCATGAGGTTACGAGCGCGCTGGCGCCCGGCCGGCCTTCTCGAGCCGCCGCTGGAAGCGCTCCACGCGTCCGCCGGTGTCCATGAGCTTCTGCTTGCCCGTGTAGAACGGATGGCACTCGGCGCAGATCTCGACGTGGAGATCGGGCTTCGTCGACCGCGTCTGGAACGTGTTGCCGCACGCACAGTGGACGGTCGCGAGGACGTACTCGGGATGGATGTCGGCCTTCATCGGGCGGCCAGGATAGCAGAGGCGGTTTGGGCGGCGACGTTGCCGCCCGAGACGACAACGACCGGTGCGTCCGCCTCGACTTTGCCCGCGAGCCACGCGGCCGCGCCCACCGCCGCGGCGGGCTCGCACGCGAGCTTCGCGCGCTCGTAGAGGAACCGGAACGCGTCCTGGATCTCGTCCTCGCTGACCGTCACGGGCTCGACGACCCCGCCGCAGATGTCGATCGCGAGCTGACCCGCGAACGGTGCGCTGAGCCCGTCGGCGATTGAGCGCGGCTCGACCGGTGTCGGCTTGCCGTTGCGCAGCCCCTCGTGCAGCGCGACCGACCGCTCGGGCTCGACCGCGACGATCCGCGCGCGGTCGCGCAGTGCGGCCGTGATTCCGGAGACGAGGCCGCCGCCTCCGACCGGGACGAGCACCGCGTCGAAGCCCGGCGCGTCCTCCTCGATCTCGAGCCCGACCGTGCCTGCGCCCGCGATCACAACCGGGTCGTCGAACGGGTGCACGAGCGTCCGCCCGGTTTCCTCCTGCAGCTCGGCGAGGCGCTCGAACGCCTCCGTCGGGTTCGACGCCTCGAGGTCGACGGTCGCGCCGTAGCCGCGCGTCGCCTCGATCTTCTGCTCGGATGCACCGGTCCACATCACGACGAGCGCGTCGGCACCCTCCTCCGCCGCCGCGAACGCGACCGCCTGCGCGTGGTTGCCGGCCGAGATCGCGATCACGCCGCGGGCCTTCTCCTCGGCGCTCAGGCTCGAGAGCTTGTTCAGCGCACCGCGCACCTTGAACGAGCCCGTGCGCTGGAACAGCTCCGCCTTGATCCGCGCGCCGAGCGTGCGCGACGAGAACATGGGTGTGCGCGGAAGTCGGTCGCCGATGGTCGCGCGTGCGCGCTCGACGTCGTCGCGGTCAACCACGTTGTCGCACCGCCTCGAACAGAAGGAGCGTCGCGGCATTCGCCGCGTTGAGGCTGTCGACCGCGCGCCCTCCCATCGGAATGGAGACCGTAGCGTCAGCCGCCGCCCGCCACCGCGCGTCGAGACCGTCGTCCTCCGCGCCGACCGCGATCGCGGTCGGCCGCGCGAGGTTCGCGTCGGTGTAGGCCGTCTCCGCGCCGACGACGGCGGCGACGAGCTGCACGTCGAGCGCGCGTACGTCGTCGAGCGTCGCCTCCACGACCGGCAGCGTGAACACGGCGCCCGTCGACGCGCGGATCGCGTTCGGGTTCCACGGGTCGGCCTCCGCGTCGGCGACGAGCAGCGCGTCGGCGCCGGCCGCGTCCGCGGAGCGCGCCATCGCGCCGAGATTTCCAGGTTTCTCGATCCCGACCGCGACGAGGTAGAGCGTCCCGTCGCGCGGCAGCCCGCGCTGCGGCGCCTCGACCACCGCCAGCACGCCCTCGGGCTCGGCGCGGTAGGCCATCTTGCGCAGCACGCGCTCGCTCACCTCCTCGCCGCCGTGCGGCCAGTCGACGAGCTCGGGTGCGACATACGTCTCGACGATCGTCAGCCCGGCGGCCCGGGCGCGCTCGACCTCGCGCACGCCCTCCGCAACGAACAGCCCGCTCCGCCGGCGCTCGCGCGACCTGCGCAGCCGCACGACGTCCTTCACGCGCGGGTTGTCGACGGACGTGATCAGGTCAGCGTGTACTCCGGCCCCGAACCGCCCTCGGGCGGGGTGAGCCGGCCGCCCTTGGCGGTGATCGCGCCGCACTGGACGCAGTTCGAGGGTGCGAGCTGCACGGTCACCGTGCCGTCACCGTCGGCCTCGCCGACCTCGTACACGTGCGCCGGGCACATGCGCACCCACAGCTCCGCGAGGTCGCGCGGCACCCTGCGCTGGATGCGGATGTGGTTCGGCTGGTCGTCGCGCGTGCGGTTGCCGGACGCAAAGACGGACGAGAGCTTGTCGAACGTGAGCGTGCCGTCCGGCGCCGGGTAGGTCGACGCGCGATCGGTGCGGATGAGCTCCTGCTCGGCGTCGCGCTCGGTCGGCTTGTCCTTTGGTGGGAAGCGGCCCTTCGTCACGGTCGCCATGCCGGCCGCGACGGAGCCGAGCCAGAACCCGCGGCCGAACGCCTGCCGCATGTTGCGCACCTCGCGCAGCTCGCTCCAGACGAACGACTCGCGCAGCGCCTCGTCGTACGAACCGAGTGTGCGGTGCGACGCGCCGCGCGACAACGAGCGCCACGCCGCCTCGGCTGCGAGCCGCCCCGACTCGACGGCGTAGTGGATCCCCTTCAGCGCCGGCACGTTCACGAGGCCGATCCCGTCGCCGCACATGAGCAGGCCGGGGGCGTGGAGCTTCTGCGGCAGCGCGACGAACCCGCCCTCCGGAATCGTCTTCGCGCCCCACTGCAGCCGCTCGCCGCCCTCGAGGAGCTCGCGGATGCGCGGGTGCGTCTTCAGCTCCTGCAGCACGTCGTGAACCGACAGCTCGACGTCGCGGTAGTCGAGGCCGACGACCATGCCGATCGTGAGCATGTCGGCGCCCATCGGGTAGATGAAGGAGCCGCCGAACTCGCGGTACCTGCGGCCGGCGCGCAGCGGCCAGCCCATCGTGTGGATGACGCGGTCGAGCGGCTTCGCGACGCGCCAGACCTCCTTCACGCCGAGCGCCCACACCTGCGGGTTTGCGCCCTGCAGGCCGAAGCGCTGCAGCGCGACGCCGGTGAGATGGCCCTGCGTGCCCTCGGCGAGGATCGTCACGCGCGCGGTCACATCCGATCCCGGCTCGAAGCGCGCCAGCTCCTCGCCGTCGCGCCCGCGGCCCTTGTCGCCGGTGCGCACGCCGAGCACGCGGCCGTGGTCGACGAGCAGCTTCTGCGCGTCGGTCTCCGGCAGGATCGTCACGCCGAGCGCCTCCGCCTCGTCCGAGAGGAAGCGGCCGATCTGCGAGAGCGAGACGACGACGTTGCGCTCGTTCTTCATCGTCGGCGGGGTCGGGATGCGCAGCGCCTGGTGCGGGGTGAGGTAGTAGACGGACTCCGCGTGCACCTCGCCGAACGACGGGATCTCGTCGAGGCGGCGCCGGCCCTTGAAGAGGCGCTGCAGCCCGCGCGGGTTCACGACCGCGCCCGAGAGCAGGTGCGAGCCGGGGCCTTTGCCCTTCTCGAGCACCGCGACCGGCACCTCGCCGAGGCGCTCGGCCGTCTCCGGGTCCTCCTCCATCAGCTGCCCGAGCCGGATCGCCGCCGCGAGGCCCGCAGGCCCGGCACCGACGATCAGCACGCCGACCTCGATCCGCTCGTCCGGCGGGTCGGTCGGCTCGCTCACCGCCTCGGACGCCTCGAACGGCGGCGGGTAGTCGGACGGCCTGACGCCCACGCTTATCCCCCTTTGCGCGCGCGGACGAGCTCGGTCAGCTTCGGGACGATGTCGTGCAGGTCGCCGACGACGCCGAGGTCGCTGAACTCGAAGATCGGCGCGTGCGGGTCCTTGTTGATCGCGACGATCACGTTCGACCCCTGCATGCCGACCTTGTGCTGGATCGCGCCGGAGATGCCGACCGCGATGTAGAGCTTCGGCGAGACGGTCTTGCCGGTCTGGCCGACCTGCGTCGAGTACGGGTACCAGCCCGCGTCGACGACCGCGCGCGTCGCGCCGACCGCGCCGCCGAGCGCCTTCGCGAGCTCCTCGACCAGCGCGAACTTCTCCGGCTCGCCGAGCCCACGGCCGCCGGCGACGATCACCTCGGCGTCCTCGATCGACGGCCCCTCGGACTCCTCCTGGTCGTGCGACACGAGCTCCGCGAGCGTCGAGAAGTCCTCGAGCTCGACGGCCGTGTCGCGCACCTCGGCCGATCCGCCGGTCTCGGCCGCGTCGAACGTGCCGGAGCGGAACAGCGCGAGCCGCGGGGTCGACGTCCAGCCGACGGCCACGTACACGGAGTCCGCGAGGGCAGGCCGTTTGCCGACGAGCCCGTCGCCGTCGGCGCTCACGTCGACCAGGTCCCAGTTGAGCCCAGCGTCGAGGCGCGCGGCGAGCGCGCCCGCGATGTCCGCCGCGAGCACGGACTGCGCGAACAGGACGTTGTCGAAGCCTTCGTCGCGCACGAGCCTGGCGAGCACGTCGACGCGCGGCTGCGGCAGCGGCGACTCGAGCTTCGGGTCCTCCGCGACGTACACCGTCGACGCACCGAACTTGCCGGCGCCCTCCGCGAGCGCGCGCACGCCCGAGCCGATCACGACGCCCGCGACGTCGCCGCCGAGCTGGGACGCCTTCGCGAGCACGCCGAGCGAGCCCTTCTGCAGCTCGTCGCCGTGGTGCTCGAGGAACACGAGCGTCTTCGCCACTAGACCAGCCTCTTCTCGGCGAGGAACTCGACGATCGCGGACGCCGCGTTGCCGTCGTCCTCGATACGCCGCGACTCGCCGCGCGCGGGCGGCGGGTTCACGCCGACGACCGTCGTCTTCGCGTCGGTCGCGCCGCCGACGTCGCCGGCCGCGAGCGTCTCCTGCGGCTTGCGCTTCGCGCCCATGATCCCCTTCAGCGACGGGTAGCGCGGCTCGTTGATCGCGTCCGACACCGCGACGACCGCGGGCAGCGGCGCGCGGATCGTGTCGTAGCCGAACTCCGTCTGGCGCTTGCCGGTGACGTTGCCGCCGTCGACGCCGAGCTCAGACACCTGCGAGATCGTCGGCTGCCGCAGCCGCTCGGCGACCGCGGCCCACAAGCAGGCGCCGTCGCCGTCCGCCGACTGCTGGCCGAAAAGCACGAGGTCCGCACCTTCCTTCTCGAGCGCGCCCGCGAGTGCCTTCGAGGTGCCGAGGAGGTCGGAGCCCGCGAGCGCGTCGTCCGAGACGAGCACCGCGCGGTCCGCGCCCATCGCGAGCGCCTTGCGCAGCGCGTCCATCGCCTTCTCCGGCCCCATCGAGACGATCACGACCTCGCCGTCGCCGGCCGCGTCGCGGAGCTTCAGCGCCTCCTCGACCGGGTGCGTGTCGAAGTCCGAGAGCGTCAGCTCGCCGCTGCGGTCGAGACGATGCGACGACGGGTCGAGGCGACGCCCCGTGGCCGCGTCCGGCACCGCCTTCACACACACCGCGATCTTCATGCGCGCGAGACTCTATCCCGCGTCACAGGCCGGACCGGCTGGTTCTCCGTGCCGTTTGGCACGAGCCGTTCTCAAGTTGGCTCGCGCCGCGACCGATGGTAGGGTGCGCGACTTCGAGCGCGAACCGGTTCCCCCAAGGACATGCCGCACCGGACATCAGCGCGAGGACTCGTCTCGGTCCTCCTCCTCGTCTCACTCGCCGCCGTCGCAGGCACGGCGTCTGCACGCGCAGCCACGGGCGGTGTGCCGCAGCCCGGCGTGCCGCAGCCGAAGGCCGGCGTGCCGCAGCTCGTGTTCCCGGTCGTCGGGCAGGTGAGCTACACCGACGACTTCGGCGACCCACGCGGCGGCCTCAGGCACGAGGGCAACGACCTGATGGCCCCGAAGCGCTCGACGGCCGTCGCGGTCGAGCCGGGCACCGTCAAGTTCTGGACGACCTCCGCGAACGCCGGCTGCATGCTCTACCTCGAGGGCGACAGCGGCACGGAGTACATGTACATCCACCTGAACAACGACGTCACGCTCGAGAACGACAACCGCGGCAAGTGCGTCGCGGGCACCGCGTACGCCGCCGGGCTCAAGAGCGGTGACCATGTCGAGGCCGGCCAGCCGGTCGGGCTCGTCGGCGACTCCGGCGACGCGAACGGCATCGCGTCGCACCTGCACTTCGAAGTGCACCCGCGCGGCGGGAAGGCGGTCGACCCGTTCCCGTTGCTCAAGAAGGCGAAGCGGCTCCTCGTCGCCGCGCCGCCGACCGGCGCACTGTTCACGCTCAAGCTGCAGGGCACCGTCGCGTCGACGGCGGACAACCAGCTCGACGTGAACGTCGATTCGCTGCAGTCGTGGCCGTCGCACCTCAAGGTGACGAAGGTCGCAAAGCTCGTGTCGGTCGACGTGCCGTTCGAGGCGACGATCCTCCCCGCCCCGCTCGGCTCAGCGCTGCCGGGCCAGAAGGTGTCGGTCTGGACACTGCCGTCGCCGCCGACGCTGTCGGCGCTGATCGGCGCGCCGCTCGCGCTCAGCGCGCAGAAGGTCCTGTTCGGCAAGTAGGAGGGAGCCGCCACGCCGCGGCTCCGGTGACGCGCTCTCGCAAACTCGTGCGTGACGTGGCCCAAGCGTGACGCGCACGCGCCCGCGAAACAACTAGCCGAACGGCTAACGGCTACGCGGGCACGGCGCCGCGCAGGAAGTCGACGATCTCCTGCGTCGGGGCACCGGGGGTGAACACCTCGGCGACGCCGAGCGTCTTCAGCTCGGCGATGTCGTCGCCCGGGATCGTCCCGCCCACGACGACGATCACGTCCTCCGCGCCCTGCTCGCGCAACAGCTCGAGGATGCGCGGCACGAGGGTCATGTGCGCGCCGGACAGGATCGAGATCCCGACCGCGTCGGCGTCTTCCTGGATCGCCGTCTCGACGATCTGCTCGGGCGTCTGGTGGAGGCCGGTGTAGATGACCTCCATGCCTGCGTCGCGCAACGCGCGCGCGATGATCTTCGCCCCGCGGTCGTGACCGTCGAGACCGGGCTTCGCGATCACCACGCGGATCTTCTGCGCCACGGTCGGGCAGTATAGGAACGTGAGACTGACCGTCGTCGGCAGCTCGCCGGCCTGGCCGAACCCGGGCGGCGCGCAGTCGGGCTACCTCCTCGAGTGCGACGGTCAGCGTCTGCTCCTCGACTGCGGACCCGGCGTGCTGCCGCGGCTGCGCGTGAAGGAGTCGTGGCCGCGGATCGACGCGATCGCGATCACGCACTTCCACCTCGACCACTGGGGCGACCTCGTGCCGTGGGTCTGGGGCCTCACGTTCGGCCCGGCCGCCGACTTCGAGCCGCCCGAGCTGTGGGTGCCGCCCGGCGGCATCGAGACCCTCGCGACGCTCGGCGAGCAGCTCGGCGCGCGCGACATGTTCGAGGGCGCGTTTCGCATGCGCGAGTACGCGGCCGACGAGCCATTCGAGGCGGCCGGGTTCGGCATCGTGCCGATGCGCGTCCTCCACTACAAGATGCTCGCGTTCGGCTTCCGCGTCTCGCGCAACGGGACGGTCCTCGCGTACTCGGGCGACAGCGGCCCCGACCCACAGCTCGTGGAGCTGGCGCGCGGCGCGGAGCTCTTCGTGTGCGAGGCGACGCTCGTCGCGCCCGACTCGGAGGGCGACCTACGCGGACACCTCGCGGTCGTCGAGGCGCTCGACGCGTTCGAGCAGGCGGGCGCGAAGCGGCTGCTGCTCACGCACCGGCCGTCGGAGCGTCCGGTCGACAACGGGTACGAACTCGCCTACGACGGGCTCGAGCTCGAGGTGTAGCCCGCGGCGTACCGCTTGCGCGCGCGACGGTGCTGCACGAACGCGCGCAGCGCCAGGAAGATGGGCGTCGCCAGGAGCAGCGCGAGCACCGCACCCGGGACGAGCAGCCACACGGCCGACAGCGGTGCCTTCGGGAGCGGCCGCTCCGCCTCGGCCGCGACCTCGGCCGCAGCGGTCTTCGAGTTGCCGGGACCCGACACGCCGTTCGGCGTCCACGACGCGACGAGCCACCGGTTCCCGTGCTTCGGGTAGCGCTTGAGCTCGATCGTGAAGGTCTTGCCGACGATGTCGCCGCCGCGCGAGCGGAGGGCGAGGTCGAACGCGACGTCGTTCTCGTACGAGTACGCGACGTTCCACGCGATGATGTCCGACACGGGGAACGGCACGACGTTGTTCGTGCCCGTGTTCCACGACCTGCGCGTCTGCCCCGCTTGCATCTCGGGCCCGAGCAGGTTCCACGCCTCGTTCAGGTGCTTGCGTGCCACGGCCGTGTTGACGAACCGCGACGACGTCGCGAGCAGCTCGAGCCGTTCCTGTTTCGAGAGCCGGTGCAGCTTCGGCTCGTGGTACACCCACGCCGGCTCGTTCGACAGCGGTGTCTCGGTCGACCGGCCGGTGTTGCCGACCACGATCGCGGCCACGACGACGCCGGCCACGACCGCGGCGATCGCCGTCGTCCACGCGAGGCGACGGCGGAACCGGTACGAGGACAGCCGACTCCTCATGGGCCTTGTTCTAGCGGGTCGCCCCCGAGCGCGCCACCGCCGTGCGCGCGGCTACCCGCCGTTGTTGCCGGAGCCGTTCGGCACGGGCGGCGACGACCGCGGAGTCCACTCGTCGACCACCCACTTGCCGTGGATCTTCTTCAGGCCGGCCATGAAGAGCTGCGACCTCGTGCCTTCCTTCTGAGCCTTGTCGGTCGGCAGCAGTGCGACCTCGATCAGCGCCTCGTTCGCGTACGAGTAGTCGATCTTCATCGGTGCGTAGTCGATCGAGTCGACGGGGTACGGCACGACCGCGATGTTGCCGGTCATCCACTCCTGCATCGTCTGGCCCTGCTTGATCTGCGGGCCGACGAGCGCGTAGGCCTCACGGAGGTTCTTCCGCGCGACCGCGGTCTCGATGAAGCGCTTCGCGACGCGGCGGGCGGCCGGCTCGAGCTTCACCGTGCCCGGCAGCTGCGAGCGGTCGTCTGCGGCTACGGTGCTGAGCGGCGTCTCGGTGCTCTCGCCCGTGTTCGTCCCGAAGACGACGATGAAGCCGACGATCGCGGCCGCGACGACGGCGATGCCGATCAGCCACGGCAGCGCCTTGCGCCAACCCGCTTTCTTGACCTGCTCGCGCTGCTCGAAGAGCGCGTCGAGATCGACGTCCGTCATGTCAGACACAGTAGACGAGCTTTCGGCCCGGGTGGTTTGCGCGCAATGTTGAATTTCGATTAACGGAGCGCGCTTCTAGAACACCGGCGTCTCGCGCCAGGTGCCCCACACCTCGCGCCACGCGTCGCAGATCTCGCCCATCGTCACGTAGGCGCGCGCGGCGTCGAGGATCGGCGGCATCAGGTTGCGGTCGTCGCGCGCCGAGTCCTGCTTGAGGCGCGTGAGGGCAGCCTCGACCTTCGCGCTGTCGCGCTTGTCGCGCAGCGCCTGCACACGCTCGATCT
>JBKPLI010000148.1:0-26554 GCA_046731555.1 Actinomycetota bacterium | reverse complement strand
CAGCACGACGAGGCCGACGCCCGACAGCGCATACACGCCTCCGAACGCGAGCCCGATGACGACGAACGGCTTGAGGAACTGCCAGTCGACGCCGAACACGCTGACGGCGAGCACGCCGTTCATGAGCCGCGGTGCAGCCGGATCGTCATCTGCGTTTCTAGTTGAGGTTGAACTTCTTCTCCCAGATGCGCGTCTGGGCGATCGACTTGTCGACCGGCGCGATCGCGAAGCAGTTCTCCTTCACGACGACCTTGCCCTTCTTGTAGTCGACCGTGATGTCCCAGTTGTTGGGGATGTGGTAGGGGAGCTTGCCGACGTAGAACGGCTTGCACAGCATGTCCGTCTTCTGGTTCTTGAGCCCGACGACCGCGTCGTTGTACGACTTCGCGGTCACGTCGCCCTTGATGCTGAGAAGGGCGGCCGTCGAGAACTTGCCCGCCATGAAGCCCATCTGGGCGAATGCCTGCGGGGCGATCTTCGGCGCGTACTTCTTCAGCACGTCGAGCATGAGCCGCGTGTCCGGCCCCACCGTCGGGTCGAGGTTGCTGAACTCCTGGTTGATCCAGAGGTGGCCGTCGAACTGCGGGAACTGCTCGGCCATGAACGTGTTCGCGATCGGCGTCGACGAGCCCCACTTCACCTTCTCGACGATGCCCTGCGCGATCGCGGCCTTCATGAAGGCGGGCGCCGTGTCGGGCGTGAAGTCGAGCAGGATGCCGCCGCCGTCGCCGGCGAACTGGTACATCTGGATCAGCTGCGACGTCGCGTCGGTGACCGGCAGGTGGGTCGGGTAGATCTTGACCGGGATGCCGGCCTTCTTCGCGACGAGCGCAGGCCCGCCGTCGGCGTAGGCGGAGATCGTGTCGGGCGAGGCGATCGCGAGCTTCTTGATCCCGGCCCGGACGAGCGCCTGCGCCGCACCGACGTTCGAGTAGCGCGGGCCCATGTTGACCTCGGCGAACGACGGCGTGCTGTAGCACTCGGCCTGCACGCCTGCGCCGATGACGACGAAGCCCTTGCTCTTGTAGTACTTCCAGTTCGTCCCGCACTCGGCGAAGCTCGTGTTGCCGACGACGCCGACGACCTTGTCCTTCTCGATCAGCTTGCGGGCGAGCGCGGCCTCCTGGGCCGGGTTCAGCTGCTCGTTGTAGAGGATGTACTTGATCGGGCGGCCCTTGATGCCGCCGTTGTCGTTCACGCAGTCGAAGTACGCCTTCGCGACCTTGCCGATGGTCGTGAAGTCGACGCCCGGGATCAGCATGTCGATGCCGCCGAGCTTGACCGGCGTCCCGGTCGCCTTCTTGCCGGTGCCGGCTCCGCACACGCTCTTCGTCGCGGACGCCTGGCCGGCGCCGACGATCGCGTGATTCGCTTCGTTCGAACTGGGCGCGAACGTTGCAGTCAGCAGCGCCGCGAGGGCGAGAGCCGACAGAGCAACCCCGACGCCGAGCCGTTTCGATCGCATGCATCCCTCCTTCTCCCGGGCGCGTGCCCGGGTCACGGGTGCGAGGCGACCTGGGCGAATCCCTCGCATTGAGCGTTTGCCTCGACCACTGCCTTCGGTTCGCGCAGCGAACAGGGGTACGTTGTGCGCACCGTAGTCTTGTGCGTCGCGCGAAGTCAACCCTGTGCTCCGGGCGCCCTGCGGACGTTCGCGGAGATCGCATCGGCCGTCTCGAGGAGCTGCGGCAGGAGGCGCTTGCGCAGCTCGTCGAGCGGCACGCGCGCGGCCGCCGTGCCCGTGTTGAGCGAGGCGACGACGCGGCCCTCCGCGTCGCGGATCGGCGCCGCGATCGAGCGCAGCCCGAGCTCGAGCTCCTGGTCGACGAGCGCCCAGCCGCGCCGGCGGGTCTCGTCGAGCACCGCGCGCAGGCGCTCGCGATCCGTGACCGTGCGGTCGGTCAACGCCTCGAGCTCGGTCGCGTCGAGGTAGGTCTCGAGGTCGTCCTCGGGCAGCTCGGAGAGCAGGACGCGGCCCATCGACGTCGCGTAGGCGGGGAGGCGGCTCCCCACCGCGAGCGAGATCGTCACGATACGTCGAGTGGGGACGCGCGCCACGTACACCACGTCGGGCAGGTCGAGGGTGCCGATGGAGCACGACTCGTGCGTGCGTTGGACGAGACCCTCCATCAGCGGCTGCGCGATCTCCGCCAGGTTGAGCGACGAGAGGTACGCCCAGCCGAGCGTGAGCACCCGGGGCGTGAGCGAGAAGTACCGCCCGTCCGAGCGCACGTGCCCGAGGTCCTCGAGCGTGAGCAGGATGCGCCGCGCGGTCGCGCGCGTGATGCCGGTGAGCCGCGCGACCTCGCTGAGCGTGAGCGACGGATGCTCGCGCGAGAAGACCTGGATGACCGCGATCCCGCGCTCGAGCGACTGGAGCGACTGCCTGCGGGCCTCCGACACTTCTGGCATGTGGTCGCCTAATGTATAAGGGCGTTCACACAGCGCACAAGTGTTTGCGAAGCGAACATGTCGACTGACCCCCAGCGCGAGGAACAGGCAGACGAGGGCGCGTCGGCGGACCGTGAGGTCTTCCGCGACGTCATCGGCCACTTCGCGACGGGTGTCGCCGTCATCACCGCGCAGGAGGACGGCGTCCCGTACGGCGTGACGGTCAGCGCGCTCTCGTCGCTGTCGCTCGAGCCGCCGATGCTCCTCGTCTGCCTCAACAAGACGTCGCGGACCCAGGGCGCGATCAAGCGCTGCGGCGTCTTCGGCGTGAACGTGCTCGGCGAGCGGCAGGGCGGGCTCGCGGTGCGGTTCGCGAGCGACCGCGACGACAAGTTCGAGGACGTGATCCTCACCGAGGGCTCGTGCTGTGGTGCGCCCCTGATCGAGGGCGCGCTCGCGCACCTCGAGTGCCGCGTCGTCGAGGAGGCGATCGGTGGCACGCACACGGTCTTCATCGCGTCGGTCGAGCGGGCGGAGCGGTTCGACGGTGCGCCGCTCGCGTACTACCGCGGCCGCTTCGGGCGCCTGACGCTCGACCACGAGGCGCTCACGGGCGTCCGCCGGCCGGTACGCGCCGGCTTCATCTGGGACGCGTCCGCCTAAGCGCGGGGGGAAACCTCCGGTTTCCCCCTGCGCGCCCCCTCCGACACGTGACTGCTGTGTGCGGCGAGCACGGGCAAGCTCGGGGTGAAGGTCGCGGCGTTGTCGGCGCGCGGTGTAGCGTCGCGCACGCATGCCTGAGGACGACGTTCCCGTCCTGATCGCCGGCGGCAGCCTCGTCGGCCTCTCGACGGCGGTCTTCCTCGGCGCCCACGGCGTGCCGTCGCTCGTCGTCGAGCGGCACCGCGGCACCGCGATCCACCCGCGCGCGGCGCTCTTCCTCCAGCGCACGATCGAGCTCTACCGCAGTGTCGGCCTCGAGGACGAGATCGTCGAGGCGTCGGAGCGCGAGTTCGTCCAGAACGGCGCGATCGTCGCGGTCGAGAGCCTCGCCGGCCGCGAGCTGCAGTGGTTCTTCCGCTTCATCAACGAGGGCGTCGAGGAGCTGAGCCCGTCGCCGCGGCTCTTCCTCACGCAGGTCGGGATCGAGCCGATCCTGCACCGGCGCGCCGAGGAGCTCGGTGCGCGCGTGCAGTGGGGCACGGAGCTCGTCTCGTTCGAGGCGGACGCCGACGGCGTCACCGCCGTCGTCCGCGGCCGCGACACCGGCGAGGAGCGGCGCGTGCGCGCGCAGTACCTCGTCGGCGCGGACGGCGCCCGCAGCCCGGTGCGGCAGGGGCTCGGCATCCCGATGCGCGGGCACCCGACGTTCTCCGACAGCATCACGATCTACTTCCGCGCCGACGTGCGGCCGCTGATCGGCGACCGCAACCTGAGCGTGATCTACGTCGCGAACCCGCGCGTGCAGGGCTTCTTCCGCTTCTCGCTCGAGGGCGACGCCGGCTTCCTCGTGGTGAACTCCGCGCTCGATGCGAACGGCGAGCGCACGACCGACGTCGCCGACGACATGGGCGACGATCGTTGTATCGCGTACGTCCGCGACGCCCTCGGCGACCCGGACATCGCAGTCGAGATCGAGAGCGTGCAGCGCTGGGCGGCGTCGGCGGAGTGGGCCGAGCGATTCGCCGACGGGCGCGTGTTCCTCGCCGGCGACAGCGCGCACGTCATGCCGCCCACGGGCGGCTTCGGCGGCAACACGGGCGTGCAGGACGGGCACAACCTCGCGTGGAAGCTCGCCTACGTGCTGAACGGCACGGCGGGGCCGGCGCTGCTCTCGACCTACGACGACGAGCGGCGGCCGATCTCGGCGTTCACGGTCGAGCAGGCGTACACGCGCTACGTGACGCGCATCGACCCGGGGCTCGGCACCGACGGCCTCGAGCCGTTCGTCGACGAGGCGCTCGTCGACCTCGGGTACGGGTACGGCGTCGAGCCGCTGTGCGAGGACCCGCACGAGCCGTCGGCTGCGCCCGGCCGGCGTGCGCCGCACGTCGTCGTCGACGGGAAGTCGACGCTCGACCTCTTCGGGCAGCGGTTCGTGCTGCTAGGCAACGAGGCGTGGTGCGACGCCGCGCGGTCGGCGGCCAATGCACTCGGGGTGCCGCTCGACGCGCACGTCGTGTCGCCCGAGCGCTACGGAATCGGCGACGCGGGCGCGAGCCTCATGCGTCCGGACGGCTTCGTCGCCTGGCGGACGGACGAGCCCGCGGGCGACGCGGGGGCGGTCGTGTCCGAGCTCACGCGAATCCTCGCCCGTTAGTCTCGGTACGTGGTGGAGATCGCGATCCTCGGCATCGGCGAGGCGGGCGCGTGCTACGCGGACGACCTCGCGGCCGCGGGCGCGAGCGTGCGCACATGGGATCCCGCCCGCCCCACGAGCGCGGACTCGGCGGAGGAGGCTGCGCGCGGCGCGCACGTCTTGCTGAGCATCAACGCGGCGGCCGCCGCGCTCGACGCGGCGCGCGATGTCGTCGGCGTACTCGGCGCGGGGCAGGTCTACGCCGACCTCAATACATCGGCGCCCGCGCTGAAGCGCGAGCTCGCCGCGGTCGTCGAGCCGACCGGCGCGTCGTTCGCGGACGTCGCGCTGCTCGCGGCCGTGCCGGGTCGCGGCCTGCGCACGCCCGCGTTCGCGTCGGGCTCGGGCGCGAAGGAGCTCGCGAGCCTCCTCGGCCCGCTCGGCATGCCGGTCGAGACGATCGCGGGCGGAGCGGGTGCGGCGGCGGAGCGCAAACTGCTGCGCAGCGTCTTCATGAAGGGCATGGCCGCCGCCGCGACGGAGAGCCTCGAGGCCGCCGAGGCCGCGGGCTGCGCGGACTGGCTGCGCGCGGACATCGCGCGTGAGATCGGCGCGGCGCTCCTCGACCGGCTCCTCGAGGGCAGCCGCCTCCATGCGCGGCGGAGGGTGCACGAGATGGAGGCCGCGTGCGAGCTGCTCGAGGACCTCGGCGTCACGCCGCGCGTCGCCGCGGCCGCGCGCGACTCGCTCCAGGAGCTCGCGCGGTGACGCCGTCCGACCGCGCGCGCGAGCTCGTCCGCGGCGCGTTCGACCTGCACGTGCACGTCGCGCCCGACGTGATGGAGCGCCGCATCGACGACGTGAGCCTCGCGCGGCGCTTCGCGGAGCTCGACCTCGGCGGCTTCGCGCTGAAGTCGCACTACACGTCGACGGCCGAGCGGGCGGCGGTCGTGTCGAAGGTCGTGCCCGAGGTGCGCGTGCTCGGCGCGATCGCGCTCAACCACGCGGTCGGCGGCCTGAACGGGATCGCGGTCGAGATCGCGGCGCGCGAGGGCGCGCGCATCGTCTGGTTCCCGACGGTCGACGCGGCGAGCGAGGCGCACGCGGGCCACGCCGCGAACCCGCCCGCGTGGTTCGGGCTGCAGCGCGAGCTGCACGAGCGCGGCTTCGACCAGGGCCCTGTCCGTGTTGCACCCGGCGGCGAGCTCGTGCCCCAGGCGCGTGCGGTGCTCGCGCGCATCGCAGAGCACGGGCTCGTGCTCGCGACCGGCCACCTCGACCACGAGGAGACGAGCGCGCTCGTCGACGCCGCGCTCGACGCGGGCGTGGCGCACGTCGTCGTCACGCACCCGGACTTCCCGGCGCAGGACTTCTCGGTCGCGCAACAGGTCGCGTTCGCCGACCGCGGTGCGCTGATCGAGCGCTGCTTCACGACCGCGCACACCGGCAAGGTGTCGTGGGAGAGCTGGCTCGCGTGCACGCGCGGCGTCGGAGCGCAGCGCTGCATGCTCTCGACCGATCTCGGCCAGACGGCGAACCCGCCGGTCGAGGACGGCCTCGCGCTCATGGCGGACCGGCTGCTCGAGGACGGCTTCACCGAAGAGGAGGTGCACACGATGGCGGTGACGAACACGCGTCGGCTCGCGGGGGCGGCGGCGTGAACCTGCTCGTGGTCGGCGCGCACTCGGCCGACTTCGTCTGGCGCGCCGGCGGCGTCGTCGCGGTCACGACCGCGAACGGCGGCACGGCGACCGTGCTCGCGCTCTCGTACGGCGAGCGCGGCGAGTCGGGCGAGCTCTGGAAGGAGCGCGACCAGACGGAGGAGAACGTCAAGCGCATCCGCCACGGCGAGGCGGAGCGCGCGGCGGCGGCGCTCGGCGCGAGCTTCGCGTGCCTCGACTTCGGCGACTACCCGCTCGAGGTCGCCGGCGACCGGCTGACGGCGCTCGTCGAGGCGATTCGCGACGCGAAGCCGGACGTCATCCTCACGCACACGGACCGCGACCCGTTCAACCCCGATCACGCGGTCGCGTTCTTCGCCGTCGAACGCGCGCGGTCGCTCGCGGCGGGCGCGGGCGTCGCCAGCGCGTTCGAGACGGTCACGCCGCCCGCGCTGCTCCTCTTCGAGCCGCATCAGCCCGAGCTGTCGAACTTCGTGCCGACGACGTTCGTCGACATCACGCCGGTGATCGAGCAGAAGCGCGCGGCGATGAGCGAGATGAAGGCGCAGACGTATCTCGTGCAGTACTACGACCAGCGCGCGGGACAGCGCGGCAACCACGCCCGCCGCATCTCCGGCAACTCCGACGTGCGCTTCGCCGAGGCGTTCCAGCGCGTGACGCCGCAGGTGGTGTCGACGCTGTGACCGACTACGCGGAGCTCGCCGCGCTCGGCACCGCGACCGTGCACGAGGCGTTCGGGCGGCAAGGGCTCGTCGACGTGCCGCTGCAGCGGATCGTCCCCGACTCGCGCGCGGCGGGGCCGGCGCGGCCCGTGCTGTGCGGCCAGGACGACAACCTGATGGTGCACGCGGCGATCGCAGCCGCCGAGCCGGGCGACGTGCTCGTGCTGACGATGCCGCGGCCGGCGCCGGTCGCGCTCGTGGGCGAGCTGCTCGCGACGCAGGCGAAGGTGCGCGGCGTCGCGGCGATCGTCGTCGACGCGGCCGTGCGCGACGTGGAGGAGCTCGTCGAGCTCGGCCTCCCGATCTGGGCGCGCTTCGTGCGCGTGCGCGGCGCCGACAAGGAGGTTCCCGGGACGATCGACGACCCGGTCGACGTCGGCGGCGTCACGATCGAGGCGGGCGACGCGGTCGTCCTCGACGCCGACGGCGCGGTCGCGGTCGCGGCGGGCGATGTCGACGAGGTGCTCGCAGCCGCACGGGAGCGTGCGGAGCGCGAGCGTGTGAAGCGCGCGAAGCTCCAGGCCGGCGAGCTCTCGTACGACCTCGACGACCTGCGCCGCCTCGTGGAAGAGGCCTAGAAAGGCCTCCGGCGCGGCGACCCGAGAGCCGTCCGCGCCGGAATCTCTGCCCCTCCAGGGAACGGATGCCGCGGCGGGCCAGAACCTGCGTCGTGGCGGCGGGCTAACGGCGTCGGCGGCGAGCTCTGAGGCCGCCGGCCAGCAGCCCGAGACCCGCCGGGATCCCGAGCGCGAGCGGCAGGATTCCCCCCGAGTTGAGGGTCTTCCGCTCGGCCACCTCGACGTGCACGGTCGGCGACGTCACGGGCGGGCGGGCGACCCCGCTGCGGGGAAGTGCGGCGACGTACACGCCGAAGTCGCCGTCGTTCACCGCCTGCATCCGCCACGTGGTCGTCACCGATCCCCCGGGCGGGATCGCGGGGAGGTAGCGCGTGCGGTTGGACGACCAATCCTCCGGGTCGACGTAGGTGCCGTTCCGCAGGCTGAGCACGTTCAGATGTGCGATCAGGCCGACTGCGGCGGCCGGGCCGCCGTTGGTGATCGTGGAGCGGAACACGAACCGCTTGCCGAGCTTCGTCGAGATCGCTGCGCGGTCGACCTTGACCGAGACGGCATTCGCGGCGTTCGCCGCGGGCGCGACCAGCAGCGCCGCCGTCAGCGCGACGAGGGCTGCGGCGCGGCGGCTCATCCCGAGACACCGCCGCGTAGGCGGATGAAGCGCGCGCCGAGGATCGGGACGAGTGCGGCGAACACGACCGCGGCGACGAGAGGCGAGAGGAGCCAGGACACGTCCTCGCTCCACGCGTGGCCGTCGACGACGACCTTCCCGACGTAGTGCTCGCCGGCCGTCAGCGGGTTCAGTCGGAGGAGCAGGTCCCCGGCCCACCCGCCGGTCGCGCTCGTCGGAAGCTGCGTCGGCGCGAACGCGGCGAGGAGCACGAGCAGGCTGATCGAGAGGCTCACCCGGTTCGAGCTCGAGAAGAAGCTGACGACCATCCCGAGCGAGCCGAGAAAGACCGCGAGGAGCGTGCCGACCACCGCGCCGACGGCGAGCGCGTTGCCGACGATCCCGACGCCGCGCCCGAGGAACCACACGTAGGGGACCGTGATCGCGAAGGCGGCCAGCCAGAGCGAGAGCGCACCGAGCAGCTTGCCGGTCGCGATCCGGCGTCGCGGGACGGGTGTGAGGAGCAGTCCCTCGAGCGTGCCGCGCTCACGCTCCCCACTGACCGAATCCGCCGCCGAAAGGAGCGCGAGCAGCGCGCCCACGGCGATCGCGACCTGGAGCACGAGGTTCACCGATTCGCGCTGCTCGAGGAAGTTGAGCGCCGTGTTCGTGGCGACGAGGTACGCGATCACGCTCAGCAGCAGGCTGAACGCGATGCAGAGGACGAGACCGCGCCCGCCCAGCCAGAGATCGCGGAGCTCCTGCTCGACAACCGTGGTCCGGCCGCCCGCGCCCTCCCGCGCCGACGTCCGCTGAACGGCGTGCTCGGCGACGGCCACGGGCTACGCCGCCTCCGTCATCGCGAGGAACGCGTCGCTGAGGCGCGCACCCTCGAGCTCGAACGAGAGCAGGGCCACACCGGAATCGATCAGCGAGCGGACCGCGTCGTTCAGCGACGGGTCGGTGCCGTTTCGCGGCGGCGCAAGGACGACGGTCAGCCATCCCGGGCGGCCGTCCGCGGCCGCGGCCGACTGGATGCCTGGCGCATGCTCGAGGATCGCGAGCGCCCGCTCGGCCTGCTCGGGTGCGACGTGGATCCGTCCGCCGCGGGGCGCCGCCGCCCGCCGCACGATGTCGGTGACGGTTCCCTCGGCGATCACGCGGCCGCGGTTGAGGATCAGGACGCGTGAGCAGTTCTCCTCCACCTCGGTGAGGAGGTGAGTGCACAAGAGCACGGCCGCGCCGCGCTCGGCCGCGATTCTGCGGACGTTCCAGAGGATCTCGCGCTGGCCGGCGGGGTCAAGGCCGAGCGTGGGCTCGTCGAGGAAGACGACCCGCGGCTCGTTCACGAGCGTGCGGGCGATGCCGAGCCGCTGGCGCATCCCGCGGCTGTACGTCGAGATCAGCGACCTCCCGCGCTCCGCGAGGCCGACCTCGTCGAGCAGCGCGTGCGCCGCTGCGCGTGCGCTCGCTCGCGGATGGCCGTACAGGCGCGCGTGGTAGGCGAGGAACTCCTCGCCGGTCTGCCGCTCGGGATATCCAGCACTCTCGGGGAGCACGCCGATCCGGCCGCGGATCTCGGCAGGGCGGGTGTGCGGCACGCCGGCCACGGTGAAGGTGCCGGCGCTCGGCTCGAGGATCGTCGTGAGCACGCGGATCGCCGACGTCTTGCCCGCGCCGTTCGGGCCGAGGACCCCGAGCACCTCGCCGGCCTGCACGGAGAAGGTGAGATCTGCGACGGCGACAAGCGACCCGTACCGCCTGCCGACACCATTCGCCTCGACGGCGGCCATCACCTGACCTACGCTAGAGACGGAAAATGAATGTGAGATGAGCCGCGCAACGCTCATCTGACGTTCATCGAGCCTTGGAACGATGAGGCTGCCCTGCGTACCTTGATCATCGAGGACGAGCTGCGGATGGCGAGTCTCATTCGCCGCGGGCTCTCGAAGGAGGGCCTCGCGGTCGACGTCGCCCGTTCCGGCGAGGACGCGCTCTGGATGGCACCGTCGCGCGAGTACGACGCGATCGTCCTCGACGTGATGCTTCCGGGCATCGACGGCTTCGAGACGTGTCGCCGCTTGCGCGAGGGCGGCGTGTGGGCACCGATCCTGATGCTCACGGCGCGGGACTCGATCGAGGACCGCGTCGCCGGGCTCGACACGGGCGCCGACGACTACCTCGTGAAGCCGTTCGCGTTCGCGGAGCTGCTCGCGCGCCTGCGGGCGCTCGCGCGGCGAGGCGAGCCCGAGCGACCGACCGTGCTCGAGCTCGGTGACCTCCGGCTCGACCCGGCGACCCGCAAGGTCTGGCGCGGTCCGACCGAGATCCAGCTCTCTGCCAAGGAGTTCTCGCTGCTCGAGACGTTCATGCGCCGGCCCGACGAGGTGCTCTCCCGGCTCGACCTGCTCGACCACGCGTGGGACTTCGCCTACGAGAACCGCTCGAACGTCGTCGACGTCTACATCCGCCACCTGCGGATGAAGATCGACGTGCCGTTCGGCCGGCACGCGGTCGAGACGATCCGGGGAGCGGGATACCGTCTGCGCGCAGACGGCGGATGAGACGGCTTCCCATCCGGGTCCGTGTCACCGCCGCGTTCGCCGCGGCGATGGCGCTGGTGCTCGCCGCGACCGGCCTGTTCGTCTACGTCCGGCTCGATTCGCATCTCTCCCGCGCGCTCGAGCAGCAGCTGCGCGTCCGTGCGAGCGATCTCACCGCGCTCGTCGCCGAGCGGGGGCAGCCGCTCGCTACCGATCGCAGCAGCCGCTTCGTCGAGCCCGGCGAGAGCTACGCGCAGCTGCTCGACACCCGAGGGCGAGTCGTCGACGCCACGCCGCCGCTCGGGCGCACATCGCTTCTCACCGGGGCGGAGCTGGCGGCGGCACGGGGCGAGACGATCTTCGCCGACCGCCGCTCCGTGCCGGGGCTCGACGAGCCGTCGCGGCTCCTCGCGACGCCGATCGTGAGTCGCGGGAGCCGTCGCGTCCTCGTCGTCGGGCTCACGAGCCAGGACCGCGCCGAGACGCTCTCGAGCCTGCGGTACGAGCTGCTGATCGCAGGGCCGATCGCGCTCGTGCTGGCCTCGCTCGCAGGCTACATCCTCGCCGGCCTCGCGCTCCGCCCCGTCGAGTCGATGCGGCGGCGGGCGGAGGCGATCGGCGCCGAGACGCCGGGAGAGCGCCTGCCGGTACCGCAGACGGGCGACGAGCTCGAGCGGCTCGGGAACACGCTCAACGACATGCTCGAGCGTCTCGAGGCGGCGCTCCTGCGAGAGCGCGGCTTCGTCGCCGACGCGGGCCACGAGCTGCGCACGCCGCTCGCGCTCCTGCGGACGGAGCTCGAGCTCGCCCTCCGTCACGGCGAGTCGTTCGAGGAGCTGCGAGAGGCGGTCCGGCAGTCCTCCGAGGAGGTCGACCGGCTGGCGCAGCTCGCGGAGGATCTGCTCCTGATCGCGCGCTCCGACCAGGGGCGCCTGCCGCTCCGGCTCGAGACCCTCGAGCCGTCCGAGCTCCTCGCTTCGACCGCGAACCGGTTCGAGTGGCGAGGGCAGGAGGCGGGCAGAGGGGTCCGCGTGCGGCCGGACGCGACGTCGAGCTGCGTGAGGGGTGATCGGCTCCGGCTCGAGCAGGCACTTGCGAACCTCGTCGACAACGCACTCCGCTACGGCGACGGCGAGGTTCGGCTGACGGCGTCGCAGGCGAACGGCGTCGTCGAACTGCACGTCACCGACGAAGGGGACGGGTTCCCGCCGGAGTTCATCGAGCACGCGTTCGAGCGCTTCTCGCGCGCCGACCATGCACGGTCGCGCGGCGGCACGGGCCTCGGGCTCTCGATCGTCAGGGTGATCGCGGAGGCCCACGGCGGCACCGCACACGCGGCCAACGCGGACGGCGGCGGCGCGGACGTCTGGGTGGCGTTGCCGAGCAGGCCGGCAGGGGCAGAAAGCTGATCGAGATGCACAGGCTGCTCCCGTTGATCGTCGTCCTGGCCGCCGGCGTCGCGGCGACCGCCGTGTTCGCCGCGACACCTGCCGCGGACGTCGATCCCTCCGACTTCGTCCGCGAGATCGACAACCCCTGGTACCCGCTCCGGCCGGGGACGACGTACGTCTTCCGGGGCGTCGAAAGCGGGAAGCCGATGCGCGACGTCGTAGCGGTGACGACTCGACGCAAGACGATCCTCGGCGTGAGCTGCGTCGTCGTGCGGGACACCGTGTACGTCGACGGACGGCCCACCGAGGCCACGTCGGACTGGTTCGTCCAGGACCGGAAGGGCAACGTGTGGTACTTCGGCGAAGCGACCGCCGAACTCGACCACTCCGGCAAGGTGAAATCGCGTGAGGGCTCGTGGCAGGCGGGCGTGGACGGCGCGAAGCCCGGCATCGTCATGCCCGGCCGCCCGAAGGTCGGGCAGTCCTTCCGGCAGGAGTACCTGAAGGGTCACGCGGAGGACCACATGGCGATTCAGAGCCTCGCCGCGAAGGTCCGCGTGCCCTATGTGTCGACGTCCCGCGCGATGCGGACTCGGGAGTGGACACCGCTCGAGCCCGGCGTCTTCGAGCACAAGTACTACGTGCGGGGCCTCGGCATGGTGAAGGACGACGAGGTCAGCCTCGTCTCGGTCACGCGCTAGCGAACGAAGACGTCTTCGAGCCGGTCGACGAGCTCGAGCCCGCGCGCGGCCTCGGCCCGGACCTGCTTCCCCGAGGTCGGTTCGAGCCGCCCGATCGTGACGACGTGCTGCTGGAACGCGGCCGCCTCGGCCGCGCCACCCGCGGCGACCACCTTGGGCCGAACGCGCGTCCAGGTCTGGGCCAGTTGCTCGACGGCGAGGGCGACCCTGGCCGGCTGCCGCGCGAGCGAGCGCAGCTCCGCCTCGCGGTCGAGGTAGTCGAGCGCGAGGATCGAGGCTGGAACGCGATTCGCGAACCGACCGTAGAGAACGGGCATCAACCCGGAGACCGCGTTCGCGGCCAGCGCGACCGTGACGAACGATGCGCCGCGCGAGATCCGCGCGACACGGTTCGCGCGGAGCGTGAGCTCCGTGACGGTCGCCGCCGGCACGCCCGAACGGGCAAGCGCGGAGGCGGCGGGCCCGTCCGCGGATGCCTTCAGGCGCGCCGCGGTCGAGACGACCCGGCTCCGGTCACCTGCGAGCGCATAGTCGACGATGTCCTCGGCACTCGACTCGGTGTCGACGAGGACGGTCGGCAACGGCGACTTCGCCACCGCTGTTCCGCCGAGCGCCGCCGCCGTCGTCACCGCGACGAGCAGCGCGACGATGCGGGTCATTCGTAGCGCAGCGCCGCGATCGGGTCGAGCCGGGCTGCGCGGCGCGCCGGGTAGTAGCCGAACGAGAGGCCGACGCCGAGCGCGATCGCGAACGCAACGACCACCGACTTCGTGTCGACGAGCGTCTGCCAGCCCGCGACCGAGCCGACGAAGTCCGTCGCGCCGATCCCGGCGAGCACGCCGACGAGGCCGCCGAGCGTGGTCAGCACGAGCGCCTCGAGCAGGAACTGCGACTGGACCTTCCAGGGGTCGGCGCCGACCGACTTGCGGATTCCGATCTCGCGCGTCCGCTCGTGCACCGACACGAGCATCATGTTCATGATCCCGATCCCTCCGACGAGCAGCGCGATCCCGCCGAGTGCGAACGTGAGGACGCGGAACGTCGTCGTGGCGCTCTGCGCCTCCTTGACGATGCTCGCCTGGTCCTCCGTCGAGAAGTCGTCCGGATACGACGGCGGCAGCTTGTGCTGACGGCGCAGCAGCTCCGAGATCGCATCCTGAGACGCGTCGATGTCGGCCTCGCTGCGAACGCCCACGTCGACGTGCACGACGTTGGCGCCGCCGAGCAGGACCTGCGTCACGATCGGCAGCGGCACGAAGATCCGGTTGTCGATGTTCTCGTCGGCGAGGCGACCCTTGCGCTCCTGCACGCCGACGACCTCGAACTCGTGGTTGCCGACACGGATCGTCTTGCCCAGCGGGTCGGCGTCCGGAAAGAGCCTCGCCCGGGGGCGCAGGCCCAGCACCGCGACGCTGCGGCCGAAGCTGATGTCGGCCGGCGAGATCAGCCGGCCTGCGATCACATGCTGGTTGTGGAGGTCGGAGTACGGCGGCGTCATGCCGACCAGCCACGTGGTCGTCTTCTCCCGGCCGGAGGAGACGAGCAGGCCCTCGATGTCCTGGTGCGGGGCGACTGCGTCGATCATCGGCAGCTTCCCGATCGCCGCGACGTCGTCGGGCGTGAGCGTCCGGTCGGTGGCCGACTGGCGCGTCCCGACGCTCACGAACTCGCCGTCGACGACGACGACGTTCGCACCGAGCCGCCGGATGCTCGCCGCCACATCGGCTTCCGCGCCCGCGCTGACCGCGGTGACTGCGATGAGCGAGGCGACGCCGATCACCACGCCCAGAGCCGTCAGGACGGCGCGGAACCAGTTCGCCCGCAACGCGCCGAGCGCGATGCGCCAGCTCTCGGCGAAGCTCGTCATCGCGCCGCGCCGGCCGCGACCGTCTGGCGGACCGGCTCGTCGGCGACGAGCTGCCCGTCGGCGAGGCGGAGGATCCGCGACGCGCGCTCGGCGACCTCGCTGGAATGCGTGACCATGACCAGCGTCGCGCCCTCGCCGTGCACGCGCTCGAGGAGCTCGAGGACGTCCTCGGCGCTCGCCGAGTCGAGGTTCCCGGTCGGCTCGTCGGCGAGGACGACGCTCGGCTGCACCACGAGCGCGCGTGCGATCGCGACGCGCTGCTGCTCCCCGCCCGAGAGCTGCGACGGATGGTGCCCGGCGCGTTCGGACAGCCCGACCTCCGCGAGCGCCTCGAGCGCCCGGCCGCGCCGCTCGCGTGCGGGCACGCCGGCGTAGACGAGCGGCAACTCGACGTTGTGGAACGCCGTCGAGCGCGGGAGCAGGTTGTAGGCCTGGAAGACGAAGCCGATTCGCTCGCGCCGAACGCGCGCGCGACGCGTCTCGCTCAGCGTCGAGACCTCCTCGCCCACGAGTCGGTACGAGCCCGACGTCGGTCGATCGAGGCAGCCGAGGATGCCGAGCAGCGTCGATTTCCCCGACCCCGAAGGGCCCATGATCGCGACGAACTCGCCCTCGCGCACGACGAACCCGACCGACCGGAGCGCTTCGACGGCGACCTCGCCGCGACGGTGGACCTTGCTGACGTCGGCGAGCTCGATGACGGCTGCGCCGGCGCCCGCGATCACTCCTCGCCGCCCTGTGTCTCCGCGAGCGCGACGTGCTCGCCGGCGCGAACGCCCTTGACGATCTGGACGACCTTGTTGTTCGCAAGCCCCAGCGTCACGCGACGCGGGACGTCCGAGCCGGAGGCGTTCACCACGGTGACGAACGGGCGATCTTCGTCGTCGTGCGCCACGGCTTCGAGCGGGAGCTGGACGACGTTCCGTCGCTGCGCGACGACGATCCGGACGCTGACGTTCATCCCGGGCTTCAAGCCGGCGGAACGCGAGAGGCCGACCCTGACCGGGAAGGTGACGACGCCGCCGCTGTCGGATCCCGTCAGCGCCGCGAAGAGCACCTTGCCCGCGACGGACTTGCCGCCGAGCGCGTCGACGGCGACGAGAGCGCGCTGACCCCGCTTGACCTGCGCCGCGTCGAACTCGCTCAGCCCGACGTTCGCCTCGAGCTTGCTGAGGTCGGCGACCGTGAGGACCGGCGTCGTGGCGTCGACCGGCGCTCCGCGCACGGTCAGGAGCGCGGTCACGGTTCCGCCCTCCGGGGCGCGGACGGTGAGCAACCGCTGCGCGAAGAGCGCGCTGTCGAGGCGGGCACGGGCGGCCGCCACCTTCAACCGCGCCAGCCCGAGGTCGAACGTCGACGCCGGCCCGCCGCGGGCCTGCAGCACCGCACGATCGGCCTCGGCCTTGCGAACCTCGAGCTGGGCCGCGGTCACGTCGGACCGCAACGGCGGTCCGACGACCTGGGCGAGCTTCGCCCGGCTGGACGCGACGGCGGCTCGCGCGGCCGCGATCGCCGTCGGGGTCGGGCCGGCCCGCAGCGTGCGCAGGTCGGCCCGGGCGCGTTCGAGCTCGAGACGAGCTGCCTTGACGTCGGCCGAGTTGGCGGGCTCCCGGAGCTTCGCAAACTTCAGGCGGGCCGCCTCGACCGCCTGCTGGGCGGCGGCGATCGCCTCGGACGACGGCGCGGGGGCAGGTTGCTGCAGCGCAGCGAGGTCGGCCACGGCCTTGTCGCGGTCGAGTTGCGCCGCCGCGACGGCGGCCGGATCCGGCGGTCCCGTCAGCTGCGCGAGCTTCGCGCGCGCCGTGTCGAGCGCCTGTTGCGCTGCCGCCAGCGCTTGAGCGGACGCCGGCGGATTGAGCGCCTGCAGGTCGGCGAGATCCGACTCGGCGCGCTTGACGTCGAGCTGGGCGGTGGCGACGGCGACGGGATCGGCCGGGCCGCTGACCTGCGCGAGCTTCTTCTCCGTCGCAACCACGGCCTGCTTCGCAGCCGCGACGGCCTCGGGCAGCGGCCCCGGCGCAGGCTTGAGCAGCGCGGCGAGCTCGGCCTCGGCCTTCTTCACGTCGGCCTGTGCCGCACTCAGGTCCGCCGCGCTCGGCGGGGCGAACAGTCTCGCGACGCGCTGCTGCGCGAGCCGCACGGCGTCGTCGGCGAGCGCGATCGCGCGCGCACGCGCCGACGCGCTGCCGCCGCGCAGGGTCTCGAGGTCCGCGTTCGCGCGCTTCACATCGAGGCGCGCGGCGCTCACGTCGGCGGGGCGCGATCCGCGGAGCAACGTCTCGAGCTTCTCGCGCGCGGACGTCACGGCGACCTCGGCCGCGGTGAGCTCGGCGGTCGTCGGCGGAAGACCCTTGAGCGGGTCGCTGGTTCGCTTCTGCCGCAACTCGAGCAGTGCGGTCGCGAGGTCGTTCCGCGCGAGGGTGATCGCACTTGCGGCGACCCCGCCGTCGTCGAGCACCGCCAGCGCCCGGCCGGCGGCGACGCGCCGACCGGGAGCGACGAGGAACTGCGCGATGTGCCCGGTCGTCCTGGCGAAGACCGCGTCGGCGGGCGCCGACGAAGGGCTCGACGTCGGGCCCGTGGTCGATGAGGACGCAGCGGCTGCCGAAGGGACGGAGATGTCGGCCGTCGCCCCGGCCTCGACGATTCGGCCGACGCCCCCGACCGACACGACGACGTCGCCGCGGGTCGCGGTCGCGATCGGCGCGTCCGATTGCGCCGCCGCGCCGCCGCCGAACCGCGACATCACGGCAAGGAATGCCGCGGCGCCGACCATCGTCCAGACGATTGCGCGGCGCCGGCTACGAGCCTCGCGGATCACCCCGTGCGTCCTGCCATTCCGCCCCGAATCCTCGGGTCGTCACATGAACACTCGATGAAAAATCGGAGATGAACGCACGATGAAAATTACGTGGCGCAAATTCAAAGCAATTGTCTCACGTTGATTACGCTGAGATGAAAAATTGCCTATTGAAGTGTCCAGCGTCGCGTGCTATCCATCTTGGTGAATTCTGTTTCGCCTTGGGCGCGGTGCCGTTACACGCGAATGCGGTGTTCGGTTGAGAGGGACCCACGGGCGACGCGGAGAACGAGAAAATCGATGTGGGGAGAAGCGAGGGCAATTCCCAACGTCTTCTCAGCCAGTCAGCTCCCGGGCGACTGACGTCAGCCTGACGTTCGCACGCGACCTCCGCGGGACACCGCCTGCCGGGCCCCTGCGTATCGCTCGCGCGCGGCCGCGTCTGCACCGAGGTGTCGAGCCATGCGCTGGATCGTCGAATCCATTCTGAAATTCCGACTGCTCGTCGTCGCGATCGCCGTCGGATTGCTTGCAGTCGGTGCGATCCAGCTGCGCGACATGCCGGTGGACGTCCTCCCCGAATTCGCTCCGCCGTACGTCGAGGTGCAGACGGAAGCGCTCGGGCTCTCGGCCGCGGAGGTCGAGAGCCTCGTCACGGTCAATCTCGAGGAGCTGCTCAACGGGACGCCGTGGCTCGACTCGATCCGCTCGACGTCGGTGCCCGGCCTTTCGTCGATCGTCCTGACGTTCGAGCCGGGGACGAACGTGACGCGCGCGCGGCAGCTGGTCGCCGAGCGGTTGACGCTCGCCTACGCGCTCCCGAACGTCTCACAGCCGCCGGTGATCCTGCAGCCGCGCTCGGCGACGAGCCGGGTGATGATGGTCGCACTCTCGTCCCGCTCGGTGACCCCGATCCAGATGTCGGTGCTCGCGCGCTGGACGGTCCGCCCGGCGTTGCTGTCCGTCCCGGGCGTCGCGAACGTCGCGATCTGGGGGCAGCGCGAGCGGCAGCTCCAGGTGCAGGTCGATCCGCGGCAGCTCGTCGCCGACAAGGTCTCGCTCGACCAGATCGTGCGCACGGCCGGGAACGCGATGTGGGTTTCGCCCCTGACGTATCTCGAAGCGTCGAAGCCGGGGAGCGGCGGCTGGATCGACACGCCGCAACAGCGGCTCGAAGTCCGCCATGTCTTCCCGATCACCGGCGCGGCCGGCCTCGGCAAGGTGACCGTCGAGGACCGAGGGCAGCGGCTGGACGACGTCGCGCGCGTCGTCGAGGACCATCAGCCGCTGATCGGCGACGCGATGCTGAAGGACGGTCCCGGCCTGTTGCTCGTCGTCGAGAAGTTCCCCGGCGCGAACACCCGCCACGTGACGCGAGGCATCGAACGGACGCTCGACCAGCTCCGGCCGGGCATGACCGGCATCGCGGTCGACAAGACCGTCTTCCGGCCGGACACGTTCATCGAGGCGTCGATTCACAACCTCGCGTGGGCGCTGCTCGCCGGCGCGCTGCTCGTGTTGCTCGCGCTCGGGGCGTTCTTCTTCAACGCACGCGCGGTGCTGATCAGCCTGGTGGCGATCCCGCTCGCGCTGACGGCGGCCGTGCTCGTCTTGTACGCGCGCGGATCGACGCTGAACACGATGGTCCTCGCGGGTCTCGTGATCGCGCTGGGGGTCGTCGTCGACGACGCGATCGTCGACGTCGAGAACGTCATGCGACGCCTGCGGCGCGAACGGAGCGAGGGCCGGAGCACGTCGACGGCCGCGGTGATCGTCGACGCCTGGGTCGAGCTGCGCCGCGTGATCGTCTACGGAACGCTGATCATCGTCCTCCCGCTTTTGCCCGTCTTCTTCATGACCGGCGTGTCGGGGAGGCTCTTCAGGCCGCTCGCCCTCTCGTACGTGATCGCCGTGCTCGCGTCGCTCGTCGTGGCGCTCACCGTCACGCCCGCTCTGAGCGCGCTGCTCCTCTCGAGGGAGCGGACCGGCGCTCGTGAGTCCCCCGTCGTCGTCTGGCTGCAACGCGCGTACGCGTCTGCGCTCGACCGGATCCTGCGCAGGCCGAGCCCGGTGCTCATCGCGGCTTCGGTGACCGTCGCCGCCGCGATCGCGGCCGTGCCGTTCCTCGGGCAGACGCTCCTGCCGACGTTCAAGGATCCGAACCTCGTCGTGCGGTGGGACGGCCCTCCCGGCACGTCGCAGACGGAGATGCGGCGCATCACCGCTCGCGCGAGCCGCGAGCTGCGGTCGATCCCGGGCGTACGCGACGTTGCGGCGCAGATCGGACGCGCCGTGCTGGGCGACCAGGTGGTCGACATCAACTCCGCCGAGCTCTGGGTCAGCGTCGACCACGACGCGGATTACGGCGCGACGCTGGCCGCCGTACGGAGTGCGGTCGACGGCTATCCGGGTCTCGTCAGGGACGTCCAGACCTACGAGCGCCAGAGCGTCCGGCGCGCCCTCACGGGTTCGAACGACCCGATCGTCGTGCGCGTGTTCGCACCCCAGTTCGACGTGCTTCGGCGCAAGGCGCGAGAGGTCGGTCGCGCGCTCGCGGACGTCGACGGCGTGAAGCGCGTGCACATGGAGCGCGACATCGAGCAGCCGCACATCGACATCGAGGTGAACCTCGCGAAGGCGCAGCGCTACGGGCTCAAGCCCGGCGACGTGCGCCGCGCAGCGGCCACGCTGCTTGCGAGCCTCGAGGTCGGGAGCCTCTTCCAGGAGCAGAAGGTCTTCCAGGTCGTCGTGTGGACGAAGCCCGAGACGCGTCGCAGCGTCACGGACATCCGCAACCTCCTGATCGACACGCCCGACGGCGGCCACGTCCGCCTCGGCGAGGTCGCGGACGTGCGCATCGCGCCGACGCCGAACCTGATCCGACGCGAAGCCGTCTCGCGCCGCGTCGACATCGGCCTCGACGTCGGCGGGCGCGACCTTGGTGCAGTCAACCGCGATGTGACGCGCCGCCTCGCGGCGATCGACTTCCCGTTCGAGTCTCACGCCGAGGTGCTCGGGGAGTACACGGAGCGGCAGGCGAACGACCGGCGCATGATCGGTGCGGGAATCGCGGCGGCGATCGGGATCCTGCTCCTGCTGCAGGCCGTGTTCCAGAGCTGGCGGCTGGCATCGCTTGCGTTCGTGGCCCTCCCCGCCGCGGCCGCCGGCGGGGTGCTTGCGGCATTCGCGACGGGCGATGCCGTCTCGCTCGCGTCGCTCGTCGGCTTCCTCGCCGTGCTGGGCATCGCCGCCCGAAACGGGATCCTGCTGCTGAACCACTTCCAGCAGCTCGAGCAGCGCGACGGGATGCCGTTCGGTCGCGAGCTCGTCCTCCAAGGCGCTCGTGAGCGCGTCGCACCGATCGTGCTGACCGCGCTCGCGGCAGGGCTCGCGCTCGCGCCACTCGTCGTGACGGGGTCACGCGCAGGTCAGGAGATCGTCCATCCCATCGCAGTGACCGTCCTCGGCGGCCTCGTCACGTCGACGCTGCTGAACCTGTTCGTGATGCCGGCGCTCTATCTGCGATTTGCGAGAGGAGAAAGGTAGATGACTGTCTCGGCCCACTACCACACCTGGAGGTACCGTCGACGCTGGATCGCCGCGGGCGTCATCGCCGCCTGTGTCGGTGCGGTGGTTGCGTACACGGAGCTGAGCGGCGGCTCGCGCGCGCTCGGAGAGGTGGCTGCGGAGCCGGCGCCCGCGACGCTCCGCCCGATCGGCGACACCGGCCTCAACCGCGTCGTGCTGTCGGCGCACGCAGCCGCGCGGCTCGGCATCCGGACCACACCGGTACGCGGCTCGGCCGTTCCGTACTCCGCTCTGATCTACGCGCCGAACGGCGAGGTGTGGGCGTATTCGCAGGTGGGGCCGCTGACCTTCGTCCGGCATCGCGTCGCGGTCGAGCAGATCGCCGGCAACCGCGCGTTCGTCCGGAACGGGCCGCGGGCCGGCTCGCGCGTCGTCACGACCGGAGCCGCAGAGCTGTTCGGCGCCGAGTTCGAGTTCGCCGAGGACTGAGACCCAGGGGCTGCATGCGCCGATGATGCGCTGGATCGTCGGGTCGAGCCTGAAGTTCCGCTTCCTCGTGGTCGCCGTGGCCGCGGGGATGATGGCGTACGGCGCCTCGCGCGTGAACGACATGCCGGTGGACGTCTTCCCCGAGTTCGCGCCGCCGTTCATCGAGGTCCAGACCGAAGGTCTCGGCATGTCCACCGAAGAGGTGGAGTCGCTGATCACGATCCCGCTCGAGCAGGCGCTCAACAGCACGCCGAAGCTGGACGTCATGCGCTCGAAGACGGTGCCCGGGCTGTCCGCGATCACGCTCGTCTTCAAGCCGGGCACGGACAGCGTGCAGGCCCGGCAGTTCGTCAACGAGCGCCTCGCCGTCGCGATCCCGTCCCTGCCGCAGTCGTCCGGGATCCCCTGGATCCTCCAGCCGCTGTCGGCGACGAGCCGCGTGATGAAGATCGGGATCACGTCGACGCGGTACTCGCTGACGGATCTGTCGATGGTCGCGTACTGGACGATCCGCTGGCGGTTGATGGCCGTGCCGGGCGTCGCGAACGTCGTGATCTGGGGCGACCGGTGGAAGCAGCTCCAGCTGCAGGCGGATCCCGAACGGCTCCGCGCCATGCACGTGTCGCTCGACGAGACGCAGCAGGTCGCGTCCGACGCGCTCGAGTTCGGGCTCCTGAAGTACACGAACGCCGCCAAGACCCGGCCAGGAGGGTTCATCGAGACGCCGAACCAGCGGCTCGCGATCGAGCACGTCCTGCCGGTGTTCGGCCCGCGCGACCTCGCCGCCGTCTCCGTCAACGAGCGAACGAAGCGCGACGGATCGCCTCTGCGCCTCGGCGACCTCGGCGACGTGAAGTGGGACCACCAGCCGCTCTTCGGCGACGCGGTCGTCAACGACCATCAGGGCCTATTGCTCGTCGTGGAGAAGTTCCCGTGGGGGAACACGCTCGACGTGACGCGCGGAGTCGAGCAGGCGCTGGACGAGATGCGTCCCGGTCTGTCCGGCGTGCAGATCGACAGCACGATCTTCCGGCCCGCGACGTTCATCGAGGTGTCGGTCGACAACCTCACACGGGCGCTGCTCCTCGGAACGCTGTTCGTCGTGCTCGTGCTCGGAGCATTCCTCTTCGAGTGGCGCGCCGCGCTCATCAGCCTCGTGGCGATCCCGCTCTCGCTCATGGCTGCGGCGCTCGTGCTCTACCTGCGCGGCTCCACGCTCAACACGATGATCCTGGCCGGATTCGTGATCGCCGTCGGGGTGGTGGTGGACGACGCGATCATCGACGTCGAGAACATCGTGCGGCGCATTCGCCAGCACCGTCGCGACGGTAGCGGCAAGTCGACCGCGGCCATCGTCCTCGACGCGTCGCTCGAGGTTCGTCGCGCGATCGTCTACGCGACGCTGATCATCGTCCTCGCGGTCGCCCCGGTCTTCCTGCTCCACGGCGTCTCGGGAGCCTTCTTCAAGCCGCTCGTGCTCTCGTACGGGCTCGCGGTGCTGGCGTCGCTCGTCGTTGCACTGACCGTCACGCCGGCCCTCAGCCTCATCCTGCTGCGCAACGCGCCGCTCGAGCGCCGCGACCCGCCGCTCACGCGCTGGCTCCAGCGTGCGTATGTCGCGGTGCTCGCGCGGATCGTCCGGCGGCCGAGCCCGGCGCTGATCGTCACCGCGGTCACGATGCTGGCCGGCGTCGCGGTCGTGCCGTTCCTCGGCGAATCGCTGTTCCCGGAGTTCAAGCAGCGGGACTTCCTGATGCACTGGATCTCCAAGCCGGGCACCTCGCACGCGGAGGCCGTCCGGATCACGGAGGCCGGCAGCCGCGAGCTGCGGACGATTCCGGGCGTGCGCAACTTCGGCTCGCACATCGGACGCGCCGTGCAGGGCGAGGAGATCACCGGGATCAACTTCGCCGAGAACTGGATCAGCGTCGATCCCGACGTCGGCTACGACCAGACGATCACGAAGCTCGAGGAGACGGTCGAGGGATATCCCGGGCTCTTCCGGAACGTCGAGACGTATCTCAACGAGCGGATCGAGGAGGTGCTCGCGGGGTCGAGCGACGCGATCGTCGTCCGCATCTTCGGCGCGGAGCTGCCGGGCCTGCGGGCGATGGCGGCGCGGGTGCAGGGAACCCTCTCGACGATCGACGGGATCGAGGACCTGCACACGGAGCTCGCGGTCGACGTCCCGCACCTGGAGGTCAGACCCGACCTCGAGCGGGCGGCGCGCCACGGCCTCAAGCCCGGTGACATCCGACGCGCGGCGGCGACGCTCGTGGCCGGCGACGAGGTCAGCGACATCCATCGCGACAACAAGGTCTACGACGTGATGGTCTGGAGCACCCCAGAGACGCGGAGCAGCGTGTCGAGCATCCGCAACCTGCTCCTCGATACGCCGTCGGGCGGACACGTGCGGCTCCGCGACGTCGCCGACGTTCGAATCAAGCCGACTCCGAACCAGATCTCGCGCGAGGACAACTCGCGCCGCATCGACGTGAGCCTCAACCCGAGCGGACGCGACCTCGGCGCTGTCGTGCACGACGTCGAGGAACGGCTCGAGGGCCTCAGGTTCCCGCTCGGCTACCACGCGGAGGTGCTCGGCGAGTTCCAGGAGCGTCAGGCTGCGCAGCGGCGCATGCTCGGCTTCGGCTGCGCCGCTGCGCTCGGCATCTTCCTGCTCCTGCAGGTCTGCTTCGCGAGCACGCGACTCGCGATCCTCTCCTTCTTGACGCTGCCCTTCGCGCTGGTCGGAGGAGTCCTCGCGGCGTCCGGGACCGGCGGCGTCGTCTCCATGGGCTCGCTGGTCGGGTTCTTCACCGTGTTCGGGATCGCCGCGCGGAACGGCATCCTGCTGATCAACCACTTCCAGCACCTCGAACGGCACGAAGGCGAGCGCTTCGGCCCCGAGCTCGTCCTTCGCGGTGCCCGAGAACGCCTCGCGCCGATCGTCATGACGGCGTTGGCAACCGGACTCGCGCTGGTGCCGCTCGTGATCTCCGGTGAGATCCCTGGTGCGGAGATCGAGTACCCGATGGCGATCGTGATCCTGGGCGGCCTGATCACGTCGACGCTCCTCAACCTGTTCGTCGTACCGACGCTCTACCTGCGCTTCGGCCGCGCCCGCGGAACGCTGACCTAGCGCGCGGTGCGCTCCGGTACCGTGCCGCGCGTGCACCGGCGCGCACTTCGCATTGCCGTCGTCGCGATCGCCGGAGCGGCGCTCGTCGCGCTCGGAGGGATCGTCGACCACGCGGTCAAGCAGCGCCGCATGAACAGCGCGCAGGAGCACGAGTGGTACTGCCTCCACCAAGGGATCCAGTGCGGCCACACGCCGTCGGCCGACATCGAGGCGGCGTGGAACCGCCGCGAGCCGTTCGAGATCGGCGCGGCAGTCGCGCTCGTGGTCGTCGGCGTCGCCGCGACGGCCGTCGCGCTCGGACCGAGGCAGCCCGCTTGAGGCTTCCGTCGGCGCACGGTGCGCTGGCGGCGCTTGCCGCCGCCGGCGGGGCGGCCGCGGCGTGGGGGTCGTTCGAGGCAGGCTGGGTGCGCCTCGGCGTCCGTGACCTCGAGGTGCCCGGCCTGCCGCCCGAGCTCGACGGCCTGCGCATCGCGCACCTCTCGGACTTCCACCTCGGCGTGCCCTCGCGCGGCGTGCGTGCGGTCGAGCGCGCGGTCGACTGGACGGCCGAGCGCGCCCCCGACCTCGTCGCCGTCACGGGCGACCTGCTGTCGCGCCCGCGCGGCGAGCCGCGCCTCCTCGAGCTGCTCGGCCGCCTCGATCATCCGTACGTTGTGCTCGGCAACCATGACTTCGCGTTCTCGCGCGACCCGTTCTCCGTGCCGGTCGACCCCGTCGAGCTGAAGGACGGGCGGCTCCTGCTCGACGAGACCGTCGAGCTCGAGGTGCGCGGCCGGCGGGTGGAGCTCGCTGGCGTCGACCCGCGCTCGTGGCTCTCGCGCCGCCGGAGCGGCTTCCCGGACTCGGATGCCGACCTGCGCATCCTGCTCTGCCACTTCCCGCGCGCGCTCGACTTCGTCGATCCGGGCCGGTTCCACCTCATCCTCGCGGGGCACATGCACGCGGGGCAGATCGTGCTTCCCTACGGCTCGGGCCGCCTCTACCTCGCGCATCCGCGGGCGCGGTTCACCCACGGCGTCTACCGCCGGGGCACGACGGTGATGCACGTCTCGCCCGGCCTCGGGACGACGTTCGTGCCCTTTCGGTTCTTCGCGCGCCCGGAGGCGACGGAGCTCGTTCTACGATCCGGGTAGATGGAGGGCCACAGCCACATCGCGACCGACGTGCTCGCGCGCTACGCGGCCGACGCGGCGAAGGACGTCCCCGGCGTGAAGGGCCTCGTGGGCAGGCACGCCGTGCGCGTCGAGACCGACCGCGTGCAGCTCCACCTCGGCGTGGAGTGGGGCGCGTCGATCCCGGACGTCGCCGAGGCGGTTCAGGGCCGCGTGGCCGAGTATCTCGCGCGCATGGCGGACGTCCGTCCCGCGATCGACGTGGTCGTCGAGGAGGTCGGCTGACGTGCCGCCGCGGCTCGCAGGGCTGACGAAGCTCACGCTCGAGACCGCGCCGAGCGTCTGCCACGAATGCGTGTGGTGGCAGTCGCGCGGCCGGCGGCCGGTCGACAAGGGCCGGTGGATGGAGAAGGTCGAGCTCGGCTTCGGCGCCTTCGGCACCGTCTACTACGACTCCGACGGTCGCGTGCTCGGCTCGATGCAGTACGGGCCGAGCGACCTCTTCCCGCGCGCGCAGGAGCTGCCGGGCGGACCGCCGTCCGAGGACTCCGTGCTCGTCACGTGCGCCTACATCGTCGACCAGTCGAGCCCGTGGGTGCTGCAGTCGCTCTTCCTCGCCGCGATCGGCGAGGCGAAGGACCGCGGTGCGGCCGCGGTCGAGGCGTTCTCGTACCGCTACCCCGAGGGCGAGTCCGCGTACGAGCG